>NZ_JAHBRX010000001.1:4244285-4550000 GCF_018398335.1 Chelatococcus sp. HY11
CGACGTTCTGGAAGGTGACGAGATCGGCGCCGTTGGAATCCACCAGCTTCGTCGCGTTCACCACGATGGTGCTGCCACCAAGCGCGGCGACGAGTTTCAGTGTGTCAGTGTCGGCACCGCCGTCATAGGTGGTGCCGGCGCCGCTCACCTTGTCGCGCACGGTGAGGAGGTCATCACCGGCGCCACCGTTGAAGACCACCTTGCCCTTGTAGGCTGTCAGATCGAGCTCGTCCGCGCCACCATTGGCATTGACGGTCTTGATGCCGTTGACATCCTTGGCGTCGATGACTTCCTCGGAGTTATGCGTGACCTTGAAGGTATTGGCGTCGCCCGAGAAGGCCAGGATGTTGGCCTGGTCGTCGCCGACGATCTCCAGTGACGTCTGGCCGCTTACCGTATTGCCGATCAGCGTGTCATGACCGCCGTAGGACAGCTCGTGGATGACGTCGTTGTCACCCTTGCCGGCGTGGAACTCGTTCTCGCCGCCACGTCCGCGGAAGATGACCCGTCCACTGAACTGGCTGGCATCGACATCGTCATTGCCCGCGTCGCCGACGAAGTTGAAATCTTCGACGCTCGACAGATAGAGCAGGGTTGAGCTGCCGTTGGTCAGCGCGTTGTCCGACAGGAACAGCGTGCTGCCCGAGGCCTTGGCATCCACCGCCAGCCCGTCACGATCGGCGCCGCCATTATAGGTCGAGCCGACGCCGCTGTAGCCGTCCTTGTAGACAAGGGTGTCGTTGCCGGCATCGCCGTTGAATGTCAGGATACCGGTGAAATTGCGCAGATCGACCTGGTCGCCGCTGGCGCCGCCGTTGACCTTGATCGGTCCGTTACCGAACTGGCACGCGTCGATGACATGGTTGTTGGTGTTATCTTTAAATACCTTGAACGCGTTGCCGCTGCCCGAGAAATTGAAGACGTCGGCCCCGGATGTGCCGTTGACTACCAGCTCATTCGACGCCAGATATGTCTTGCTGTAGTTCCACCACAGCAGGCTCCAGTTGACCGTCTTGTCAACACCACCGATGATCGTGTCAACGCCGCCGTTGCTGTAGTCGTGGGTGAAGACGTTCTTTCCAGATGCGCCGATAAGCTTGTTGGTTCCCGCTCCGCCATTGAAGCGCGCGTCGCCTAGGTACTTCGCCGCATCAAAGGTCTCATTGCCGGATGTTCCGGAGAATGATACACCGTTGTTGATCAGTGTTGCGAGGAATTTGGATTGGCCGTTTACCGATCCATTCAGTGTCGTCGGGATATTGAATCCGAAGATATTCGTCGATTCAATGACAACTTTTGCGTTGCTGCCATTTCCTTTGATGACGAGATCATTCTGTTGGGATAAATTGCCGGCTATGATACTATAACCGCTTGTACCGACATTGTATGTTTTCGTCGCCACGGGCGCCCCCCAAAATTGCAGTTGAGTCAAATATTTGTAATTTTTGGATATTCCCGCCGGGATTTTTGATGGCGGGTATCAATAAATACCACTCCCTTGCGGCCATTTCCAGCGGTACTTCGGTATTGTCAAGGCCAAATTCGCGATTCTGAGCGTCTCGCCTATGTGATTTTTTGAGACAGCGGTTTCGGCATCGAAGGCGAGCCGCGTCCGACGTGAGGCGCATCAGTTCCGTCCGCGCGCGGCGTCGGAAATCGATGGGCGCAGGTTGGCCGTCGGCTCACATTTGGGGAAGGCGACCGGGGAGGCTCGCTGATGGGCGGGGCGACGACATCACTCTTCTGCCGGCTCAGGCCGCCGCTTCTTGAAGGCGCGGCGCGTTGTATTTTGCCTGCACGCCTGCAGGTGAGGGCACCGCTCCGACTGCCTGGGCGCGCGGAGCCAATGTCATCGCTTCAGCCGCCCGACCGCCAGCATGGCTGCCGCGAATGCTGTCAGTGTGAGGCCGATCGTGACGATGCCGGCCGGCGTGATGCGTCCGCTGCCTTGCATGGAGATGCAGTTGCCCACGCGTAGATTGAACACGCCTTTCATCTCCTCGGGGTGTGTGGGGATGGGCTCGGTTGTGGAGGGCAGAACATCTTCCTGATTGGTCATGACGCGTCCTCGTCGCCCGGATGGGATGGCGCGAACTTTCGCGCCCGCGTGGAGGGTCGTCAAGGCGACTGCCGGGTGCCGCTCATTCGAGGGCCTTTTGGGCTCTCCTTCCCGGCAAGCGCATCGGCCTTAAAGCATCGTGCACCGACTGGGTCGTTCGGCCGCCGCTATCCGCGCATGCGTTTTCTCGCGATTGCCCCGCCGGCTTCTCGTCAGAGGATGCCAGCCCGCATCACCCCTTGCCAAACCAGCATGGCTCCCACAGGCAACAGGAGCCAGTAAATGACGGTGTAGAGCTGCTCGCCGGACACGCGCCGCACAAGCCAGATGCCGGCAAGGGTCGATACCAGCGCGAGCGGGAACAGAACGAGCGCCGTGCTGAGATTGCCGGGGGTGAGTTGGTTCAGCGCCAGGAAAGGCACGATCTTCGCGCAGTTGATGATCGTCCAGATGATCTGCTGCGTGCCGACGAAGATATCCCTCGGCAATTTCTGAGGCATGAGAAAAATCTGATGGAGCGGCGCGCCGGTATTGGCGATCATGCTCGTGAATCCGCCGCCCACCCCGCATATCCAGCCGGTGATGCGGCTCAATCGCCCGCTGGGCTGCGCTCGCTTGCCAAGGAGCGACTTGATACCGAAGCCGGCGGCGATGATGCCGAGCACGATCTCGACCGCACCGGCAGGCAGCTCGGCGGCCAGAACATATCCCAGAGCCACGCCGACAAAGGAGGCCGGCAGGAGGATGCGGACGTTCGGCACATCCCACTTGCGCCAATAGGCATAGGTGCTGATGAAATCCTGGAAGATCAGGATGGGCAGCATGATGGCCGCGCCCTGCACCGGCGAGATCGCGAGGCCGATCAGCGGGAGCGACAGCACGGCGAGGCCCGCGAAGCCGCCTTTTGACAACCCGACGAGGATGACCGCCGGGATCGCGAGGGCATAGAACAGGGGATCGGTGATCATCGTCGGTCCACATCAAATCGCGATGATCGTCGATTTCCAGTCGGTATATTTGTCGATCGCGTGGAGGGATTTGTCCCGGCCAAAGCCGGAGGCCTTGAAGCCGCCGAAGGGCACGGAGATCGAACCGCGATCGAAACAGTTTACCCAGACCGTTCCGGCACGGAGCGCTTTGGCCACCTGATGCGCCCGCTTCACGTCGCTGGACCAGACGGAGGCCGCGAGGCCGAAGTCTGTGTCATTCGCGGCCGCCACGGCCGCCTCGGCATCGCGAACCGGGATCACCGAGAGAACCGGTCCGAAGATTTCCTCTCGCGCGATCGTCATGCCATTGCCCACACCATCGAACACGGTCGGGGCGATGAAGTAGCCGCCACTCTCGGCCCGTGCCCGCCGTCCGCCGGCGACAAGCCTCGCCCCTTCCGTCTGCCCTTGGTCAATATAGGCGAGGACGCGGTCCATTTGCTCCCGGCTGACGACCGCACCCATTGCGGTCGCCGGGTCGAGCGGATCACCGGCGGCAAAGGCGCTGCTGGCGGCAATGATCTTGTCAAGCAGAACGTCATGGATCGGGGCCTCGACGATCAGGCGTGAGCCGGCGTTGCAGACTTGTCCGGTGTTGCTGAAGATGCCCGCGACAACCGCCTCCGCCACCGCGTCGAGATCGCCGGCATCGGCGAGGACGACCTGAGGCGACTTGCCCCCGAGCTCCAGGCCGACGCGTTTGCCATTGGATTGGCCCGCGTAGGTGAGAAACCTGCGGCCGATGTCCACCGAGCCGGTGAAGCCGACGCAATCGACATCGGGATGCAGCCCCAGCGCCTGGCCCGCTTCGGGACCGAGGCCCGGCAGCACATTCAGCACGCCCGGCGGCAGGCCTGCTTCCACCGCCAGCGCCGCGATCCTGATCGCGGTCAGCGGCGACTGTTCCGCTGGCTTGAGGATGACGCTGTTGCCGGCCGCCAATGCGGGGCCGATTTTCCAGGCCGCCATCAACAACGGGTAGTTCCAGGGCACGACAGCGGCGACAACGCCCAGCGGCTCGCGGGTGACGAGGCTGACGAGATCGTCGGGACCTGGCGCGACCTCGCCGTAAATCTTGTCGATCGCCTCACCATAATACGCGATGCAGGCGGCCGCATTCGGGACATCCCAGCGCAGGCTGTCGCCGATCGGCTTGCCGACATCGAGCGTCTCGAGAAGCGCGAGCTCTTCCACGCGCTCCTCAATGAGTTTGGCGAAGCGGAGCATGATCCGCTTCCGCTCCTTGGGCGACTGCCGGGTCCAAACCCCGCTTTCAAAAGCCCGGCGAGCGGACGTTACAGCGCGGTCGACATCCTGGGCGTCGCACGCCGACACGGCGGCGATGGGCTGTCCCGTTGCCGGATTGATCGTGCTGAAGGTCCGGCCGGATTGCGCCGGGCAATAGGCTCCATCAATGAAGGCGCGAGTCTCCGGTCGGAGCCGCGCAGCCTTTTCCTGCCAGAACGCCGTGTCGTGCAATGTCATGATCTCATTCAATCCGTCGGCCGTCGTGCGAGTCAGTCGAGGAGGCAGTCGGGCGAGACCTCGATCAGTGTCGGGCGGTTTGTCGAATGGGCTCGCGCCAGCGCTGATTCCAGTGCCGCGCCGTTGGTGGGGCTGGCGTAGTCGCAGCGGTAGGCGGCGGCGAGCCGCTCCAGCTCCGGCGGCGCGACATCGACCGCGACTGGCTCGATGTGATGGGCCGCCATGTGCCGGCGTATGGCGCCGAACCCGTGATTGTTCCAGACGACAACCGGCAGTGGCAAACCGAGATCCGCGGCGGTGGCCAATTCGGCAACCGTGAATTGCAGCCCGCCATCCCCCGTCAGGCACACCACGGCTTGCCCTGGAGAGGCCAGTTTCGCGCCGATCGCCGCGGGAAGCGCGTAGCCAAGCGTCCCGTATCCTGTCGAGGCGTTGAACCACGCGCGCGGATGGGACGGTTCGTGAAAGCGGTTGCCGGCGTAGACCGGCAGCGTGCTGTCGCCGACGATGATCGCATCCGCATCCTTGCCCGCGAGCGCGGCGATCAGCGGCTGGAATTGCCGGGCGTGGGGAGGAAGCGTCGCGGCCGCGGCGTCACGCACGGCCCGGACCCGCGCCGCGCCACCACTCTCGCGGGGGTGCGTGGCTTCAAACAGTGAATCCACGGCCCGTGCCGCGTCCGCGTGGATGGCGATGGCGGGCAGCGCGTTGCGAAACAACTGCTCGGGGTCGATGTCGATGCGGATCAATGGGCCGAGCGTGAGCTTCTGGCCGGCCTCCGTCTCGAAATCGGTCGGCCCGAGCTCGGTGCCGATCGCCAGCAGTGGATCCGCGCTCGCGAGGAGTTCGCGCACGGGCGC
This sequence comes from Chelatococcus sp. HY11, assembly GCF_018398335.1. NCBI lineage: Bacteria > Pseudomonadati > Pseudomonadota > Alphaproteobacteria > Hyphomicrobiales > Chelatococcaceae > Chelatococcus > Chelatococcus sp. HY11. The sequence continues at coordinate 4,249,679 of NZ_JAHBRX010000001.1, forward strand.
CATGCTCGGTGCGTAGCCGATGGTGAGCGGATGTCCCGCGGGAATGAGGCCCTTGCCGTTGATCGTCGTCACGACGGGCGCATCGAGCCGCTCGGCCAATCGGGTGATCGCCTGCCCGCAGAAGGCGGCACCGCCGCCGGCGAGAATGACAGGCGCTCGCCCCGCGCCGAGAACGGACGCGGTGGCTGAGATCGCGTCCGTTGCCGGAGAGGGAGGACTTGTGGAGACTATCGGCACAGGCGCGGCCGCACCGGGGCCGCGCAGGAGATCGACCGGGATCTCGATATGGACAGGGCGCGGGCGGGCGCTGCGAAAGATCGCGAAGGCCCGGCCCAGCACGTGCGGGAGTTCAGCGGCATCCATCAGCGTATGGCTGAAGGCGGCGACGCCGGCCGCCATACGCTGCTGGGACGGCAACTCATGGAGATAGCCATTCCCCGAACCGAGCTCGCCCCGGGCACCGACGCTGGAGATCACCAGCATCGGCACGGAATCCGCGAAGGCCTGACCCATCGCGGTGGTGATGTTCGTGACCCCCGGACCGCTGACGATGAAGCAGACGCCCGGGCGCCCCGTGACCCGGGCATAGCCGTCAGCCATGAAGCCGGCGCCCTGTTCATGGCGCGGCACGACATGCCTGATCGTGCTCGCCGCAAGGCCCCGGTAGAGCTCCATGTTGTGGACACCGGGGATGCCGAACACGTATTCGACGCCAAGAGCCTCGAGCTGGCGGACGACGGCAACGCCAAGGCTTGGTGCCAAGTCCAGACTTGGTATCGTGTCCTGCTCTGGTGCCAGCCTGGGGGTATCGACGCCAGTCCCCATCACTCCGCCGCCAGCGGCATGGTCTCCGGATTGAGCAATCCCTTCGGGCGCTCGCCCTTCATGAGGCGCACGAGGTCACGCGATACGGATGCGCAGCGTGTTCCGCGCACTTCCCATGTCGCGCCGCCGTTGTGCGGAGCCAGGATGACATTGTCGAGCTTCGTCAGCTCCACCGGGCAATAGGGATCAGCATAGGGCGGCTCGTCCCAGTAGACATCGAGCGCCGCGCCGGCGATCACGCCATCCTGCAGCGCCTTGATCATGGCCTTCTCGTCGACGATGCGCCCGCGCGCCGTGTTGATGAAATAGGCCTCCTTCTTCATCAGGCCGAACTCACGTTCGCCGATGAGGCAGTGCGTGCTGTCGTTGTAGTCGCACTGCACCGAGAGATAGTCGCTCTCCGCGATCAATGTGTCGAGTTCTGGCACCCACTCCACGCCCAGCGCCTTCTCATCCTCGGCGGACAGACGATTACGCTTGGTATAGATCACCTTCATGTCGAAGGCTTTCAGGCGGGGAACCATGTAGCGCGCCACGGCGCCCATGCCGATCATTCCGACCGTCTTTGCCGGGCAGCCCTGGCCCATCAAGGCCATCGTCTGCTCCTGCTTGAACTGGCCCGCGCGGGTGTAGCGATCGGAATCGACGATCCGGTAGGCGAGGCCCAGGATCATGCCGACGGTGAGATCGGCCGTCGCCAGGCTCACACCGCCCTGGAAGACCTCGGCCGTGTCGCCCTTGACGATCGGCAGGTTGCGGGCGGTGGCCGCCGGAATGTCAATATTGATGCCGACCTTCGTCAAGGCGCCGATTGCCTTCAGATCCGGATTGGCGTTGATGACATCGGCGCTGACGATGGTATCTCCCAAAACGTAGAGCCAGTCGCAGCGCTTGGCGTTGGCGATGAGTTCGTCCTGGCTGATCTGCCGGTCGAGATAGGGATAGACGGTGACATCGGCGACTTCACGCAGGATGTCGAGCGCGACTTCCGGGATCGGCTGAGCCACGAAGACTTTATCACGCATACGCGGGAGCTCCTTGAGTTAGACTGCGGGACGGGCGAGACCGTCCCGATGATCAGGAAAACGATGTGATGAGATCGACGTAGGCCTTCTCGGAATCCGCGAAGTAGTCGCGATACCAATCGGCGCTCGTCTTGGCCTGAACGGCCGCATTGGCCGGCGATCCGTTGTCGATCGCGAGCTGCTCGGGTGTCTCCAGCGCGCGGGCGGCCGGGTTCGCCGGGCCGTTGCCGAGAAGATCGAGAAGCGCGATCTGGGCCTTGGGGTCCTGCATGACGGCGATAGCCTCCATGGCAAGCTTCCCCGCGGGATTGCCCTTGGGCACCACCCAGCAGGCTGGCATCAGGAACCCGCCCTTGAAGGTGTAGTCGACCTCCGCGTTGGCTTCGCGCTTGAGAACGTTGGCCCTGGTATTCCAGATATAGGCCATGGCAACATCGCCGTTGCGCAAGATATCCATGCTGCGCGAGCCCGTATCCCAGAAGATCAAATCATCCTTGATCGAGGATATTTTCTTGAACGCGCGTGCCTGGTCCAGAGGGTAGAGCTTATCCGCGGGTACACCGTCGGCCATCAATGCCATTTCAAGCATGGCGGTGGACGATTTACGCAGGGCGCGCTTGCCAGGATATTTCTTGACATCAAAGAAGTCGGCCAGCGTTGGCTCTCCGGAAACCTGCTTCTTGTTCCAGGCAAGCACGAAGCTCGACATATAGTTGCAGATGCCATACTCGTAGGCGAATTCTGCCGGAACCTTGGACTTGTCGACAACGCTATAGTCGATTTTCTCGAGCAGACCGCGTGGGCCGAGTTCACCGATGGCGCCAACGCCGGCGTCGCAGACGTCCCAGGTCACATTCTTGGCGTCGACCATCGCTTTGATCTTGCCATTGCTTGGACCGGATTCGTCATAGACGAATTTTCCGCCCGCCTTCTCATAAAGCGGCCCGAAAACGGCGACGAATGCCTTCTGGGAATCGCCGCCCCAGGTCGCCATGACGACTTCCTTCGCGGCGGCCGAGGCGCCGCCGAGGCCAGAACTCAGCCCGACAGCACCGAGCGCCGTGAGCCCCTGGATGAGTGTGCGTCGACTGATCTGGCCCTTGTTGTAACGCTCAACAGCAAGTTCAACGCAGTCTTCCGCAAATTCCTGCAAACGCGCCATCGTATTCCCCTCATTATTGTATGGAATAGATCCGCGAGGACATCGAACTGAGCGATGTCGCTCTGACGCAGGCCCGGCTCTTTATGCGACGTGGTTTACGTCTCCGCCAAGTTCACTGGTCTGCAGACATTGTGCAGGGGACGCGCATGCGGTCGCAACTGATAATTCTGAGAGCTTGTCTCTGAGAAAAACTAACAATGAAGCGCACGCAAACGACAGGATGCCGCGGACCTCGCGTCGCGGCGGGTAAACGGTGGGGACCGGCGGACGAGTTTTAAATCTTCCCGTCGGCGATATCAGCATCGACCCATTCGATGAACGTCTGGACGAGAGGGGTGGTGCGCATGTCGCTGCGGCAAATCAGGAAGAAGGCATCGGTCGCGGGCACGGCCAGATCGAACGGCACCACGAGCCGCCCGTTCGCGAGCGGCTGGCGGATCGTCACATTGTCGCCGAGCGCGATGCCGTTGCCGTACATGGCGGCGGTGATGGCGAGATGGGCATCCGACATGAAATGCTGACGGGCCTTGGCGAGCGTGTCGGTTGCGCCGGATGCGGCGAGCCACCGGCTCCACTCGCGTCCTGCGTCCCCGTGAAGGATCACGTGCTGCGCCATGTCGCGCACTTCGCGCAGTTGGATCTTGTTGAGCAGCGTCGGACTGCAGACGGGAAACAGGCTGATTGTCGTCAGCTCGCGTACCCATCGGTCCGCCCAGCTGCCGTCTCCATAGTGGATGCAGAGATCTATGTTGGGTGAATAGACGTCGGCGGGATTGTTCGACGAGGAGAGGCGCAGGCGAATGCCCGGAAACTGATCAGTAAATGTCGCTATTCTAGGCAAAAGCCAAAAGGTAAGCAGTGCCGGAACGCAGCTGATCACAAGGTCGCCCTCCATCGAGGGGCGCCGAAGACGGCTGGTTGCTTCGGCGATCGTCTCAAAGGCGCTGCTGATCGATGGCAGCAAGGCGGATCCCTGGGCGGAGAGGCGCAGCCGCGTGCCCTCCCGATGAAATAATTTGACGTTGAGGGTCGTTTCGAGCGCCCGGATTTGATGGCTGACCGCGCTGTGCGTGACGTGCAATTCGTTCGCCGCCTTTGTCACGGAAAGGTGTCTGGCGGCGGCTTCGAAGGCCCGCAGAGGATTCAATGGCGGCAGTCGCGCTGACATGGCGTTCGTTATCTTTCCTCACATCGCCGGCGCAATATTTATCATTTGCCTCGGCGCTCTATACTTTCCAAGCTGCATTCGTAGACGCTCAACGTCTCACGCAAGCAAGCGACGCGAGCCATCCTGCTCTGCCTCCTTTGGTCGTGGGGACTCCGGGCTGTCCTGTTGCAACCCGTCTGGCATGAAGCATGCCAAGAGGTCGGTATGGATCGTTCAAATCTGGAACGGCTGCGCAGAAAATATGCGGATGCTCACGGCGGCGAGCTGTTTGATCCGCATTTCCGCAAGGTCGCTGATCGCATCTTCGACAAATCCGGGACGCGGACGTTGCCGTTCGCGGGAATTCCCACCTTTCTGTCGTTGCCTCACCGCGCGGTCGACATGGCTGCGCCGGATTTCGGCGACTTGCAGGTGGCTCTGCTCGGCATTCCGATGGACCTGGGCGTGACCAATCGCAACGGTTCGCGCTTCGGGCCGCGTGCCCTGCGCACCATCGAGCGTATCGGGCCGTACAATGAGGCGCTCGGTTGTACGCCTGGTGCCGAACTCCGGGTTGCCGACATCGGCGATGTCCCGTTCCGCAGTCGCTACGATCTGGCCGCCTGCCATGCGGATATCGAAGCCTATATCAGCGCGATGGTTGACGCGGGCGTCGCGCCCCTGTCGATCGGCGGCGATCATTCCATCAGCTACTCCATCCTGCGTGCCGTCGGCCGCGAGAGGCCGGTGGGCATGGTGCATATCGACGCGCATTGCGACACCGGCGGCCTGTACGACCAGACGAAATTCCACCATGGCGGCCCCTTCCGGAATGCCGTTCTCGATGGCGTGCTCGATCCGGAACGCACGATCCAGATCGGCATCCGTGGCGCGGCCGAATATCTGTGGGAGTTCTCCACGGATTCCGGGATGACCGTGATCCACGCCGATGAGATCACCTCTCTCGGCACCGATGCGATCGTGGCTGAGGCGCGCCGGATCGTCGGCGACGGGCCGGTCTATCTGTCCTTCGACATAGACAGCCTCGATCCGGCCTTCGCTCCGGGTACCGGCACGCCCGAGATCGGCGGGCTGACCACACGGGAGGCGCTGGCGATCATCCGGGGCATGAAGGGGCTCGATATCATCGGCGCGGATGTGGTGGAAGTCGCGCCGCAATACGACGCGACGACCAACACGGCCCATGCCGGCGCGCAGATGCTCTTTGAGATCCTGTCGCTCATGTGCTTCAGCCCCACGGTGACGGGCGTCCCCGCCAGCGAGAGCATGACGGAGGCGCAGGCACTGATGGGCGATCCGCAACCGGCGGAATAGCGCCATGCCCGCTGATACCCTCACCCGGCTGCACCCTTCCTCCAAACAAGCGCCGCAGCAGCGCGCACGGTCGCTCGTGCCGCTTGTCGCCGAACGCGCCGCTGAGATCGAACGGATCAGGCGGCTTCCCGAGGACCTCGTCGACGCCCTTGTCGGCGCCGGCCTGTTCCGCCTTCTCATGCCGGCCTATGTCGGCGGCGAAGAGGTCGCGCCGCTTGCCTTTCTCGAGGTCATCGAGACCATCGCGTGCGAAGACGCAAGCACCGCCTGGTGTCTCTCGCAGACGTCGGTCTGCTCCACCGCCGCGGCCTCGCTGCCGCGCGAGATCGGATCGCACATCTTTTCCGATCCCCGCGCGATCCTCGCGTCAGGCTTCGGCGGCGGCAGGGCGTTCCCCGTCGCGGGTGGCTATCGCGTCACGGGTTCCTGGGGATTTGGCAGCGGGAGCCGTCACGCCACCTGGCTCGCAGGGGCTTGCGTGCTCCACGACACGGATGGCGAGCCCTTGCATGATGCTGCGGGCAAGCCACAGAGCCGGATGATGCTGTTCCCCCAGTCCGCTGTCACCCTCAGCGATGCCTGGGATGTCATGGGGCTCAAGGGCACCGCGAGCGACACCTATGCTGTCGATGGCCTGTTCGTGCCGGACGGCTACGCGTTCCAGTTCGGCGCCAAGCCACAGGCGCATGCCGCCGGGGCGCTCTATCTCTTGCCACCGGACAGCCTGTGGGGCGGCGGTTTCGCTGCCATCGCGCTGGGCGTCGCGGGCGCCATGCGTGAGGCCTTCCTCACCCTGGCGCGGGAGAAGACCGCGCGCGGTCAGAAGCGGCCGCTCGCGGAACAGGCTTCTGTGCAGGCCCTTGTCGCGGAAAGCGAGGCGCGCCTGAAAGCGGCCCGCCTTCTTGTCCACGTCACCTTTGCGGATGTGTGGGCGGACCTGTCGGAGAGCGGCCACATCGATCTGGCGCAACGTGTGGCGATCCGGCTGGCCGCGAGCCACGCCATCCAGGAAGCCAAGGCCGTCGTCGACGCCTGCTACCACGCGGCGGGCACATCAGCGGTGTTCGCGTCTGCGCCCTTCGAGCGTCGCTTCCGCGACATGCATATGATCACGCAGCACCTCCACGGCCGGCGTGACCATTTCGAGACCGTCGGCCAGTTCATGCTCGGCCTGAACCCCGACGTTGCATTTCTGTGACCAATGACACCTTGGCGCGAGGCTTGCTTGGCGTCACCCGCAACACAAAATCGAGGGGCAGACCTTGAGCTTTGCGCACGCTGTTCGCGATGTCTTTGACCGCCCCATCCGCCGGGCCGCCCGGCCGGGCCAGGCTGCGCTGGCGGGCGCGATTACGGTCGACAATCTGACCAAGACCTACGGCCGCGCGACGGCGCTCCATGACGTGTCACTCGAGATCAGCAGTGGTCAATTCATGACCCTGCTCGGCCCCTCGGGATCAGGCAAGACAACCCTGTTAATGTCGATCGCCGGCTTCGTCTCACCATCCGCCGGCACGATCAAGCTGAACGGCGAGGTCATTAACCACCTGCCGCCTGACCGGCGCGAGTTCGGCATGGTCTTCCAGGGTTATGCGCTGTTTCCGCATTTGACCGTGGCGCAGAACATCGCTTTTCCACTGCGTGTCCGCCATCGCCCGAAGCCTGAGATCGAGGAGCAGGTCAAGCGGGCCCTCGACATGGTGCAGCTCGATCGTTTCGCGGATCGCTTTCCGCGTCAGCTGTCCGGCGGGCAGCAGCAGCGCGCGGCGCTGGCGCGCGCGCTTGTGTTCGAGCCGAGCATCGTGCTGCTCGATGAGCCGCTGAGCGCGCTCGACAAGAATCTGCGCCATGACCTCCAGGGCGAGCTGAAGGACCTCCACAACCGTGTCGGCTTGACATTCATCTACGTCACCCATGACCAGCAGGAGGCTTTGTCGATGTCCGACGAGATCGCCATCCTCTCGGAGGGCAGGCTCGTCCAGCTCGGATCGCCCGCGACGCTTTACGAGAAGCCCGCGACGCGTTTCGTCGCCGGCTTCCTCGGACAGAGCAATTTCATCAGCGGGCAGGTCGAGACCGTTTCCGGAGATGCTTTCACCTATCGCAGCGGCGCCACCCTGCTACGACAGGCCGGTGGGGCCCACCAGTTGGTGGGCAGCTCCGTCACCGTGACTATCAGGCCTGAGAAGATCCGCCTCCTCGGCCCTCAGGACACGGCCGACAACATCGTTACCGGGCGCATCGCCAAGTTCAGTTATTACGGCGGCCATTATCACCTTCAGGTCGATGTCGAGGGCATCGGCCGGATCATGCTCGACGCGCCGACCTGGGGGCGGGAGCCGCCGTCGCTCGACGACGCGATCCGGATCGGATGGGACGCGGCAGCCTCAGTGACCGTCGCTGCCTGATGAAGGTGCAAACCGAGACATGACAGCGCTCCCCAATTCCGAGATCTCCGGCCGCATGGGCGGACAGTTGCGCGACCGGCGCGCGCGTTTCGGCTGGCCGGTCAGCGATCAGACCGCCTTCTACATCCTGATCGCGCCAGCCACGCTGCTCCTGCTGGCGTTCTATGTGTATCCGCTGCTTCAGGTCTTCTGGATCAGCTTCACCGAGCCGCAGCCCGGTTTCGCCAATTATGCGCAGCTGTTGAGCCCCTCGGTGCTGCGCGTCGCGACCACCACCTTGCGCGTTTGCCTGATTACGACCTTCATCACCGTCGTGCTGGGCTATATCGTGGCCTATTGCTGGGTGCAGGCAGGGCCGCACGCCCAGCGGCTCATGCTCGTCGGTATCCTCCTGCCGCTCTGGGTATCGGCGCTGGTGCGCGCCTTCGCCTGGATCACCCTGCTTCGTCGCGAGGGGATCATCAACGCGACGTTGATGAACATCGGCGTGATCAATAACCCGCTGCCGCTCCTCTGGAACGAGCTTGGCGTGATCATCGGCGTGGTCCACTACATGCTGCCCTATGCCATCTTGCCGCTGGCCGCCAATCTCAGGGGCATCGACCCCGCGCTGATCGCGGCCGCGCGCGGCCTTGGCGCGACGCAGGGGCAGGCCTTCCGCATGGTCTACCTGCCGCTGAGCGTTCCCGGGATCGTCGCTTCGGGCATCCTGGTTTTCATCTTCTCGCTCGGTTTCTACATCACGCCGGCGCTGCTGGGCGGCGGGCGCACGATGATGGTCACCGAATACATCAGCATCCAGATCATCGAAGTGCTGCGCTGGGGCCTCGGCACGACGCTGGCCGTCACGCTGGTCGTCATCATCGCCTTGCTCCTGGCCGTGGTGTCCCGCGTCCTTGATCTGCGCAAACTCTTTGGTGCGAAATGAAAGAGGCCGCCCTCCTTCCGGCACCACAGACACGAGTGGCCGCGTGGGTCGTCGTCTGCTTCCTGTTGCTGCCTATCCTCGTGATCGTGCCCCTGTCGCTGACAGACCAGGACTATCTCGCCATGCCGGTGGATGGTCTTTCATTCCGGCACTACGTCAACCTCTTCACAAGCCCGACATGGCTCGGCAGCTTTGCCCAGAGCCTTTTCATCGCCTGCGTCTCGACGGTCCTGTGCGTGACACTCGGCACCTTGTGCGCGATCGGCTGCTGGCGTCTCGGCAATCGTGTCAGCGAGATGGTCAGGCTTCTGATGCTGTTGCCGATGATCGTGCCGACAATCGTCTATGTTCTTGGGTTCTACCGCCTGTTGGTCGATCTGAGACTTCTGGGCACCTATGTCGGCGTCATCATCTCGCACGTCGTCACCGGTATTCCTTATGTCATCGTGATCGTCTCGACAGCACTCGCGAGCTTCGACCTTCGCTACGACATGGCGGCGAGAAACCTCGGCGCGTCCATGTCGCAGTCGATCCGGCTGGTGCTTCTGCCGAACATCAAGGCGGCGGTCGCCTCAAGCGCGATCTTCGCCTTCATTCACAGCTGGGACGAGCTTCTGATCGTGCTGTTCATCGCGGGACGGACGATCTTCACGCTGCCGCGCCGGATATGGGACGGAATCAACGACAAGCTGGACCCGACCATGGCGGCTGTCGCCACGCTCCTTCTCCTCATCTCAGCGGCTTTGCTTTTTCTCGACTTGATGCTCCGCAAGCGGGAGAGCTGACAGCCATGCGACGACTTCTGGTAACGGGCGGTGCGCTCCTGACGATGGATCGTGCCACAGGCGATCTCGCGAGCGGTGATATTCTGATCGAGAATGAGCGTATCGCCGCCATTGGCGCCGAGCTCGCGGTTGACGATGCCGAACGGATCGACGCGCGCGGTGCCATTGTGATGCCGGGGCTCATCAGCGCGCATCTCCATACGTGGCAGACCCCACTGCGGGGCATAGGGGGCGACTGGGCGGGCTCCGATTACGATGACATCCTGCACGCGCGGCTGGCCCCGCTCTATACCCCGCAGGATCTCCACGACGCGACCCTGTTCGGCGCCCTGTCACAGCTTGATGCCGGCGCGACCACGATCTTCGACTGGTGCCACAACAATCCGACGCCCGAGCATACAGACGCCGCTGTCGATGCGCTTCTTGCCTCGGGCGTCCGCGCGGTTTTCGGGCACGGTTCCGCCAAACCCCCGCCCAAACCCGGGGAGCCGCATTTCTCAACGATACCCCACGACTGGGACGAGATGCGCAGGTTGAGACGCGGGTCCCTTTCATCGGATGACGCGCGCGTTACGCTCGCCGCGTGCATCCTCGGGCCCGACTATGCCACCATGGAGGTCTGTCGCCGCGACTTCGCCGAAGCGGCCACGCTCGATGTTCTGACGAGCGCGCATGTTTGGGGGCAGAGCGGTCGCCTTGTCGCGGACGGATACCGGCAGCTGGCGCGCGAAGGCTTGATTTCACCGCGCCACAATGTCGTTCACGGCAACTATCTTGCCGATGATGAGCTCGACATTCTGATCGACGCGGGCGCGAGTTTCACCTCGGCGCCCACGGTGGAGTTGCGCGCGCATGTGCGCGAACCGCTGTCGGTACGCATCAGGCGACGCGGGCTCCGGCCATCGATCGGCGTGGATTGCGAAGCGCTCGCCTGCGACCGGATGCTCGATGCCCTTCGGTTCACGCTGCAGGCTCATCGTCTGTTCAACAACCAGGCGCTTGTCCGTGCGATGACGACCGGCGGCGCCGCGGTCCCGGATGCCGCAGGCTCCGTTGTGCGGCAGGTCTCGCTGACCACGCGCGAAGTATTGGAATGGGGAACCATCGACAATGCCCGAGCGCTCGGCATCGACCATAAAGTCGGCTCCCTTACCGTCGGGAAACAGGCCGATATCCTGCTGGTCCGCGCCGACGGCGGCCACGTGGTGCCGGCGCGCGACCCCCCGCAGGTCCTGATCCAGCTCGCGCAAAACCGCGACATCGACACGGTCTTCATCGCGGGACGCATCGTGAAGCAGGGCGGCCGCGTTCTGCACTCCCACTACGAGCGCGCCACGGCGGCGGCCGACAATCTGGCGAGCCGCCTGTTCTCCTCCCTGCCGCCAGATCTGCGCCTGCGCTGTGCGCTGGGGCCGGAGCCATCCGTGACCGCCGCGCAGGTCGGCATGGTCGTGTAATCGGGCACGTCGGCAGGGTATCAGATCACGAAAAGGTCGGGGATACCAGCCGGGAGCTGGGGCTTCTTCCCTGAGACGGTTTGATATCTTGCGAGCTTAGTTCACACCTTCGTCCCTGCATTCATCGCGCACTGTCACCAGTCGTCTCGAATGGGACCTAGAGCATTTTCAAGCGAAGTGGAAACCGGTTCGCGTGAAGAAAATGCTCAAAAACAAAGACCTAGAGCATCCCTGGTGAGCCGGAGTTCACCAGAAATGCTCTAGCGTTCGCACCCGCACCATCAACTGATGTTTTCTGTGGGTGGATTGTGAGAATTTTTCCGAGCCGTCGGGGCTTCTTCGTCAATGTCTATCGACCCGAGCGTTCGCGCGTTCCCTCCTGTAGATAAAAATCATCGCCGTCACGATGATCATGGCGCCGATCAGCACATTGAAAGCAGGTGGGCGCATCCAGATCATCTGGTCGAGCGCGACGGCCCAGATGAGCGATGTATATTTGAACGGGGACACTGTCGATGCGTCCGCGAAGCGCAACGCATCGATCATACAATAGAGCGCGCCGAGATAAGCGACGGACATGGCGGCCAGCAACACCGCATCATTAACGGCGGGTATGACGAATTCACCTTTTGACCAGATAAGCCCAACCACCGCCGTCGCTGCCGCCGAGTGCAGCATGGTCGCTTGTGTGGCATCGGTTTGGGCGAGGCGACGGGTGACGATGTCGCGGAGCGCCGCGCAGGCGGCTGATGCCAATGGCAGCAAAGCATAGAGTGACAGGGTTCCCGATGTCGGATTGATCACCACCAGGACACCAATAAAGCCGATGAGCACCGCCATGAGACGCGGGCCATCAAGTTTTTCGCCGATGATCACCGGTGCCAGGAGAAGAACGAAAAGAGGATTGGCGAAGGATAGCACAATTGCGATCGACAACGGCAGGTACATGAGCCCGATCACGAAAGTGATGAGGCTGCCCACGTTAAAGAATGCTCGCAGCAATTGCCTTGGACGACTGTGCACCTTCAGTTTCGCGCCGCGACCGCGGATCGATATCACGAGTACAGCCGCAAGTGTGATCAGGGCCTGGGTGAGGACGATCTGGCCTGTCGGCAGACGTCCGAGCAGAAGCTTCGTCAAGGCATCGTTGATCGTCAAAAGCAGCGAACTTGCGAGCATCAGCGCGATGCCGACAGCGGGTCTCGTGATCATGGGGGTCCATCGTTGAGAACGACATGGCATCGTCCGCCAAGGTGCCGTGCACACGGCCGCGCGAATAGCGGTGCAAGTGGCCAAGCAAGTGGCCGAGGTTGAATAAACCTGGGAGGGGCCACCGTCCTGCGAATTATATTCACAAGGCGGTCCTTACAAATATCAATTGCTGCAACGCACCCTGCCCAGCAGACTAGCTTCGGTGCTCCTGGGGAAAGGGCTCGCCCTTCTCCGCCAGAGGACTGCTGCTGATGCGCGATACGGCACCGCGGACCGGCGTCGGACCATATGTTTCCCCCTTGCCTTTGGGGAAGCATATATCGGCATGCGGGCCGGCAACAACACTGCGGCGCAACAACACTGGGGCAAAGCCTCGACGAGGGGACATAAGATGGCCGAACTGCAGAGCTACGCCGAGGACTGCGGCGAAATTCTTGCCAAGAAGTACAAGCGCGGCGAAATTAGCCGCCGGAATCTGATGCTCGCTCTGGGCGCCCTCGGGCTGGCGCCGTCAGTTCTCGGCAGCACGGGTGCCGCGGCGGCGGTGCCGGATGTGGTGATGGCCAACTGGGGCGGTGATGCGCTCAAGGCCCTGGCAGCGACCTTCGGCGCCAACTACGAAAAGCAGACCGGCGGCAAGCTCGTCATGGATGGCTCCGGCCCCAGCAATGGCAAGATCCGCGCGATGGTCGAGGCCAAGGCCGTCACGTGGGATGTGTGCGACGCAGGCGCGGCCGCCATCGGCGAATTAGGTCCGCTCGGCATGCTCGAGCCCATCGACTACACCGTCGTCGACAAGTCGAAGTCCATTCCGGAATTCGTCTATGAATACGGCGTCTGCAACTACCTGTTCAGCTTTGTGACGGCCTGGGATACCACTAAGGTCACGACACCACCTTCCCCCGCCGATTTCTTCGACCTCAAGAAATTTCCGGGAAAGCGCATGGTCCGCAAGGATGCCCAGCCGATGGTCGAGCTGGCCTTGATGGCCGACGGCGTGCCGCCCGACCAGCTTTATCCCCTGGACGTCAAGCGCGCTTTCGACAAGATCGCTTCGATCAAGGAGCATCTTCTTTACTGGGAGAACGGCACGCAGAGCCAGGAGCTGCTGCGCAACGGCGAGGCCGTGATGGGCTGGCTGTGGAGCAGCCGCGCCAACATCCTCAAGAAGGAGACGCAGGGCCGTATCGACTGGAGCTTCAAGGGCGGCGTCCTGCTCTCGGGCCTGTGGGTCGTGCCGAAGGGCGCTCCCGCACTCGCGCAAACCATGAAGGCCATCGCGACGTTCCAGGATCCGGAGCCACAGGTCGGCCTGCTGGCGGCACTGGGCAATGGGCCGGCCAATCCCGCCGCCGATGCCATCACACCGCCGGAACTCAGGGCGATCAACCCCGGCGCGCCGCAGAACGTGGCCGTCCAGGCCAAGATGAGCTTCGACTGGTGGATGGCGAACTACGCAAAGACGCTGATCGCCTACCGCGACATGATCGCGTCGTGATAAATCGCGTCGTGATACCTGGCCTGCGACAGGCCGCGTCGCCATGATGCGCCGCGGAAGAATGGACGTCGCTGGCATTGCCTTCGACGTCCTTTCAGGAGGCGAGGGTCCCGCCACACTCGTCCTCCACGGGCTTCAGACATTTGATCCGGCAGCGCCCTTCCTTGAAGCGCTCGCCGGGAGCGGATTGGCCTTGATGGTGACTTCGCATCCGGGCTTCGCCGCGACGCCCCGGCCGCCCCATGTCGCGACGGTGGAGGATGTGGTCAATGCCTATCTTGACCTGCTCGATCAATGGCCGTCCGGGCCTGTCAATCTTGTCGGCCTGTCCTTCGGCGGATGGATCGCGGCGGAAATCGCCGTTCGCTATGGCCACCGCCTTGCGAAGCTCGTCCTCATCGATGCGCTCGGCATCCGGATCAACAGGCGCGAGACACCTGATATCCTGCACATCTTCAATGAGCCTCCCGAGATGGTCGCCCGCGCGACATGGGCCGATCCAGCGCAAGCGCCGGATTTCGCCGCCATGAGCGACGATGCCGTGGTCGCTTACGCCGCCAATCGCGAGGCATCCTGCCGTTACGGATGGCGCCCCTATATGCACAGCCCGCGTCTCCTCCATTGGCTGCATCGTATCAAGGTCCCGACGCTGGTGGCCTGGGGGGCGGCGGACGGTATCGTCACCCCGGCCTATGGCCAGGCTTACGCGGCGGCTATCCCCGGCGCCATGTTCCGGATGATCGAAGGCGCTGGCCACCACCCGGATGTCGAAAAGCCCGGTGAACTCGCCGCTGTCGTCTCAGACTTCCTAAAGAGGACAACAGGCCATGGGGCGACTCTTGGCGGGGAGTGCCGCTGAATGCAGGCCTGGTACATCTGCGAAGCGCCCTATCCTTTTGTCGACAAGGCCGTCATCGAGGCTCACGCGTCCGCCCGCGCCAACCTGCCGAGCCGTCTTTGCGATCCGCGACGGGCAGCCGATATCTTCCACGAGGTGCTGGACGAGTTCCTGCTGTGCGACGCGCTCGGCATCAACGTGATTTCCAATGAGCACCACAGCGGTATCAATTGCCTCCACAGCGCGAGCCCGCTCTTCCTCGGCATCCTCGCTCGGCAGATCCGCAATGTGCGCATCCTGAGCCTTGGCACCCTGATCACGGTTCGGGAGGATCCCGTGCGCGTCGCCGAAGAATACGCTACCGCCGATGTCCTCTCGCGCGGTCGTCTCGATATCGGCTTCGTCAAGTCCGGTGGGTCGGAAATGGCCTCAGGCAATGCCAATCCGGTCGGCATCAACGACCGGTTCTGGGAGGCGATCGACCTCATCGAAGCCGCGCTCAGTCATCGCGAGGGCCCCTTCAGCTGGGAGGGCGATCACTACCACCACCGGCATGTGAATGTATGGCCGCAGGCCTGGCAATTCCCCCATCCGCCGTTCTGGGCAGCGACCGGTGATCCCGAGACGGGCCGCGAGCTTGGCCGCCGCGGCTATGTCCACACCGTCTTCGCCAGCGGCGCCGAGCGCACCCTTCGCGCCTGGGATGCTTACCGCGCGGGCGCTCGCGAGGCGGGCCGGAGGGTGCTGGCCGATCGTTTCGCCTATATGGGGTTCACCTATGTCGGCGAGACCGACGCGGAGGCCTGGGAGACGGCGCGGCAGTTGCTGTGGTTCCTGGAGGTGGGAGATATCTCGGCGCCGCAGTATTCGTCCTTTCTCCCTGGCCAGAATCCGCCGGGAGCAGCGCCGAAGACCTATCGAGCCTTGCAGGCCGCACAGGAGATCGCCCACGCCGGCCGACCGCCGCAGGGGCGCAAACCCATAACGGTCGAGGAGGCTATTGACCGCGGCATCATGTTTGCCGGCAGCCCCGAAACCGTCAGACGACAGATCGCCGCCTTCCATGAAAAGGTCGGCGGTTTCGGGCGCCTCGTGATGATGGGCCGTTCCGGCCTGATGACCCATGCCGAGACAGAGCGGAGCATTCGTCTGTTCGCGCGCGAGGTGCTTCCCTATCTCGAGACTCTGTCGCCAGCGGGGGCGGCTTGCCAGGGCGCCCGGCAATGAACGCGGCCGCACCGCGCGCGCCCTTCCGCATCCTGTGCTTCGGCGATTCCAACACCTGGGGCGCGCGGCCCGACGGGGGTGGACGTCATGACGCCGCGACGCGATGGACGGGCGTGCTGTCCCATCGTCTCGGGCCGGCCTACACGGTGATTGAAGAGGGACTTCGCGGGCGCACCACACGGCTCGATGACGATATGGGTCCGGGGCGCAACGGCGCGGCGTATTTCGCGCCCTGCCTCATCACCCATCAACCGCTCGATCTGGTCATTCTCATGCTCGGCGTCAACGACCTGAAGGACAGGTTCGGCCAAACGGCGGCCGATGTCGCTGACGGCGTCGACCATCTGATTGCCCTCGTCGATGCGCTGCCGATCGAGGGGCCATCGGACAAGGTCCCTCAGGTTCTCATTGTCGCGCCACCCCGGCTTGGCACGCGAGGCGCTGCCTTCGCCGCCGTCTATGCTCACGCCGACACGAAATCGGCGGAACTCGCCCCCGCGCTCGCCGCCCTCGCGACCGCGCGCGGTCTGCCCTTCCTGGACGCGAGTGCGATCGTGACCGTCGCGGGTGGAGATGGCGTGCATTTCGGCGCAGCGGGACACGAGGCGCTCGGCGAGGCGTTGGCGCACGTGGTGGCCAGCCTCCCACTCAGATGACGACTGGGACTGAGCCATGGCCCTCATCGATTTCCACTGCCACGCCATTCCGCCCGCCTTCGTCGATACCTTGCGCCGGGGGAAGCTTGCTGAGGTGCTCGAACTCGGCCAGGACGACCGCCTGACCTTTCATGCACCGGCCGGGATAGCCATCGAGCCGGACATGCGGCTGCGGCCCAACGTTTATGACGGTGACCTCATCCTCGCCGCCCTCGATGACATGCGGCTTGACGGCGCGGCGATCAGCAGCCCGCCGGAATACTTCATGTACTGGGCTCGGCCACAGGACGGGCTGGAGATCGCTCGCCAGATCAACGACGGCTATGCCGCGTGGCGGGAGCGGCACCCCGCGCGATTGATGCCCTTGGCCACGGTGCCATTGCAGGCGCCCGATCTCGCCTGCCGCGAGCTGCGCCGGGCCGTCAGCGAACTCGCTCTCGCGGGCGTCGCGATCTGCACCCATGTTTGCGGGCGCGAACTGGACGACCCTTGCTTTGAGCCATTTTTCGCGACGGTCGCAGAGCTCGGCGTCCCGCTGTTCCTGCATCCGCAAAATGGCGGCGATGTCGCCCGGCTCGCGCATTACCATCTCTGGAATGTGGTCGGTTTCCCCTTTGAAACGACGGAAGCGGTCGCGCGGCTCATCCTGGCCGGAGTCTTCGCGCGCCATCCGACGCTCAAAGTGGTGCTGGCGCATGGTGGCGGCTTCCTGCCGTATCAGCTCGGACGGATCGAACATGCCTGGCTGCACCGAGCCTCCTTGCGGACGCGCTGCCCCTTGCCGCCGAGCGCCTATCTCAGGCAGATCTACTGCGATGGGCTCGTTCACAGCGCGATGGCGGCGCGGCTGCTCATCAATGTTCTCGGGGCCGATCACGTTGTGCCGGGCAGCGACTATCCCTTCGACATGGGATCGAAATCGCCCCTGGACCCGTTATTCGCCGCCGGATTGACGGCATCAACCCTGGCAGAGAATGCCTTCCGCCTTCTCCAGCGGTGTTGAGCGTGCCGAGCCAGCCGAATCGCTTTCCGCGATCCGGTCTCGCGGTAGCAAAAGCGCCTAAGCGGACGCTTTGTACTTCACCGGGGGTATCCGGAGACTGATATCATGTCGGGTCACTCATGCGCCAAGCGGCGTGAGAAGGCCAGACCGTATGAAAATTCAAGACTCTCCCGCCGGGCAGGCACCGTGCGGCAAAGGTCCGCCCTTGCCAATCGCGCCGGGGGAGAGCAATCTCTGCGCCGCAAGACGTTAAGCGGTTATATTGCCGGGGTATTGTCTCGTCGGGCAGCAGGACATGGGAAACTGACGAATCATGATCACAGACGGTGGGCATCCCGATACTGGAAAGATCGACCAAGCAGCCTCGCCTGCGTTTCGGTCGGGTTTTCTCAACCGCCGGTCGTTTCTGTTCGGCTCCGCCGTGGGCCTCGGTGCGCTGAGCCTGGGCGGTTGCGTGACAACCGACGGCAGCATGAGCCTCGCAGAGGCGGAGAAGGTCTACGGTCCGGTGCCGGAGGAGAAGTTCCCGATCCCGGCGGCCGATGTCAGGAAGGTCGATCCGAAATATTTCCGCCGGACTGTCCGTTACGAGACCAAGGAAGCGCCCGGCACAATCATCGTCGATCCCGGCAACTATTATGTCTACCGCATCGAAGAGGACGGCAACGCCACCCGTTATGGGGCCAATGTCGGCCGCGACGGATTCCGGTGGAGCGGTGATGCTTACGTCGGCCGCAAGGGCGAATGGGCCACCTGGACGCCCCCCAAGGAGATGATCAAGCGCCAGCCCGAGGCTGCCAAATACGCAGGCGGCATGCCGGGGGGCCTCGACAATCCGCTCGGCGCCCGGACGCTCTATCTCTATCAGAACGGCGCCTATACGCTCTACACGATCTACGCCAGCAGCGATCCCGAATCGATCGGCTCAGGCATCACAAGCGGCTGCGTCGGCTTGTTGAGCCAGGACATGATCCATCTCTACAACCGCACGCCGGTCAAGACGAAGGTGGTCGTCCTGCCTGCGTAAGGCATCGCCGCCGGTTCACGGTGGGGCGCAACACGTATTGCGCCCTCAAGCCTCGGTTCGCCTCGCCATTCCACCCGACAGCGTCATTGACAAGCGCAGCGAGCGCCCGCGTCGGCCTCTTGTGGCGTCAAATTCGGGGAAAGCATCCGCAGGAACACCGTCGATAGCGACGCATAAACCCCTCGCCGCTCGATGGTTGGCAGATAAGCCGCGATTCCAGCGAACGGCTGACCGACAGCGTCGGCTGAGCCTCAATCACGGCCGCTGCCATCCAGATGCGAGGTCCGCGATACTGGGAGCTGCCCTCATCCGGGCCGATCGCGCGCAGCGCATCGAGCGGGTCTTCGTCGGGGGCGCCCACATTGATTGGCGGTGTGACGCCGTGTTGGCTATTGGACGCCAGGAAGTATTGCAGGGCGTGTGGACGGAAGTGACCATCGGCGCCAGAACTCCGAGAGTCGGACTATGCCACCGTTGTCCATTCGCCTCTGCCGCCTCCGCGTCCTTTCCCTATTCGGGCGGGTTGAATTGTAATATCTATCGAATTCATCTGAAATATTTTGAAAATTGGGATATATAGCGTATTGATTGCCGATTGTTTTCGTAAAAATCGACTTTTTAAGAATACTAACCATATATTTCTTATAATAGGTTTTATCAATGCCATTCGCGCCGCCATTCAAAGAGAGCTTTCAGCCTGGAGATATCATCTTTGGTCTGGGCACATTTATGGCATATGACTTCGACAGATACAGCCATCTCGTTTCGCCAGACTTGATGCGCCAGTTAATAAATATAAACCGGTATCTAATCAATGGAGAGAAACTAAATAGCTTTACACCGAGTGATAATTCTGAATTTCTGGCGGAAATTTTGCGCCATCCTAAATATAGACAAGCAGCAGATCTAGAGTATCCGGACTTCGTACGATGGAGAAAGAAGTCGAAATTTGGATTGTATTGGCATACTCACAGTGAATCAAGCGCGACTGTGCATTTCTTCCTCGACCAATTGGACATCGCGGCTGTGATAAAAAAGAGCCATGAACATGATTATGTAACGCCATTGGGCGGGAAGCGCAGATCGATCACTGGCTCTGAGTTGCGGTGGATATACCGAAATCGGCATGACCCCCAAGTGCAGAAAAGCGTTCAGTTCTGGCGGAATGGATATCCCGAGTATCCTCCTTGGGATGCGAGCTTCTGGCAAAGCCCTAGAGACTTCTGCTCATGGAAGCGCTATTGGCCTCGTCGGCTCGAACAAAGATAGGCTGCGGATTCCCGGTTTTTTAGCATCCTGGGCCTTCCTGGAGAATTGCTGTCTCCTGCAAGTTGCGCGGCATGATCGTCAGCGGGGGGGCTCTACGTCTCCCCGACTTCTTCCGACGCTATTCATCCTCCGCCGCCGCGGAATTAACTCTCCGCGAAGTCGGTCGAGATGGAGACGCTCCGCCAGTTGGCCAAGATCGCTTGGTCCGAGGCATGCTTGGCCTCTATCGCGGCAACGGTATCGCTGCCAAGTGGCAGTCGCACAGGCGGGTTGTCCGTGTCGGTGAGGCCGACCAGCACCGTTGCCAACTTGTCGGGGTCGCCTGGCTGCGCGTGGTTGAGCTCCTTCGCCACACCGCGCACGTTGCCCGCTGTCGAGTGATAGTCGGCGATGACGTTTTTACTCGCCACCAGTGAAGTCGAGTCGAGAAAGTCGGTGCGGAAATAGCCCGGCTCGATCACTGTCACATGGATGCCGAGCGGCGCGAGTTCATGGTGGAGTGCCTCTGACAAGCCTTCCACGGCGAACTTGGTCGAGCAGTAGATGCCGAAGCCAGCTGCCGAGCGATAGCCACCTATCGACGAGATGTTAAGGATATGGCCCGAATGCTGCTTCCGCATTGTCGGCAGTACGGCGCGCGTCACGGCGAGCAGCCCGAACACATTGGTCCGATACAGCGCCTCGACCTCCGCGCCTGTTGCTTCCTCGATCGCGCCGAGCAGGCCGTAGCCGGCGTTGTTCAGCAGCACGTCGATCCGGCCGAAACGTTCCACCGTTGCGGCGACAGCCGCCTTCGCCTGTTCTTCGTCTGTCACGTCGAGCGCGGCGGCGAGAAGATTGGGGCGTTCGCCAAAACGTTCCGACACAGTCCTCGGGTTGCGCGCCGTAGCCACGACGTTGTCGCCTCTGTCGAGCGCCAGTTCAGCGATCCTAGCGCCAAAGCCGCGAGAGGCTCCAGTGATGAACCAGGTTTTCATGGTCGTGTCCCTTTACGTGCACGGTCGGACTCGCCGACAGGTTGATAATCGCATCAGGGGCGCGCGGCTGTCCGCATTTGCGCCCCTTGCCTTGGCGAGAGCTACTGGTTAAGCTTGACGCGGGTCCACAGATCGTTGAACGCGATGCTGTCGTAGAACGCCGTCGCCTTGACGATCTTGCCGTCTTGCATGTCGAGGAACCAAGCATAGGTGTTCACATAGGGCTTGCCATCTTTTGCCGTACCAGCCGCGTCGAAATGGATGATGACAGTGGTGCCATCAGAATAGATGTCACGAATTACCGGTTTCAGCCCGACGCTCATGCGCTCAACGAAGGGCCGAATAACTTGGCCGAGGAATGCCTCGCGGCTGGGATAAGTCTTCGATGCCAATGAGTTGCCTGTGATGGTCCATACGGCGTCTTCGGCAAGCAGGTCGTAGGGGCTACCGGTGCCGGCCGCCCAGGCGTCGAACGAACGCTGGACGATCGTCTTGTTCTCCTTGCCCGAGGATTTGTTCGCCTGCGCGACCGGAATGAAGGCAGCCGTGGCGAGACTTGCTGCGGCGATCGCGATGAGAGGGCTCAAGCTGGTCATATCCGTCACCTTTCTTTCGTTGCAACAACGCCTTACGGAGGGCGCTTTACCAGTATGGGAAGGGAGAGAGGGAGCGGCGGTCGAAGAACCACCGCTTCAAAGGACTTTCGTGCTCAGATCTGGTTGTCCCAAGCAGCGATCTGGTGCTGCTTCAGCATGTCCTCGATCACTTTCGGCACCACGTTGCGGAACTTCCCGGTGTCGGCCGGCACGACTTCGATCATGCGGTCGATCATCTCTTTCGGATCCATCTTGCCTTCCGGCGTGGCGAAGAAATCGTCAAAGCCCTTGCGCAGATCGGCGCGCTTGGTGAAGTTCTTCTTGTCATCCAGCCAGCGGAAGGGGTTGTCCGCCATGGTCTCGTTGTAACCAGTGTAGTAGGCGCCCGGATTGATGGTCTGGATCCTGATGCCGTAGGTGGCAAGCTCCTGCTGCAACGCTTCGGCGATCGATTCCAGCGCGTGCTTGGTCGAGACGTAGGTGCCCCAGTTGGCCGGCGTGAACAGGCCGCCCATGGACGAAGTGAAGACCACCTTCTTGCCGTTGCTGTTACCCTCGCGCACCCAGCGCTGGATCACGCCTTGGGTGAGGACGAGCGGCAGGAAGACATTGATCTCGAAGTTGCGGCGCACGAGATCGACCGGGATCTCCCAGACCGGACCGGCTTCACCCTGGCCGGCATTGTTCCAGAGGATGTCGAAATCCCAGGACTGCGCCTGCCTGATATCATAGGGATCGGTGAGGTCGAGGCGTTCGACGCGGAAATTCTTCAGGCCGAGTTGCTCCGCTTCCTCGCGCAGCGGCGTCACCTGTGGCGAAACCTGAACAGTGGCGATGATGTTGTGGCCGTTCTTGGCCATCCCGATGGCGGCGCCTTTGCCGAAGCCGGAACCTGCGCCTGTGATAAGAATGGTCTTGGACATGGTCGTTCCTTTCTTTGAGTTGGGACGTGGTCGGGAAGAGGATGGGTTCTCAGGGATTAGCGGGTGAGGTTCTCGAAAGCAGCGAGCGCGGCCTGTGCGACCTCGGCATCCTGAGACACCGCACCGCCGGAAACGCCGACCGCGCCGATGACGCTGCCTTCCGGGCAGCGCAACGGGATACCCCCGCCGAAGGGAGCGAGGCCACCGTTGGTCAGCTCCAAGGCGTGAGCCGGAGCGCCGGGCTTGCAGTATTCCCAGACTGCTTCGCTGTTCGCTTGGAACAGTACGGCGGTCTTCGCCTTGCTCATCGCTATGTCGATCGACGCGAGGACCGCGCCGTCCATCCGTCGGAAGGCCTTGAGGTGGGCGCCGGCGTCAAGCACGGCGATGATCACCGGCAGGCCGATCTCGCGAGCCCTGGCTTCCGCGCCGTCGATGACGGCCTGGGCCTGGTGAGAGGTGATTTGCATGACGTTCTCCTGTCTGCGTCGTCTTGACGAGGAGAAGATCGCTGGAAGGCCGGTGCTGCGCGAGTTCGGTGTTGTTAAGCGGCGTGAAGCTTTGTGAATGCGATAAGGTCGCGGAAGATAACAATCCCTTGCGAGATCGTGGCTACCGATCAGACTGCCTCTGGCGGACGGCCGAGCGCTTCCAGCAGCGCCTTCGCGGCGAGGAGGTCGGCGCTACAGAAGCCTTCGCTGAAGCGGGCATAGGTCGCTCCAAGCAGCTCGCCTGCCGCATCGCTCCGGCCATGGCTTCGCCACAGACGGGCGAGGCTGGTCGCGGCCCGCAGCCGCCAGGATAGTGCGCCCTGTGCCTCGGCAATCGCGATCGCATCCTCCAGTGAGCGTTCGGCTGCCTTCTCGTCGCCGGCCTGTGCCAGCAAGTCGCCGCGAACGCGCAGCAGCTCCGGCATGTTGTAGACCGCTGTATTCGCCGAAGGTGCCGTTAGTTCCCCTATGAGCGCGAGCGCCTGGTCGTAGTGGCGCCGCGCCGCGAGGCCTTCCGCCAGCGTGCAGCTTAGCCAAGCCGAATAGTTCTCGTAACGCGCGGCACGCAGTCTGTTTAGTGCCTCTCTGACGAGATTCACGCCTGCCTCTACCTCGCCGCGCCGGAACATCACCTCGCCCCTGAAACCGAGGCCCACCGATTGGTAGGGGGCGAGCGAGTGCTCGCCCGCATGTTGGATCAGATGATCCACGTAGTCCTCGACGGCTTCCCATTCTCCCATCAGGTGGAATACGCTGGCCGAGCCGATGAGCGCCACGCAGCCCGTAACCGGATCGAGATTTGCGATGTCACCGGCCTCGAGCGCAGCCTTCGCGGCCTGATCTGGAAAGCCCATCTGCCAGAGCGTCCTTGGGATAAGGATCGGTGCGTCGCGATCCGCGCCGAAGAACTTCGTTGTTACCCGGCGGTCGTCAGTCGGCTGCTGTATCGATTCCCAGAGCGCGTCGCGCGCCGGAGCCAAGTTGCCGTTCAGATGGTGCGAGACGCCGAGCATGGAATATGCGGCGGCGACGGCGACCGGATCGACGAAGTCGGTGGCGATCGCCGCGGCTTTCTCGGCCATCGACACGAGCGCGGCGAAATCCCCCCTCCGCCGATGGTACATATGCATGCCGCAGAGCAGACGGAACTGCCCCAAGCTGTCGTCAAGCGACTCGGCGATCTCCAGCGCTCGCGCTAGAGAAGCGTGGGCTTCCTCACTGTTGCCCTGAGAAAACATCAGAGCTTGGCCGAACGCTAACCGTAACGCCATTTCGCTCGATGTGCCGCGCAGGGAAGCGTCGAGCACCGACAGCGCGCGCTGAGTCCATAGTCGGCATTCGCCAAGCAGCGACAGGTCGAGGAAAAGTTGGGCCGAGCGGGCGGCGAGTTCGGTGCCGAGCCGAGTGTCGCCCAAATCGGAGAAGGCCCATTCCAGAGCTGCGCGCACGTTGCTCAGCCTTTCACGAGCCGGCCGTTCGGGTTGGCCAGGTGTATTCACAACAGAGCGGTCGAGAAGATCACAATAAAACGCTGCATGCCGTCGCGACGTATCGGCCAACTCGCCTGATTCGATGAGCTTCAGCCGCGCATAAGCGCGCGTCGTGTCAAGAATACGGTAACGGGTGCGGCCATCGCCTGAGTCGGCGACGACTAGAGATTTGGAAACCAGCTGCACCAGGGCCTGGACAACCTGCGCATCATCCACACCATTACCGGCGGCTACGACCTGCGTTTCCTCAAGCATGAACTGTCCGACGAAGACGGAGAGACGCCTCAGCACGGTTCGCTCGCGATTGTCCAGCAGCTCATAGCTCCAGTCGAGCGTCGCGCTGAGCGTCTGGTGCCGCGGCAGCGCCGTACGCCGTCCTTGCCAGAGCAAGTTCAATCGTCCACCCAGCTGCGCGGCAGTCTCGCGCAATCCTTGCAGCGTCACGCGCGCGGCCGTCAGTTCCACCGCAAGCGCGATGCCATCCACCTTGCGGCAGATGTCGGCGACGATTTCGGCGTCCGCATCGCTAAACTCGGCGCGATAGCCGGCGGCCACCGCTCGCTCAAGGAAAAGCCGGGCAGCAGGATAGTTGGCGATGGTCTCGGCGGAAATTACGGCGTCGTCGGGCGGAAACGCCAGCGATGCAAGCGGATAAACGTGCTCACCATCGGCGCGCAAAGCTTCACGACTTGTTGTAAGGACAGCTACACCCGGTGCCTCCTGGCAGATTAACTCTGCCAGCTCGGCCGCCGAATCCACGACATGCTCACAACAATCGAGTACAACCAGCATTCGCCGCTCGCGCAGATAGTTGACCACATTGCTCGTCGCGCTGCCCGATTGAAGCAGGTTGAGCACGCAGGCGAGCGACTCGACCACCGGTACGTCCGATTTGCGCATGCTCAAATCCATGAACTGCACGCCGTCGGGGAAAGTGCCGGCCAGCTGGCTCGCCACGGATAAGGCCACCGTCGTCTTGCCGATGCCCCCGGGGCCATGAATGGTAACAAAGCGCCGCGACTGCACGATGCTGGCGATCTCACTGACTTCGCTCTCGCGTCCTACCACCAGGTTCGACCGTCGCGGTAGATTTGCCAAAATGTCGGGTTGGCAAAGCGCCGTCGCGATCGCGTCCGGCTGATTGGTCCTGCGATCGACGGCGGCGACGAAGCAATAGCCGCGACCGGCGATGTTCGTCACATAGCGCGCGCCCTCCCGTCCGTCGCCCAATGCTTTGCGCAACCCGGCGACATGCACGCGCAAGCTGCTCTCCTCTACGGTTACACCGGACCAGACATGGTCAATGAGCTGTTGCTTGGTGACGACATTGCCGGCGTTCTCCACCAGCATGATCAGTATGTCGAGCGCGCGGCTGCCGAGTTGCACAGGCGCGCCCTGCTTCATCAGGCGGCGCTCCTGAACGAACAAGGCGAACGGACCGAATTCCGAAGCTTGTACGGAAGATGACATCAGGTCCCCTCAACCTTCGAAATTGCGCTAAAGCTGAGACGAAGCTTAAGTGTCCTCGTTAAACGGGCCAGTGCGCCCAGTGCTTTTTTTGTATGGCAGTGCTTTTGTCGAAAAACAGAACCGCAGACTTAGCTCACATTCTCGATAGACGAAGCATGCAAGAAAAGACGGGCCCCATTAACACAACAGCCTTCAGAATTTGCGGCTGCGCCGCCAGGCTCCGGGCGTGTCGCCCACGGCGCCACTAAACGCGCGGGTGAAATGGCTTTGGTCGGCGAAGCCACAGTAATGAGCTATTTCATCTATCGGCAACGCCGAATTCAGCAGCAAGCTTTTGGCACGCTCGATTCGCTGGGCAAAGAGCCAGCGCATGGGTGTCAGTCCTGTCGTCGCCTTAAAAGCGCGAGCGAAATGAGCTCGTGAAAGGCCGCAATTGCGCGCTAGTTCCTCAAGTCCAATCTTGCCGTCCATGTTTGCCAGCAGCATGTCCTTGGCGCGGCGTTCCTGCCACGCTGCAAGCGCTGACCTGCGCGGCGTCGGCCAGGCAGCGGCCTCCCCATGCCTGGCTGCCAAATGCGTGACCATCGCGAGGCTAACATGATCAATGAAAAGCCGGTTGATTGCTGGCCCCTGATGGAGGGCGGGTAGGAGGCATTCTCCGAGATGCCAGATCACGGGATCATCGATCGGATCTCCAAACGAGGCACGCAATGTAATCGGCCGCCGTGTTTCGTTCTCCTCGGCGATGAGGTCCAAGGAGGCGCGCGGCACGTAGAAGGCCAAGCAATCGACAGCGGCGCGCACGATCGACTGGTGTTCTTGATGGAGATCGAGCAGAAGGAATTGCCCGCGATCAAGAGGTTTCATATCGACAGGCTTTCCGTCGATCCAATAGGGATTGGCCGGGATTGCCCGCCTCTGAAGAAAAACGAGAAACGCGTCTTCCCTCCCGATCCGCGTGGCCGCCTCGCTGTCGCGTTCCTCCCAGGCGAGATGAGTTGTCATGAAATCAGCTGTCTGCAGCAATCGAGCTTCGATCGTCGGCGGGGACTTAACGCCGACCGAGTCTCCAAGTTTGTCGCCATAGGCGCCTGACATGACCTACCGCCAATAGTTGGATGGATGCCCTCGCCGCTAACAGAGGCACGGCATACCGCTCTTGTCCAGCGCTCCCCCGTCGGAACAACGACGGTGTCCGCACATAGCTCAGAGTGTAGCCGCACCTTCAGACGCAAGAAAGCTGCCCGTGGCCGTGTCACAGCCTGAAGCTGGCGAGAGCAACACCTTGCGTCTATGAGACTGGGCGCCCGGACGGGCTGCTGTTCCTGTGAGGTTGCCCATGCTCCCGCTTCACGGGCGCAGCTTTCGCCGGCCGGAGGTTGCCGCGATCCTTGGCGTGACCGATCCTGTCGTGGCGCATCTCGAGCGCATCGCTCTCGACCCCGGGGCTGACGGCAAGAGATGCCGCCTGCCTGGCGAGGCGGAGAAAGAAGCCGAGAGGCATGCCGAACGACGGCCCCAAAACGCTATTCTCTGAGCGAGATCGAGCCGGAAGCCACGCACGCTCTGTGACCTGTGTCATGTGACGCGGCTTCCCTGCGCTCGGAAGTGACGGAGTGCCGCGAGGCTTTTCCATATCTTACAAGGTGGAAAAACCCACGCCCCCTCCGTGCGGAGAGCCACGTCCCGAACGGAACGGGAACACGTGGGCCGGAAATCAGGTACGGTTGTGTACGAGGATGAGAACATCAGAGGCACAAAAGTGTCTAGGCAAAGTGTCTAGAAAACGGTTGAGAGCTGCGTCGCTCTACAGCCATTCTCTATAAGAAATTAATTCAATTGAATAAATTTGGTAGCGGAGGCTCGTCTTGAACATCCTCCCCGCTTATGGAACATCCGGAGAACGATCTTAGCCAAGTCCTTGTGACACTTCGCATTCGGCAAGGCCCCGAGAAATAGGTGGGCACAAAAAAGGCGCCGCGAGGGCGCCTTCTCTGTTTCAGGGGCTTGGTCGAATCAGGCGGCGTTCGCTGCCTTCACACCATCGGCCACCCACCGCCACTGACCGCACTCAAGGCCCCACCGCGCGATGAT
Source organism: Chelatococcus sp. HY11 (assembly GCF_018398335.1). NCBI lineage: Bacteria > Pseudomonadati > Pseudomonadota > Alphaproteobacteria > Hyphomicrobiales > Chelatococcaceae > Chelatococcus > Chelatococcus sp. HY11. The sequence continues at coordinate 4,277,522 of NZ_JAHBRX010000001.1, forward strand.
GTCCGCCCGAGCCCGCCGCTCGGTCAGGTCGTTCGGCAGGCGGTGTGTTGCCTCCTCCTGCACTGCTGCCAGCATGAAGCTCAGGCGCTCGACCTCGAACCCGAGAAGGTCCTCCACCGCCCCGCTCGACGTGGCGCAGTGAACCGCCAGCACGTCCTTGGCCGTGTTGATGGCGAGATAGAGGGCGGACAGCCGGGTCATCTCCACCCCGGACAGATCCACGTCCAGGATCGTCGCGTCCGGTGTCGTTTCGGTCAGGGAGAGGCCCGTCATGCGGCACCTCCCGTCTTGGCGATGGCGTTCTTGACGATCTCGCCTTCGATCGTCTTTTCGAGGGACTGCCACCAGCGATCTTCAACCGCGCTATCGAAGTCGCACCAAGCATCGATGATCACGCCATCGGGCACGCCTGGGAAAGCGGCTTCGGCCGCCTTCCACACGTCTTCACCTTTCTCGTGGGCCTGCTCCATCACTTGGATGATCTGAGCGCGGACCTGTTTCCGGATGTCGTTCAAAGCTGACCTCCCGTCCCGGGCAACCGCCGGATAGCCGTCTGGAGGCGGCGCTTGGCGTTGTACGTCTCGCGCTTCGCCCGCTCCACAGCGTCATACTGCTGTTCGGTGAAACCCTTCATCGCCTCCCATTCGGGCGTGTTGAAGTCGACGTGCGGGACGCTGTGCGCCTCCTTCCACACCCGATAGCCGTCATGGAGATCCTGGACCCGGCACTTCTGATCGAACTCGCAACGCTCGAGCTCAACGGCCCGGCGAGCGATCTCGATCATCAGCGGCAGATGCTGTGTCATGGTGAGAATGTCGGCCTTCATGCCGCACCTCCTTCAAAGCTGGTAGCCGGGGCACGGAACTGGATGACCTTCTGGTCGACCGGCAGCGAGGCCTTGGCGCGGCGCTCTGTCCGTCCGGCCACATAGGACCGGACCAGCTCAGCACCGAGGCTCGCGCCGAACAGAAATTCCTGCGCTTTCTCCCGAGGGAAGCGCCAGGGCTGGCTACGGTTGACATGGGCCGGTGTGCGCCAGCATCCGACCTTGGCCGTGAACTTCAGCATCTCACGGGTGATGAACTGCGTCGTACCGCGGAACCGGCCTTTGACCTGGACCAGATCGAGCATGTCCGCCGCCGTCACCGTCGATGTCATGTCCACGGTCGGATGCATATCCTCGCGGCGCTGGGCATCCTGCACGGCCTTGGCGATGATCGGGGCGATCTCGTCGCGAAGCACCACGCCCGTGCACTGCTTGATCATGTTCCCGATGACGCGCTTGACCTCCTTGTCGAGCATCGTGACCGCCACTTCCGAACGCACAGGCGCGACCGCCTGATTGAAGTAGCTGTCCTCCAACTTCTCGAACACCTCCCACGCCATGTCCGTGTCGAGCAGCTTCGCGTGCCGGGCGGCACCACGTTCTGTCCACAAGATGAGGCTGGGGGCGTTCTTTCCAACTAACCCACTCACAGTGGGTGAGTTCTTGAATTTCTTTAATTTTGAATGGGTTAGCTTGATATAGTGCGTGCCCTCAATGAACCGCTCTTCATTCCGGTCATGGTTCATCTGGATATTATGGCCGACCGTGCCGTACACCTTGGCGAGCAGCTCGGTGGTGATAACGCGCCTGCCTTCGTACGCGACGACGGGGAGGTCTTCGACCGCACCTTCATGCACCGCTGGCAAGCCGGGCGGCAAAGTCACCACTTCCCCATCATGGGGATTATGCGTATAAACATCATCAACCATTAGAGGCTCCTTCACAGCCTTGGTGGTTACGGGGGCCGCCTGCAAGAGGCGGTTTCGTTTCAGCGACGACGGAGCGGCTTTCCACGGCATGTGCTCCGTCGTCGTTCTTCATGCGATCCAGCTTCTCCCTGATAGCTCGGACGATCTCGCTGTTCTGCGAGGATCCATTTCGCTTGGCTTCACGCATCATGAAGCGCTTAAGGTCGGTGGGGAGGCGAAGCATCAGTCTCGGCCAATTTGCTTGGCTCATCGGATCTCCTAGTGACACCAAAATGGTGGGTTAACCATACACTCCACCATTATGGTGTCAAGCTTCACATGACACCATTTCGGTGGTATCCACAGCCATGGCCAAGCAAGATGACTACATCCGGATCACCCTCAGGCTTCCGCAGGACGTGCATCGGCGGCTCATCGAAGCCGCGGGTCCGCGATCGCTAAACGCGGAGATCGTCACACGTCTCCAGAACACGCTGGATCTAGATGAAGGCCTCTCCTCTGATCCCTCGCCCGGCTACGAACATATGGAAGAGCCCCCTCCATATCCCCCTATCCCTCAATCGCTGTTGGACGAGTATTCCTTGCGCGCCGACCACGAAAGGCTGGATCGCCTCAAAGAGGCAATTGAGTGGATTATCTCGCTTGCCGAACAGCAAATCGGGCGTACCCACAGTAAGGTCAAGAAACCGAAGCCCCGAAGCGGGGAATAACCGCTTCGGGACGGTCGGCCGCTCATCCTCGGAAAATCTGAGGTTGCATTCCCGGAAATACTTGGATTGCCGGGGGCCAGCACAAACCGGGAATTCTCCGGTTTGACCTCAATATGGGATTCTCCCACATTGCCAGCCCCCCACATGACCCGGTCTAAAGTACGTTTTGCGTACTTTAGAAGCTCGACGGAATGCGTCGGGGTTTGCCCCACGGTGGCAAGAACTCTGATTTCGTTGGCGATTTCGGCTTAACCTGTCCAACAGGCAGGTTTTGAGAAGGCGTCACGACGGTCGTGATACCTTGAGGAGAGGTGCCCTCAAATCTGAGGAGACCACCGCGACATCGAACGATCTTCGTTCGATGACATCCGACGAAATTCGTCGGAGGTGGCGACAATTCGTCGAGGCCCTAAAACGTCAAAAGCCGCCCGGTCCCGAAGGACAGGGCGGCGCGACATTCCGACGTAGCTATGTTATAAAGAGGCGTCTGCAGTTTGGACCTTCAGCCCGCTCCGCGCGTCGGTGCGGGTTTTTTCTTTGACCGGATCACGGCTTCCAGGCGCTTCAGGATCGCCGAGGCCTTCCCCGGCACCGGCCTGTCATCCACAAGGTTTCCTGTCTCCATCGCATCGAGGATGATCGCGCAACAGGCTATGGCGTGCCCGAGGTGGTGCGCGCCGCTGTCGTCGGCGGTGTCCTCGCCGTCCAGGTAGTCGAGCAGATGTCTCTGTGCTGCGGCAATGTAGACGCGTGTCCTGACCTTCTTCTCACGCCAGTTGTACGGGTCATATTTGTCGGCGCCGTCCATCATGGCATGCGCGCCATGGATCAAGCCGGCAGCCGGGAACAGCGACAGGTCGACCCTGCACGAGCCGGCCCGGTCCTTCGGGTTGGTGTCGTCGGTCATGCCGCCGCAGGCTCCTTCCACGAAACCCACTCCGCGGTGACGGGGCTGTGGTCTTCCACCTTCACATCCCAACGGCTCGTGATCCCGCGGTCCGGGTGAACGAACCAAAGTGGCTGTGACGGCTCGCTTGGAGATGCGCGAAGCGCGTTCTTGGCAAACTCATCGAAGCCCTTGAGGGTGTTCGCGACGATGGCGCGCGGTAGCCAAAGTTGCTGGTGCCAATGGCCGATCAAGAGGATATCGTAGTCGTTGCCGATGGAGGTGGCTTGGCCGCGTGTCTTGACCTCACCGCGCATGATAGGGCCGATCGCCCCGATGATCCCGTCCCCTCCCTTCACGCCTAGCATGTCACCATGCATGGCAAGGTAGCGCTGGCCATAGACCCGATAGTGAACCTCGTTTGAAGCGCGGATGTCGATTGTCACACGCGGATCGTTGGCAAAGTGGCGCTTCAGAAGCTGGTATATCAGCCAGTCGAAGTTCTTGTAGACGTAGCGCTTGAACTCAGGCTTCGGCGTGCCTCGCCCATGATTCCCGGCTGCGCATGGGACGTAAACCCTCCCGAAGATTGTCGCCATGCGCTCAAGGCCGGTTATCAGGAGGTCCCGGCACCGCAGCGCGGCGGGGATAACCTCCTCTTCATCGGTCTTGGCAAGCTCGGGATGAAGACCGCCGGAGACGAAATCGCCAAGCAGGTTCACCACAATGCCGGGGTAGTTTTTCGGCCCGTGGTTGGCGCAGATATCTACGGTGGCATCGAAGAGCCGGCGGACACGCCGTTCGGCAATGTCGATGTTGTACTCATTGACGCCGCCGACTTCCTCCGGCCTCACCACTTCTGGAATGTGCCAATCCGACCAAATGGTCACGGGCACCTCCGGTTTCTTGTTGGGGGTTGCGGCCGGAATTCGGACGAGCCAGTCCGGCGGGGCTTCGGGAGCGGCCCCCATGGCTCCCAACGCGGCAAGGATGACCTCGTCTGCTAGATGGCCACGCTGTGCCTCGCGGAGCTTGGCCCGGAGGTCATTCACCTCGTCCTGAAGACGGACGATCTTGCGATCAGCCGCGACGAGTTCAGCTGCGGAGGCCGGCGCTTCATGCGGGGCAGATCCCGTCAGACCGCGCTGTTCGGCACGGGCAAGGCGAAGTTGAAAGGTGGAGCGGGCGATGCCCAGCGCTCTGGATGCCGCGTTCTGGCTGCCGTAGGTCTTTAAGGCTTCGGCCGCCTCGATCGCGAGATCGTCAGACAGGGTCGATGTCATTGAGATCCTTGATGGAGAGGTTACCGGGGGAGCCCGGAAATGAATGGCCAGATCTTGCCGATCAGCCACAGGAAGCCGGACGTTGCCGTGCCCGCGAGGCCACCGACGACGACGAAGACACGCCATCCGCCCTTGGCCTGGGTCATGATGTCTTTGATCTCTGTCACGTCCTTCCGCAGGGCTTCGACGTTCGTCTTCACCTCGGCAACGTCGGTCTTGAGGTTGGCAACGCGCTCTTCCAATGTGGCCAGCCTTTCGCCGGTAGTGCGGGCTGTGCTCATCGCCACCCCTCCCGGAGCGCATCGTCACGGGCGATCAGCCGGAGGCCGCAGCGCTGTTGTGAACCGGATCGAGCCCGGTCAATCTTCCAAAAGCGTTCGGTGTCTTCGACCGACAGCGCACGGTCGGGGATCTCGAAGACACCGACGAAACAGTGACGGATGTCGAGCGGGATATCGGGAAGCTTGGGAGCCTCGGCAGGCGGTGGCGCCATTTCACGGGCGGTGGTGCACCCAGCCAAGACTATGATGATGGGAAGGACGAGGATCTGCCGCATCAGCGCACCCCTCGGATACGGCGGACAACATCGTCAGGCAGGGCTGGCGCGTCGTTCGCCGGGGTCGCCTCGATCGCGGCGCGGTTGGTCTCCTCGATGCTGTCCTGAGCGTCTTTCAGCTGCGCATCGGCGGCATCGGCCCTCGCGATCGCCGCGTTGCGCTCGATGACGAGTTCAGCCTGACGGGCGCGCCATACGGCCCGCTCTGTCGCCACGCCGTCGTGATAGCGCAATGCGCCATAGCCCCAGATGCCGCCGGCCGCGAGGATCGCCAGCACGAGATAGATCGCGATCGGGGGCACGCCGATGGCCGAAGCGACAGCGTTCATTTCAGGCTCTCCAGGCACAGCTCCAGCTCACCCATGCGAGCCGCGTCGCCGTATTCGCGCCGGTTCTTCAGACCGGCGATCACCTTGCCGCCGGCCCGGTTGAACCAGGTCATGGCATGACAGGAGCCCCGGAAATCGCCGGCCCGCGCGCGCTTGGCTGCCGTCGATGAGCAAGCCGCACCGACGCCGATGTTGTAGGTTTCATCCAGCATCGCGCCCTGCCAGCCGAGCGGGGCATCGTCGAAGCCGGGGATGCAGCGGGCGAGCGGCTTGTGGAAGTCGTTCTCCAGCCGAGACAGGAGCATCGCCTTGCACTCGGCGTCGGTCTTCACCATGCCGGGCTTCACGTTGAGCGTTTCGCCCGTGCAGATGGTCCAGACGCCTCCGAGCCTATCCCAATAGGCGGTGTTGACGGTGCCTTCCCACGGCTCGGTCAGGTAGGTTGCCGTCATGGCGATGAGGCCAAGCGCGGCCCCCGCTGCCAGGGCCTTGCGGGCACGAGCGCTCATTGTTTCTCTCCCGACACGGAATTTTGCGCGACGATGCGCGCGACGAAGGCGCCGCAAACGGTCAGCGCGCACAGGCTGGCGAACACGCCGCGATGGATGGGCAGGATCTCTTGCAGGAGCGGAAGCGCGACCTCGGCACCGGACAGAGCGCCGGCGAGGATCAGCAGGCGGATGCTCCAGGCGTAGCGCAGGACCTCTCGCCAGTTGGGGACGAGCCTCACCGGTCTTCGCCTTCAACGACGTATTTCGTGCCGTAAGCGACACCAGCCCAATAGTTGCCCTCGCGAGACGCACAAGCGCTCAAGGCCGCGGCGACGAGCACCACGATCAGCAGCAGTTTCATTGATGTCTCCGAAGGCTATTCCCGCATGCGGCACGGGCGATCAATCCGTGACAGGCGCGAAGATCGTCTCTGCCTCAAGCAGGGCGTACGGCAGATCACGCAGATAGGCGACCATTGCCGCCGCATTGGCGATGTAGGCCGGATCGTCGATGATGCGCTTCGGCGCCACGAACTTGCCGACGAGTTCAACGACCGCGCCCGCCTCGAATTCGACCGCATCCGGGTTCAGGTTGATCCCGACGCCCGGCGATGCCGTGTCGATCGCACGCGGGGCGATATAGACCGGGGGAATGCTGGTCGGGTTACTCAGCGCTTCGAGGGCGACCTTCTGCGCGGCGGTGATGATGAATTTGTTCTCGACGCTCATGCTGCGACAGCCTTTATCTTTGTGATGTAGTTCTGGATGACGGTGTTCAGATTGGCTTCCTTGCCGACCATCGAAGCCCCGAACATTGCGAAGGCCACGCGGCGCGTGCTGAAGGTCGAAGGCGATCTGCCGCCGATGCGAAACTCTCCGGTGGGGCGGCCGGCAGCCGAGACGGTGGCTTCCGCCATCTGGACGCCATCGCGCCAGATCCGTTCGGTCGTGGCGTCGATGCGGGAGATCCCCGAAAGTCCGGCCGATGACGCGACAACAGCGAGCGTGGTCGCGCCGCTGACCCGGTTGAGCTGCCCGCCCATGGAGCCCGTGGCGCCACGCGGAATGCAGAAGGCGGAAAAAGTCTCACCGGCCCCGACATCCGGCACGGACGCGGCTACGTCTGTGTCTGTATAGGACCAGATACTGGCGTCGTTGACGGTCCATTTGACGCCGTCAACAGACGGCCGGCGGCCTGTGCCCACGTAACTGGACGTGCCGTTGCCGGTCCACCCGTATCGGTCAGTCCACGTCGGAGAGTTCGACAAGGCGAAGATCTTCGACGCTTCGGGGTTCTTCAGGTCCGTGACGCCATGGATCATGTTGGTGGCGCCCGTCGGGGCGATCAGATCCGCGTCCGGCCAAATGCCAAAATCCTGGAAGGCAACGATCGTCTCGTTGAGGAGAGACTTCACGGCAGCGGATGGAGCAGCCCCGACGCCGTCCCAAAAGTCAAAGACCGCTTTGGCTCGCGCGTCATAGCTCGGCGGCGTCCAGAGACGGGGGCGCCGCGCCAGCCCGAGCCCGGTTGAGAGCGCGAGGCCGGCCATCAGTCGAGCGCCTTGACCGCGATCTTGTGCCCAGCCGGCACCAGGAGGTCGATCGAGCTTCCAGCCAGCAGCACGCGGCGCGGCGCATTCGACGGGTTCGGCGTGCCTGTGCCGCTCGTCAGCCACACGTCCACGTCGGTGGTGACGCGGGCGATATTCTGGTCTTGCCCGTTGACGGTCATGCCACCCGGCGCGGCAGCGGAGACGGCCGCCGTTCCCGAGACCGCAAGCTTCTCCGAGGCAACAGGGGCCGCATGGTGCAGCCCCTGCGAGATAGCCGGCGACGCGGCCGAACCGAATTCGACATAAACCGTGGCCATGCGGCCCTCCTGAATTGAAAAAGCCGCCTCGGAGGGCGGCGGGTGAGCGGTTCTTGAGGGAGAAATCAGGCCGGGGTGCGAAGCAGCGGTCGGTGGATCACCACTCTTCCAAGCTTAGTATACCGCGAACCGCTGTCGAAGACGGTGTTGTCCTTGCGGTCCATGGGCCGGTTGGGTCTGTGGCGGTGAGTATTCCACTCGTCGTGGAAGCGACATACAGCCCCAGCGCGGCATTGTAGACTACCTTATTGATGGCATCCGATGTCCCGCTAGTTCGCTGCGTCCAGGTTCCGGTTGGATCCGTAGCGGTCGCAATTTTCCCGGCATTGCCGACCGCAACCCAATAGGATGCGCCCTTGCAAATGCCGTTGATGTTGTCCGATCCGAATGACGATGTGCGGGAAGTCCACGCGCCAGTCGGCGACGTCGCGGTGCGCATGTCGCCCGAGACACCGGCCGCGACATAGAGCCCATCGTCACCTTTCGCGACGTCATTCATCGTGTATGTTCCAGATAGCCGATTTGTCCACGTCCCTGAAGCCGTCGAGGCCGTGTATATCGCGTTCTGACCAGCCGCTATAAAAACGGTTCCATCATGAATAACCTTTCGGGCATTGACGGTTGATATTGCTGTCCACGGTCCTGACAGAGCGGTAGCCCTCTGAGAACCGCTACCTGCTTGAGAAAAAATGACGTTCTCAGTCGCTGAGAATGCGCCACTACCTGCTGCCGTGCCAGGAACCGTGCCCCCAGTCCACCCGGCCATTGGGTCGTTCGTGTAGAGATACGAATTGACGTTAGAATTCTCGCCCGCCAGGAAACAGGGAGTTCCGGACAGCGAGCCAACCGCATACCACGAATAGTTGCTCGGGACTGTAAATCCGGTATTCGTCGTCCAGGTGATGCCGTCGCGCGAATAGATCATGCGATAAACGCCGCCGACGAACCCGCTTATCATTAGGAGGGGCTTTTTTGCGGATGCGAAAACGTATGGGTTGATGATCAGGCTCATGATTGGTTACCGATCAGTTCGACGATGAGGCCGGCCGCCGTGCCGTTGCCAATCTGGTCGATGTCGATCGTTACCTCGTCGTCAGCGAGGAAGGCGGCGGAGGATATGACGGCGGGCGTCGCGGCCGTGGCAGACGTCTTCTCGGTGTTGTCGATGGTGAGCTTCGTCGAAATGACGGAGGTGCCGTTCTTGTTGATGTCGACGGTGAAGATGCTGCCGGATGCCTGCGCGGTGAGAAGCGAGGCTTTGACGGCCGTGAGGGTGAAGGCATAGGGCAGCCGGAAATAGGCCTTGCCGGTGCCGGTGGTGAGCGACGTGGTGAGGTCGCTGCAGGCGAGGATGAAGGCCTCGGGCTTGGCAGCGATCGCGTCGGCCTGCGCGGCGGATACCGGCTTGTTGGCATCCGACGTGTTGTCGACATCGCCGAGGCCGACATCAGCCTTGGCGAGGCCCGTTGGCGAAATGATCTCCGGGCTGGTCAATGTCTTGTTGGTCAGCGTCTGCGTGTCGGTGGTGCCAACAATCGCGCCGGAAGGGAGAGCCTTGCCGCTGTCCTGAATGCTCTTCCCGGAGCTGTTCGAAAAGCTCGCGGCATTCCCCGATGTGGATGAGGCCGGGCCAATCACCGCACCGTCGAGATTGGTCTGCACCACCTGCCAATTCGCGCCAACAGAGGCGTGCGTGCCCGCGCTCGATCCATCGACGAAGCAGAACACCATGTCGCCGACTTCGACGACGGGGCCGGAGCCGCCGCCGATGCGGCCCGCCGTCGTGATGCGATAGGTGTCGCCTGCATTGGCCGCCGGATAGTTCGGGTTGGTCGAGGCGCTGATGCCGCCCTTCATCGACGCGAAGTCCGCGCCGGCCAGGAGGTTATTGATATAGGCCTTGATGGCCTTCTGTGTGGCAAGGCGGGTATCGCTGTCGGCCGCCAGCGTGTTGTCAGCGTCGATGACGCCGGATGCAAAATGCGAGGTCGCGATGCCGCTGATCGTGTTGTTGGCGAAATTGATGACCTTGTTCGTCAGCGTGGCAGTGGCCGACCATTTCGTGCTGTCGGACGTATTGTCGACATTGCCGAGGCCAACGTCACCCTTCGTCAGGGTGAGCGCCGCCTTGAGCGCAGCATAATCCGCAAGGCCGCCGAGCGTCCGGCCGAAGGAGGTCAGGTTATATTCGGCGACGACCCCCGCGCCCGTTGCGTAAAAGCCCTTGTTCGCAGCCGTCGCCAGCGCGGCGATTGAGGTGAGCGTCGCGGAAGCAGCCTGGACGTCGGTGCCGATCTCCAGATTGAGCGCCGCCTTCCAAGCCGCCTCATTGGCCCCGCCCAAGAGCGATGCGGAATAGGAGCTGAAGGCGCCGCCGCTTTCGAGGACCTTTCCTGTCTCGTCGGCAAAGACAGCGATATCACCTGCGGCAACGGCGCCGGAGGTCGTGACATCACCCGAGCCTGCGCCGGGCGGACCGGCATCGCCTGTCCGCGCGAAGCTGAAGGCCAGCTTGGCGCCGTTCGTCGGCGTACCGCTGCCGGTGACATAGGCAACCGGCACCTTGCGATAGCCGGTGCCGTCGACGACCGCGCCCGTCACCCGGTAATCGGCGAAGGTCGTCGGGGCGTCGACCATCGCCAGGCGGATGGTGCCCTTGTTGCCAGAGGTCGTCGAATCGTCGAGGGCATCGAGCCAGGCGGTGACGGTGGCGCCGCCGGCATCGAGATTGTCGAAATAGATGAAGGTGGCGGAGGCAGGCGTTGCGTGGTTGAGCCGCACATTGCCATTGCCTGGATCGGCATCGGTCGTGGTGGTGGAGAAGTTCCAGGAAGCGGCGATCACGGGACCGGCCGGGCCAACAGCGCCCTGGGGAATGGCGAAATTGAGGAGCGCTTCGCCCGACGTTCCCACATTGGTGACGGTCGGCGTTGATCCGGCGGGTAGGCCCGACACGGCACCGATCTCGATCGTCGCGGCGGCGCCGGGGTCTCCCGCCGGGATCTTGAAATTGAGGGTTGCCGCCTGCGACGTACCGACATTGACGACGGTCGCCGGCTCGCCAGCCGCCACGGTTTCCACCGCCCCGACTTCAACGGTGGCAGCCGTGCCACGCAAGCTGGCACCCGCCCCCCATGTGCCGGAGGTCTTTGGCCCAAAAATCTTCAGGGCTGCAGTGTCGATATAGAAGTCGCCATCTGCGCCTAGGCCGCCGCCGGGATCGCCGGTGCCGGAATGGATGGTTTTCCCATCGGCGCCCTTGATGCTGCGGCTGCTCCCCCACGCGCCTGCTGACTTGGGGCCGTAGATCGTATTGGCGCCAGTATCGATGTACCAATCACCATCGACGCCAAGCCCTGACGAAGGCGCGCCTGTCCCAGACCTTACTGTGTTGCCAGCGGGGCCAACGAGGCTTCTTGCCGCCCCCCACGCGCCGGCAGTCTTCGGGCCGTAAATGGCGTTGGCCGTTGTGTCGATGTAAAAATCACCATCGATGCCGTCGCCGCTTTCGGGGGCACCCGAGCCGCCCAGAATGGTGTTGCCATCAGCGCCAGGCTCACCCTCGCCCGCCGGTCCAGACAGGTAGATCGTCCAGTCCGCAGCCGAGCCCGAGCCGATCGCCGCGCTCACATCGACGGTCAGCGACGTGCCAGAATAGGACGTGATCTGGCCGGACATCTGCCGTGTGGTCGGGTTCGCCGCCGAGACGATCTGCACATAGCGCCCGACATTGAACGACTTGCCGGCCTGCGTGACAAAGGACTTCGAGCCGGTGCCGATCGCGGTCGACGTGGTCGACGTGCCCGTGAGATTTGCCGCCGCATTGATGGCGAGCAAGGCTTCGGCCGCGATGGCGTTGGCGACGACCCCCATGTCATTGCCGGTCTGGGGAAAGACCGTCTGATGGTTGAAGCCGTTGAAATTCGCCGGAATGAGCGCGATAAGCCGCGCCACCGCAGCGAGTGCGGTCGAATCAAGAGCCATAAGGAGGCCTCCGGTCTAGATGAGTTCTTTGAGTTCGAAGGAGGTCCCGCCGCGCTGATAAGTGTTCTGCGAGAGGCCGCCAATGGAGCGCAGCCGGCCCAAGAAGGAGCGGCGCTGAATGAATGCGTCGGCCGGGTCCGGGATCACGAAGACCTCGCGGTCATCGCCCGCCATCCGCATCATGCGATAAGCGGATGAGTACATCTCAGCATCGGGAAGGTGATCGAGGTTGAACGAAAATACTCGCACAGCCGGACCGAGCCGGCTGGAATATTCGGCGCCCGAGATCGACTTTTCGCGGATGACGTTGGGCTCGAAGGTCAGGCCGTTATTGCCGTATTGGTAGTTGATGGACGGCTCCCACCAATCGGCCATGAACAGGCGGCCCGCCTCGAAATAGCCGGCCGCATTGCCGGTGTCGTCGATCTCGAGCTGCCAGAATTGCGCGGTCACCTGCTCGTCAAAGACATGGATGATCCAGGGCCTGACTTCCGGGTCATCGTTCTCGGTGCCGGCACCGCCCAGCCACCAGTTGAAGGTTTCCCAAGGCAGGGTCAGCGATGAGACCGAGCGGCCTATCCACCCGGTGTCGAAGATCAGCGTGGAGTAGCCGGAGTTGGAATAGCCGCGGATGCGGTATTGCATGCCGCCTGAGCCGTTGTGAGGCCCGAGCAGAAACACCCGTTGCGCGATGGGAGTGGAAAATCCGATACGGAAACGGGTGCTGGTCAGATTGAGATTTGTCGAGCGGGCGCGCTTGAACAGCTGGCTGTTCTGGAGATTGGCAAGCGGCAGGCCGGCGGTCCATGAGCCGTAGCCAGCCGCGATGGCGCCGCCATCGGACAACGCATTGTAAAGCAGCATGATTCTGTTATCGGCCATGGCGCCCTAACCGCAGAGATAGATGCAGGCGACGAGCTTGACCTCGTCGGGATCGGCGAACGTCACGGCCTCGCGAATGCGGGCCACGGTGTAGTTGGTGACGAGCTGGACGGACTGGCCACCGAGATCAAAATCCGGCTGCCGCATGCCGACGCCCGGCATCGTCGATGTGCAGGCGAGATCGCCCAAGGCAAGATCGCCACCCCGGCCGCAGACCAGTACCTGGCCCTCGCCGAGGCCGTTGATCACGACGCCGTCGAAGCGGGCTGCCCAGTCCGCGCGCTTCGCCTTGCTCTGCTTCCAGGCCTCGCGGTGCTTTCTCAGCGCCAAAGCGCCGCTGCCAAGGCGCTGTTGCAGGCTAACCGCCCCGTCGAACTTCATCGGCGGGACGTCGGATCCATCGACTACGGCGTGCAGAGAAGCCTCATCGAGAGCGTGCCGACGCGTCAGAACGCCAATTGCCGCCGGGTCCATCGCCTTGCTTGCGAGCGCGACCGACGTGACGGTGTCGTCGACGCCGCGCCGGTCAATCACATCGAGGTCGACCAGGATTGACCCAAGCGGGATATCGGGCGCGTTCTTGCTGATGAAGCCAGGATGCGAACCGGTAAACGGCCCAACCGTGCCGCTCTCGCAGAAGACCGCGTAGCCACCGGACGCGGGCGGCAACCCGAGCAGCGCCGAGCCGCCCGCAGGGCCGGTAATCGGAATGCTGTTGAAGCGCGCGCCGTGCGACTGCGGCCCCGTGCCGAGATTGGTGCCATAAATGGCCGCCTCGCCATTCGCCCCGGTCTGGTTGATCTTCACCGAAGAGACGTTGGGAGCGACGGTCGAGTTGAAGGTGATGCCGGGCTCGACGAGGGTGCCATCGGTCGCCTGGATGCGAATGCGCGTGCCATTGAGACTGCCACCGTTGATGAGCGGCGCTGTCATCGTGATCGTTGCCGTGACGACGCCCGCTGTCAGCTTCGCCGCGGACATAGTGACCACCTTGGCGTCGGTCACCTGAAGGTTGTCGATGTTGCCGGTTTTAACCGCGAGGGCCTGGATGTGGGCTGAACCAACGGCGAGATTCGCGATCTTCTGCGCGGTCGCCGCGCCATCCTGCAGCTGCGGCGTACCGACCGAATTCGGCGGCGGCACCTGATTGCTGGTCGTCGCCACGACGCCGTCAGTGGGCGAAAACGGATACCATTCACCGACCAGCGGCGGGCTGTTGTTGTCGATCGCCCGGAACCAGTAATACCAGGTCTCGGACACGCCGAGATTGCCATGCACGAAGGTGCCGATCGTGTCGCCGACCTTGGTCGCGGTGGCGCGGTTGTTGGTCTTGGAGGCGTAAATTTCCACCTTCTGCAAGGCCATGTAAGGCAAGCACTCATTCCCACCGCCACCGCTCGTGGTGACGATCAGTAGGATCTGGCCAGCCCCGCCGGACTTGACGACCGACGCGATGGTGATTGCGCTATCTGCCATGAGGGTCAGCCGAACAGATCGAGGGTGACGATGTTCTCGGCGCGGCTCTCATCGCGTCCGATCACGCGCATGGGGCGCCCGGCCGCATAGCCGAAGCGCGGCACCTGCACGGTGACGGTGTCGTTGAGCTTGATGCCGGCGGCCCGCTCAGCCCACAGCACGACCTTCACCCGGTCACGCCTGACCTTGTAGAGCGAGAGCAGCCGCGTCGCCTCGACAAGCGCGTCGGTCGGCTGCGTGAAGCATGTCTCGATCGTCAGCTCGCCCGCGTTCTTGTACTTGGTCTTGATCGCGGCATCTTCCGCCTTCCGCTCCCGCCATTCCGTGGCGAGATAGGCCTTGTAGTCTTCATTCTGCTGCGTGCACTTCGCGACCTCGGAGCCCGACAACGGCGTGTAATTCCGCTTGTAGCGAGCGACGACGCGCCAGACGGGCACGCCCCGGCCCGCATCATTCGTGACCTCGAAGGTCATATTCTCCGGCCGGATGATGTCATCCATCGTGATGGTGGTGACCGGCGTTCCCGGCGCCTCGAAGCGACCGACCTCCAGCACGCCATTGGCATTCGGCGCGATCCAGGCGCCGACCGAGTTCAGCACTTGCTGTACGGCGTCCAGGATATGCTGATCACTGTCGATCCAGACGCCGCATTCGGACAGGCTGAGACTGCTCAGCGCCGCAAGGCTCGCCTCGGAATAATCCGCCGTGGTGAGGCCAGCGCGCTGAAGCATCTTACGGACGATGGCGGCGGCATTACGCTCGTACCATTGCACGCCCTCCTGCACGTCGGCGGTGAGCTGGAACGCGGACCGCGTGATGCGGAAAAGCCCGAGGCTGAAACAGGTCGCATAGCGGCCCGGCAGGACAGTCGCGGCGATGAGGGCGGCGAGCGAGGTGTAGTTGCCGACCTGCGTGAGCGGGGAGCCCCCGTCAAAGACGTCGATGTCGTTGACGGCGTTGTCCGCCACCTGGAACACGCCATCGAACGGGTTCGCGGCATAGGGCCGGATGCCATAGACCTTGCCGAAGACGAGCGGCTTCGGCTGGTCGCGCAGATCTTCCGTGCCCTCGGCGGTGTTGCCGGCGCCCAACGTCGTCCCGGCATAGCGGTTGACCTGCAACGGCCGGTCAAGGGTCAGCCGGTTGTCGAAGATCCGCACCCGCAGCGTCTTCCAGGCGTCCGTCGTGTCGATCGTCTCGATCGTGCCCTTGAACACCGTCACCGCCGACGAGAAGGACGAAGCGACGCTCGCGAGCTGCTTGATCTCGATGCGGCGACCGTCGAAGCCATAGTCAAACCACGCATCGAGCCCACCATCGGCATTGGCGAGGATGAGATCGCCGAAGCCGATGGAGGCGCTGCCGCCGGTCTGCCCCGCGTTGTAGAGATTGGCGGAGAAGGAGCCGGGGTCGACGATGCGCGGTTCATAGATGGTGTTGGCCGGGCTGTCGGACGGGCTGGTGATGTAGGCTTCTGTCGCGAAGCGAAACGTCAGCAGCGCCGCCCCGTTATGGGCGTCGATCTCGACGAGATAGAGCATGGAGGGTGAGCCTATCCGTTGGTGCCGGTGCGGCGCGCGATCTGCGCCGTTGAAGCCGTGCGAGTGTCTGCCTTCACCGCGCTGGTATTCTCGACAACGGCCGCGGCAACCGCCTGATGGCCTCGCGCGGAGACGGCAATCAACTGCTCGACGAGTGCCCTGAGCGCCCGGATTTCCTCCTTCGCGCTGTCGTCATTGGCCGGCGCGCGGCCGGAGCGCATCGCCTCGAGCACGGGGAGGTTCGCCCGCGTCTGATGCGCCGGCATGACATATTCACCACCCGCGAGCGCGATATTGCCGCCGCCGGCGTAACGCGCGATGACGCTGTCGACATCAAAGATGCCGTTGCCGATGAGGCCGCCCCGCGCGTAGGCCCCGACGATGCCGCCGAACCGCATGGCGCCGGCCGCCTTCGCATCGGCGAAGGCCTGGTCGAGCTGCGACGTCGAGAGATCCGACTTCACCCAGAAATCAAGGCCCGCCTGATCGGGCTGGCGGCCGAAGTATTTCTGGTAGAGCGAGGTCACATAGGCCGTGCGCTGGTCGGGCGTGCCCGTACCGTTGCCGATCTGGGCAGCCTGCGCCGCGGCCAAGGCGGCAACCGCCGCGTTCAGCTTCTCGATGCCCGCCGCCACCGTCAGCACGCTGTCGTTGACCGTGAGGAGGCCGCTGACCTGCGCGTCGAGCGCTGAGAGCTGCGCCCGGGCGATATCGAGTTCCGATTGCGCCTTGCTGCCGACCGCCTCAAGGGTCGACTGCACTTCCTCGAAGATCCGGGCATAGACCTCGTTGAAGCCGTAATAGGCCTTCGATTCCTCCAGATACCGGCGCGCCGCGTCGGCGAGCTGGTCCATCGCCGACTGATCGCCCGCCATGGCCTTGGCCGCCAGCTCCTGGAAGGTGGCCTGAGCTTCCTGCTGCTGCTGGCGATCGTTATAGGGCGACAGGCTGTCGTCGGAACGCAGGTCGGTGCGCAGCTTGCGGATCGATGAGGTGAAGGCCTCCAGCCGCGAGATCGTGGCGTTGATGGTGGAGGCCTGCTGCTCATAGGCCCGCTGGAGATCGGCGCGGGCATCATCAACGGCCCGCTGGGCTTCATCCACCTTCTGCTGCGCCGCGCGGGCCGCCTGTTCGGCCGCCTGCTGCTCAGCCGCTTTCGCCTTGGCCGCGAAGTCATTGACGATCTTGACGCGCTCGGCGGCGAGGGCAAGCTCGAGATCGGTGATGGCCTGTCCGCCGGCCTTCATCTCCGCTTCACGCTCACGCTGCGCCTGGCGGTCGAAGGCCTTCAGCGCACCTTCCAGCGTGCTGTTGTCGTTGGCCGCGTTGAAGATGCGATCGTAGTAGCCCTGCTGGCGCTGGGCGATGGCGGCGAGGTCGTTGCCCATGTCGGCAAGCGCCTGCGAAAACTCCTTCACGACGCCGGCCAGTTCGGGGAACTGCTGCACGAGGGCGTTGAACGCATCGCCCGCGAGTTCGGCACCATTGACGATCTGCTGGGCTTCGGCCGCGAAGACCTTGGCCGCGAGGGCGCCATCGAGCCCGAGGGCGGCCGAATCCGCTAGATCCTTGCGGTACTGCGCAATCTGATCGCTGATCTCATTGATATAACCGCGATCGCTCGCCTCATTGAGCCGGCGCTCAAGGCCATCGGTGAAGGCATCACGCAACCGGTCCATGGCGTTCTGCACGCGATACTCGATCTGCCAGGCCGTGTCATAAGCGGACATGCCGAGTTCTTGCAGCACCTTCGACAGGCCAGCGGCCGTGCCGTTGATCGACTGGATGGACTGCTGCACTTCCGTGAGCGTCTTCGCCTGGTCGAGCATGGACAGGGCATATTCGAAGGAAGCCTCGCGCGCGGCCTGCACTTCCGCAGTGCCGTCACCGAACACAGTTTTCGCGTCGGCAATGAACGACTTGGCGCTCTGCCCGAACTGCTTCACTGCGTCGGATGCTTGCTTGAACGGGCCTTGAGCGCCAAGCCCAGCGCGCAGCTCCTCAATCGTGCCGGTGAAGTCCGCGCGAAACTCATCCTTCATCCGGGCGACGAAGGTGTTGTAATCCTTCTGAAGGGCGATCAGCTCATCGACATGACCCGCGTTGACGAGGATAGGGCCAAGCTCGTTGAGCTTGTCGATACCGCCCTGGATCTGCTGCTGGATGTTACCAAGGTCGTCACCGCGAAACAGTCTGCCTAATTCAGCAACTTGCGGCTTAGCATTGTCATAGTTTTCCTGTGCCTGACGCTGGAGTTCTTCCTTCTGTTGCTTTCGAGCCGATTGGCCACCAAGAAAGCCGAGGCCACCACCGATGACAGCCCCAACCGCCATACCAATCGGGCCGAAGGTGGCTCCGGCAATTGCGCCGCTGATCACGCCGGTCAACGCGCCCATCGTAGGGGACCCAGACGACAGCCCCCCACCGTAGGCCGCAGCTGCGGCGGCTAATGCCGTCACCCCGCCCGCCATTGTCTTTCCAGACGCACCGAACAGCCCGCCGCCTTCGCTGGCCATTTGTTCCTGCGTGCGTGGCCCAACAAAATCCTTCAGACCATTAGTGGTGCCTTTTGCGACGGCATCACGGAAGAACTTAACATCGCTTCCCATGAGAGCGCCGAACAGCCCACCCGTCGATTTACCGTCCGAGCTTGCCATGCCAGTAAGGCCCGCGAGCGGCCCCTTGCCCGTGAACAGCGCATCGAGTGCAGCCGACTGAAAAGCTTGGCCAAGTGATTTCAGCGCGTCGGCGAAGCTCCCAGATGCATCCAGAAGATCCTTTGCGACGTCGCGAAGCCCATCGAGGGAAAACTCTTGCGCCTCCAATTCTTCACGGGCGGCCTTGGCTGCGGCTTGTAGTTCGGCCATGCGCTCAGCTTGTTGACGTACGGCTGCTGACATTGCGTCCGTCACCTGGACGCCATCCCGCTGAGCGGCCTTCATCAACTCATATTGCATGCGGAGATCCAGAACTTCGGCCGATGTCTTGCCGTAGCCCTTCGCCTCCATTTCCATCTGTTCGATCCGCGCTTCGTTGCGGGCCATCAGATCTTTGACAGCGTGATCCTCGTCCTTCTTCGCCTTCGACGCTGCGTTTACCGCCTGCTGGCGAGCCAGGGCGCCAGCACGCTCAATTCTTGCCTGCTTATCCAGCGCTCCAACAGTTTCGCCGATCAGATCCAGCCGCGCTTGCTCCTGAGCAGCGGCGGCTTTTTCGGCTGGCGTCTTCGCCTGAAGGGCCTTCAGCCTCGCTTCGTCCTTCTGGCGGAGCACATCCTCTTGCGTGATGATCTTGCCGTTGGCCATCTCCATGGACTTATAGGCTTGGGTGACCATATCGAGAGACCGCTTGGTCTTCTCCAGGTCAGTCACCCGGTTGGCGCCAAGACCGTTCACCGTCGTGTCGAAGCGATCGAACTGACCGTTGGCGGTGTCGACTTGCTTTTGCAAATCAGCGGCCTGAGCCTTAAGCGTGCGATACTTGGCTCCCATCGGGTCGAGGCCATCATTGATCTTGTCGACCTCAAGCGACAGCCTCGCAGCGCCCTGCGCCGCCTGGCCGAACGCAGCTTTGAAGTTGTCGCCTGCAATGGATTTCTGAAGGTCGAGGATCTGACCGTCTAACTGCTTCAGCTCGTTTGAGAATTTGCCACCACTTAGGTTATCCCAGAAGGAATCGTAGGAGCCGACCTTCTGCCGACGCTCAAGAAGCACGGCCAACTGCTGAGCCTTCGGTGCCGCCGAGATGGCCTGACCGATCCAGGCGAACGCATTGCTCGCGGCCTTCGCGACGGTGTCCCATGCTCCAGCGAGACCGGTGGTGGACACGGCCGCACCGTCAATTGCCGGGCGCAACGCATCGATGAGAACTTTCTGGGCTCCGATTTGATCGTTCTGGTCGACCAGCGAACGAATGTGATCGCGGGTCTTGCCATCGAGGAAGCCCAACGTCTCGTTCAGCTTGTCAGCGCCTGCGAGGGGGTCTGAGAAGGCTCGGGACAGCTCAGCAGCAGCGTCTCCAGCCGCGAGCCCAACCGTCTTTCCAAACCGCTCGGTGATGCCGATCAGGTCATCGAAGTTGCTGAGGCCGATCTTGCCGGTCTTGGCGAATTCAGCGGCCATCGAGCGCGCGGCGGACACCGTGATGTTGCCGGCCTTCGCTCCTGCCTCAGCCATGCGATTTAGATCGTCGACGGTCGCCCCCGTCGCCGCGCCCACGCCCTTCAGTGACTGCTGAAGCGCAGACTGACCGTCGTTGAATGACTTGTAGGCGAGGAGCGCGGTGGCGCCGAGCGCTACGAAGGCCGCGCCAGCGGCCGTCACCGGCGTGATGAGCGCGCCGATAGCGCTTCCGATGCCCTTCACAGCGCCTGACACGCCAGTCTGACCGAGGATCTGGGCGATCTGCCCGCCTTGGCTCGCCAAGACCTGAAACGGGCTTGCTCCCATGGCGAGCATCGTCGCGACGTCGTTCAGCTGATAGCCGAGGTTCTGGATATGGTGACCGGCGACCTTGCTCGTATCGCCTACCCTGACGATCCCCGTCGCGGCATTGTTGTTGGCCGCCTCCAGCGATTTCGACTGCCGGATGACATAGTCCTGCACGCGAGCATATTGCTCGGTTCGCTCTGCCGCCGTGCCCCGACCGCGATCCAGAAGGGCCTGCGCCTCGGCAACCTGCTTGGTCATCCGATATTCAGCGTCCAGGCGCCGCGCGAGGCGTTCAAGCGACTTCTCAGCCGACAGCGCCGTCCTGGACGTGTTCTCGGTAGCCGTCGCCATCTCGTCGCCGGTAGCGGCAACGCGGCCCTGCGCGTCGGCCATCTTGTTCAGGCCGGCAGTCGCCTGCTCGACGCCTTTCGTCGTGGCCTGGATATCGATGCGCTTGATCGCATTAACTTGCATGCTAACCTCGCCCATCGCCGCAATGTGCGGACTGAAGAAGTGCTTGGGGGGAAAATGAGAGTATTTGCCGCAATCGCGGGGGCACTATTGCTCGCCGGGTGTCAAACCGCTGGCCAGAGCGACGCGACCGTCAGCGACTGGAAGATTGAGCAGAAGCAAGACGAGATATCCGGCAAGGTTAGAACGAACATCTCGGCCACCACCGTGAAAGTCGATCTCACTTCGCACAGCGGCATACACGCAGCGGTGCTTGGCTTGTCGTGCACCAAAGGTGCGCCAAGCATCATGGTCTATTATGACTGGCCGGTTGGCACGACGAACAATGCGGCAATCTCTTACCGATTTGACGACGCGCCGGGCGTCGACGTGAAGAATTTCAGGATGATGAACTTGCAGGCGGTGGTCATCGACAACAAGGCTGAAGTCAGCAAGTTCTTATCCCAGCTGCCGACCGCTCGCACACTATACTTCCGCGTTTCGTCGCCAGTTGCGGGCCAGTCAAACGCGTTGTTCGGGGTGCGAGGCGGTTCTATGGCCCTTGACGCCCTGAATCAGGAGTGCAGCACAGGACCAGCTTAACGTCGGGCCTCGCTCGGCTGCTGCTTGTTGACCGCTGCGAGGTACACGGCGTCCATCAGCCGGATCGCACGCCGAAGGAGTTCAAAACCTTCGGCATCATCATACCCGTAGCGGGATGCATAGCTATCAATCGACGAGAAGGGGATAGGCCCGACGCCGAAGCCAACCGGCCTATCAGTGCCCAACTCGTTGAATGCCTCAAGAAGGTCGGCTTCGAGGAGATCGAGATCCGGCGGAAGCATGTGCTCCGGCACTGGCTGCCCGATCTTCTCGAAATTGGCGATCAGCGCCTCGCTATGACGGCTCCAGGCCTGCTGCCACTCTACCGCTGCCCGGAGGCGGGAAAAGGGTAGCTATCGGCCGCGTCGGCGTCCCCGTCGTCCTCGTCCGCGTGCTCCTTGCTGCCCGCCACAAAGGCTGCGGCCCACAGCACCGACGTGCGGAAATGGCGATAGTCCTTGTCGGTGAGGAAGGTGCGAGCAAGATCCTTGCTATATGGCACCTCCTCATCCCCGCTCTTGAGATTTGCCCAGTCGATCAGTACCGTTTCAAGCAGGGCTTCACCGACGATCTTCTCCATCAGTGCGGGCGGGACGGTGCCGTCGCGGTGACGGGCGCCCTTCGGGACGTTGCGCAAGGCCTTATTGAGGAAACGCTTGAAATCCTCGTTGCCTTCACCGCGCACCTTCAGGCGCAGGTCGCCCATCTCCGGGATCTTGTCGACCCATTCGCCGGTCTCGATGACCGCGCTGTCAACCTTGATGCTCTTGATATCCATTGAAAAAGGTCTCCTTGTCACAGAAAGGGTGGCGGAAGGCGCTGTGACCCGCCTCCCGCCGGCCGCGAGGGATCCGTCCAGGACCTCACGACGTCGGTGGGGCCGGATTAGGCCGGCAGGTAGTGGAAGCGCTGGACCGCCATGGTGTAGCCAAGCGTCGGGTGACGGATGGCCTGGAAGTTGGCCGACAGCATCACGTCGGCGTTCTTGCCGCTGACGGAGGGAGAACCGGACGAATACTTCGTGTACGGCAGATCGATCAGGATCGAGGGACGCGTCCCATCCTGGCGGCCGAAAAGGATGCTGAAGTTCGAGGCCGTGTTGTTGGTCACCTGCTCGTAAATCGACTTGTCGCCGAAGTAGAGTTCCTGCGTGCCGGTCACCGCGAATTCGCCGTTACCGATGCCAACCGCACCGATCGAGCCCACGGCGTTCTGTGCCCGCAGGTTGTTGTTGACCTCAATGGTCGCCGACATGACGAAGTTCGGGCCGGTGACCGCAACGCCGCCGATGCCGATGCGGCCCACATTGGACGAGGTGTTGAGCACGTCGCCCGTGGTCGCAGCGACATCCGTCGCACCCGAGACCCGTGTCGCAACAATTTCAGAGGATCGCCCGATGTAGCCCTTGGTGTAGGTCGCGATCTGCTGCGCCGGGGCGCTGACACTGAGCGTGTTCAGCTCCAGGCCGCGGAAATACTCGTAGCTGACCGGGGAGTGATCGAGATACTGGCGCTCGAAGGTCGAGGAGCGCTTCGTCGTGCCGTTCTTCAGGAAGTCGCCGGTGAAGATCTGGATCGTCTTGCCCGTGCCCGTGTCGGCATTCCAACCGGCCGGAACCTGATCGAATGAGAGCTTGCCCGCGGCGATGGCCGACACACGAGCCCATCCATTATTCGCGGCGGTCCCGAACTGGGTACCCGTGGCGGTCCCGCCGATCTTCACCCATTCGCCGACGTTGAGCCCGAGTGTGGTGAAATCGAGGGCCGTCGCGGTCAGGCCGTTGCCGCCTGCCGTCACGGCCGCCACGTCAGCAGATGCCGCTTCAAAGCCAACGACACGCGCTGCTGCACCGACAGGGATCGGATCAGCCTCGATCGCGAAGGTGGCAGCCGGGAACACGATGGTCGTCGCAGTGGACGAGGTGACCCGGGCCAGCTTGTTGTTGGCTGGCGTGGGAAGGCCGCTCAGCGCGACGAGATGACCAGCCTTGAAGGCCGCGCCACCCGAAGCGACGGTGACGGTGGTCGCGGTGACGTCCGAGATCTCGGTGTCAACGGTCGCAACGACGATCGCGGGCTTGCTCGCCCACGTACCCTGGAGCGCTTCCTCGAAATCATCATCCGCTGCGCCAAAGGACAGCTCACCGCCGACATCGCCAGCGACCTGATATCCAACGAGGATGAGGTCAGCGACCTGACGGTCAGCGCGGATCTCATTCGAGGTGACGGTCTGGGGTGAGGGATTGAGACCGCTCGACGTCTGCCGGATTTCCTTGAAGGCAGGGTTCGGAGGAGTGACGCCTGCGGTGACTTCACGGACCTTGGCGAGCTTGACGCGGTTGGTTGACTGCAGATCGGCCATGCGGGCCTCCTTTATGGTCGTGCGGGAGCCGCATGCGACCCGAGAAAAGCGAGCGATCAGCCCGCCGGTGAATTGTCGAAGGGATCAGCCGAGGGTGTCGGCGTAGTAGGGAACGGCGAAAGTCACCGTGAAGTAGTTGTCCGCGTAGTTCCGACTATCGAGCGTCGGCGGTGACGGCGCCCAGGTGGTGACACCACCGAACTGCTTCGCCTGGAAGATCAGCGCCAGCTCGTCAGCCCAGGCGAGCGCCGTATCTCGTCCTTGGCCGCGCTCGGTGCGAAGGACGAAGCGGATGGCGCCTTCCTCACGAAAGACGTTGTTGCCCGGCGCTCCGATGGTGATCTGCCCCCGGTTCGCGACGGGGTACTGGACTTCCAGAAAGGCGGACCCGTCTTCCGGGCCCGTTGGCTCTTCGTTGATGTCGAACACGGGGCACCGCGTCCACAGAGCGGCAAGCCGCGCCTCGACGGCGTCGGCGACTGCTTTGCTGGGCATCCCGCTACCTCAATGTGATGATGACAGCCGGCTGCCTGCTGTCCGGATCTTTCTTGGATCCGGCAACCGTCCGGTATGAGAAGCGGATACGAGCCATGTTGCCGAAGCGGGCATTGGCGAGCGCGGCGACAGCCTCGAAGACGCCGTCCGGAGCCTGCTCAGAGAGGCCGCGCTCGATTTTACGGGCATAGGGCTGGATGTTGACGAAGGCATATTCCTGAGCATCCGGAACGTTCAGACCGGGCTCGATCTCGACGCCGTCCGCATAGAATTTATGGGAGCCACGATAGCGGCCCGTGAGGACGGGAGAGTGCAGGACCAGTTGCTCGCCAATCCAGGCGAAGATCTCGTTGATCAGGTCGAATTCAAAGACGATTCGGCCGTCCGGCTTCACGCTATCGAGGGGAGCCCCTTCTTTGCCGTCGACGAAGGCGGTGTGAGGCGTCTCGTGACCAAGGGCCTGCTTGTTCTGTGCCTGCGCTTTAGCAAGCTCCTCGCGGGCAAAGTCAGCGATGATCTTGCTACGGGCTTCAGGCCCAACGCTCGACGAAAGGGCAAGAGCAATATCACGATCGATCGGGTCGACCTTCACCTTGACGGCCATCAGCGCATCTGCCCCCTGATGCAATACAGAACGCTGTGCCCGAACGCTCGGCATTCATCCCATGTGGCGAGGCCAATCGCGACAGCCACACCGCCGAACACGACAGTGAAAATGACGGCGATGGCGTTGCGATGAAACCGGCTCATCAGCCCGGCACACCTTCGCAGTCGAGTTCGATGCGCACCACCTGACCCTGTACACGCTTCACGCGCGGCATCTGGACAGTGCGGGCCTTGCCATCGACGAGGATCTGATCGAGGCGCTTCGGAATAGCCGGGAGGCCGGTGGGCGAGATGATCACCACCGAGCGGACGATCGCCACGCCGTTGCCGTTCTCACTACCGTCCACGTCCCGGACATGACCCTTGATTGGGGTGTCCACGTGAGGCGTCGGGGCCTTATGGATCTGCCGGAACACTATGTCGGTGCCGTCTTCCGCCAAGATGGCGTCGAGATCGGCGATCATGTCAGCTGGGCTCATCATGCCAGTGGCCAGCAACGGAAGGGCTCGAGGAAGTTCGCCACAGCCTGGCGGGTGATCGCGTCAACCGCTCCTGTCATGTCCCATTCGCGGGAGCCGATGCCGTCGACGACCTTCTTCTTCAGGTTCACGTCGGAGCCGGTCATGCCGTATTGCGACCGAACATGGAGAAGCATCGCGGACAATAATTCGGCTGGCACCGTCTCGAAACCGACGACGGCACGGACAATAATTCGGGATCCGGGCTGGATAGCTGGCCAGCGCGTGCCGTGAGCCGGGACGATCGAGACAGTCATTCCGTCATTGCGGAGCTCAAATGCCTCGTCATCGAGGACCTGGTCATCGCCCGTCGTGTCGACGTACGTGATCGTTTCCACAGACTGGACAGGCGCCACCGGAACCCGCGTGAAATCACAGAACCTGTCGCACTTCACCACGACCGTCTGAGACGGAACGTAGATCGAGCAATAACGCTCCACATGGCCGCGAGCGGCCTTCATCATGAGTTCCAGCGTGTCGTCCAACTCGGTATCGGACAAGGCAATGCCGCACTGGCGCTTGACCTGCTCAAGGGTGAGCGGGTCCGTGCCGTCCGGGGGAATAACGACAGTCGCCGGATACCACATATCAGCCCCGCTTTTCCGGTGCGGGCTTCTTCGTAGCGCGCTCGACCTTCTCGTCATCCTTGACGGGAACAGCCATGCCGGCCTCGATCATCCGCGTCGCCTCCTTGGTCGAGAAGCGATCCGTCTCCTCATTGGGAGACAGGGCGAAGTCAGTGCCGGCGATGCCGACGAGCATCTTGATCTTCATGGGGATCACCTCGGAAGGGGTTGGCGCCGCGATGTACGGCGCCAACGTTGGTTACGAAGCGGCGGTGATGAGGTGCTTCACCGCGGCAGTGTCGCCAAGCTCACCATCGAAGCGGATGAGGCCAGCGATGCCGAGATCCGGCCAAAAGCGCTCGCGAAGGACGCCAATGACGGGAGATCCGACCTTTCGGACGAAATACTTGCTGAAATCGCCAAAAAGCATGACCTTTTTGGCCGCTCCAAGCGAATCCATGTCGTCATTGATGCTGTAGCGGTAGCCAAGCAGGGTGCTGGGCTCGCCAGTGGTGATGTCCCCCATCTGCCAGAGATAATTACCCTGACCGTCCTTCAGCTTACGGATTGCCGCGAGGGTCGTATCCGCGAACATGAACCGGGACTTGGGAGAGCGCCGGTAGGCCGAATTCACCGAGTGAAGAAGATCGATGATCTCGTCGCTGGTGATCGCGGCGGTGGCGGCGGCGGTCTTGCCGAGGCTGGACGCCGTGACGATGCCGTTGGGGTCGCCAGTGCCGTCGCCGACCGTCAGCTCCTTGTTAGCCAGGCGGCCGAGGCGCTCACCGAGCAGGTCACCCAGCAGGGATTCGACGTTGAAGATCGAATCCTGCGCCAGCTCCATGGAGAAGCGGATGAACTCGGTGTCGTAGACGTAGGCGTCAAGGGACTTCTGCCCGAAGGTGACGTCCTTGCCGCCGTCGTCCGTGAGGGCCGTTGCTTCCGTATGCTTTTCAGCAGTGACGGCCGTGTCATCGACGGTCGGGATCTTGATCGGGTTGCCGCTCGACGTGTTGAGGACGGTGCAGATGTCCTCATCGTACATCGGCCCCCAGGCCTTCATCGTCTTGATGATGAAGCCGGCAAGCTCGGTCGGGACCGTGAAGCCGCCCGCGGTCGTCGTACCGGCCGTCTGAGCGCGAAACTCAGCCTTTGCCTCGGCGCCCCGGCGAAGAACGGCGCGCTCTTCCGAGTTCAGTTCGGACGGGTCGCCGCCAACCGCGAGGAACTTGTGGAATACCTGGCGATATTCCAGCGGGGTGCCGTCATCGGAGCCGCGGGCCTCCCCGTCACCGGGCGCCGGACGCATGCGGGCACGACGCTCCTCGTCACGCTTCTCGATCGCGGCAAGGGTCTCCTCGCGCTTGATACGAGCCTCGATCTGGTCATGCTCTGCCATCGCGGCGTCGTGCTGGCTCTCCAGCTCCTTGACGCGGGCCTCGTCCGTGGTGCCGTTGATCTGGTCGAGACGTTCGCGGGCCTCGGTGACAAGCTTCGCCTGCCGGTCCCGCAATTCCTTGATGCGATTGTCCATCGCCATCCTCCAATAAAAAAGCCCGCGCGAAGCGGGCCGGGTGTGCGGTTGGGCGGGGCTCAGGCCCGCGCTTTACTCCTCGACGTCAAGTCGAGGGTGACCTTCATGCCGAGGCGTCGAGCCGCGGCGTTGAAATTCTGCTGGCGGCGTTCCTTCCGGGCGGCGTCCAAGGATCTCATGGCGATCGACGTGCCGTCGTAGGCCGGTTCCGAGACGATCGACACCTCGTCCAAGATGACCTCACGAATGGTGCGGAGCGGCGTTTCGCCTGTCTCGTCCCACTCCTGTTTTGTCACGACGAAGCCGAAGGACATCCCGGAAATGTCGCCGCGCTCAATAAGGGTCCTGGCATCCCGGCCATCGGAGGTGTCCGGCAAGTCGATCTCGACAGCGAGGCCCTTCTCGTCTTCCCGAAGGCGTAGCGTGCCGGCCGATTTCCGACCGAGCACACGGCCGCGATCGTGTCCGAAGTAGGCGCGGACGTCCGACGATGCCAATGTCTTCTCAAAGGCGCCGCGCGTCAGCACTTCGCGGAAATGCCCCCCGATATCGGCGATCTCACCGAACACGGCAGCGTAGCCCGCCACTGTCATCTTGCCAGCATCGTCAGCGCGATGCTCGACGTCACGCACGAGCGAGCGGATTTCCGCTTCAGGCTGCTGCGGCATTCTGCTCTCCATTGTCGTCCAGAGGCGGCCCGCCGTTATCGCCAATCCCACGCTCGGGCTGTTGTCCCAAAACCACCGTGGCGCCCTGCACAAGAAGTTCGTCAGCGGCCGGGTTGCTATGCGCGGCACGCTCTTCAAGGGCGCGGGCTTCATTCGGCGTCATCTGCGCCGTCTGAACGGCACGGGCGATCGCCTCGATACGGGTCTTCAGATCACCGCGCATGATGCCGTCGAGGTTATGCCGCACATACCGCGAGCCGCGTCCACGCCCGAACAGCTTCAGGTTCATCTCGTCTTCGAGGGCGCCAGCCCAATGGCCGATGAGATGCTTGACGAGGTGCAGGTCCTGCTGTTCGGCGTTGGTGAAGGTCGCACGAGTGAGATCCTGCAGAAATACCGGGGGCAGCTGCCAAGCCCTGGCAAATTCCTCCACCTGGAAGCGGCGGGCATCGATCATCTGGCCTTTTGCCGGATCGAAACCGACAGGCTTCAGCTCGTAGCCTGGCGGGATCGCAAAAACGGGCTTGTCTGACTTCTTGGCGGCCTCGATCGCGCGCCAGGTGTCATCCATCGAACGCTTGATGCCATCAGCGCCAGCCGCAAGCGGACCCGTCAGAGCAAGCGGCGGCACACCTCCACCGGCAAAGAACTGGCTTCCGTAATCGTTCATCGCCAGAGCGAGCTGAATTGCCTTCGCGGCCATCTGGATCGGTCCATGATGCCCGGTCTGGTCATCCTTCAGCATGAACGCGACGTCGATGATGTCCTCTGCCGGGTACTCCTTGCCCTCGAACTGATAGACAAGCTTGAGACCGCGGCGCTTGATCGTGACCTTCTTCGCATTGATGGGCCAAATGTTCTCGACTGACGACCCGCTGCGCTCGATCCAGGCGAGCCCCCGCCCACCGGTGAACACCTGCTGCCAGAAATACTGCCGGAACTTAAAGCTGCCCATCTCCGGGTTCGGCGCGTCGCGCACGATCGTCTGAAGCTTGCCCCCGACCTTGACGGCGCCCTTGTCGGTGTCTCGATACGCGTGCAGCGGCAGGTAGGCCAGCGTCCGCGAGAGAAACGATACCGCCGCCAGCACCGCCGGCACCCGCAAGGCGCTGTCGATCGTGACGCTCGGCAGATTGGCTGACGACTGCCCGAAGAACGCGAGGAAGTTCTCTTCGCTAACTTTTACGGTCGGGTTCTCGATGCTCGCTGACCTCCACTCGGTCTGAACCGGTGGCGTCATGGGCTGTGAGCGGTTGAATGGCCACATCAGGCGGACACCAGGCTGAAGTTGGGATCGTCCCACGGTGATGTCATGATGACTTCCTCTTCGTGGGTCGCTGCCACGCTCATGGCCATTACCAGGGCGACCATTCCGTCAATGCGGCCTCGGCTCTTGGCCTTGGTCAGTTTCCGGTTTCCGGCTGGATCCGGCTGCACCACCGCGTTGGCGGCGCACATGGTCAGAACGGGGTGCATCCCGTGGACAAGACGCTCGTTCAAAAGCGCGGCCTCCAGGTCGCGAAGCGCTGGGCTCATCGACTGGAAGCCTTGGCCGAACTCAACGAATCGGGCCTCGATCTCGGCATCGCTGAAACCTGACTTGACCAGCCAAGGCTTGAGGTGCCGGAAGTTCCACCGGTCGAAGGCGATCTGGCGGACGTCGTAGAGGTCGCAGACGTGGCGCAGATGCTCGGCGACGAACTCGTAATCGACAGTCCGACCGGGCGCTGTCTGGAGGAAGCCCTGATCACGCCACACGTCATACGGAACGCGGTCTTTTCGGGCCTTCTCTCTCAGGTTCTCACCCGGTAACCAGAACGTCGGGCGGACGTGCCACTTGCCTTTCGATGGCGCCACCATGACGAAAGCCGTCAAGTCGGTCGTCTCCGATAGATCGAGGCCACCGAACACCGGAAGCCCTTCGAAATCAGCAACGCCGTCGCCCGCATTCGCCTGCCACACCGGGCGCGACACGAACGGCGCGAACATCTCGACGCGCCGGTTAAGGACAAGGTTCTCGAATTCCGGTTGCCGAGATGGCTGGCGCCTGGCGTCTTCCGCCATGGCCAACACTTCCACCTCGTTCTGGAAGTCGCCGAAAGCCGGGTTGGCTGCCCTGATGGCTTCCTCGCTGAATGTGTCCGCCGTCTCTGGCGCCGAGTACAAGAACAAGCGCACCCGAGGGTCTGCCTCGGTCCTGGCATCGTCGATCAGCACGGACAGAAGATCCGCATCAGTCGGCGCCTGCGTCGAGATGATGATCGAGAGCGGGTCACTCTGCGCGGCGGTCGCCGTCTCAAGCGCCTCGTACAGCTCCGACTTCGGCCCCTTCACCTGGCCAAGCTCGTCATGCACCGTGAACACGGGTGATAGCCCGTATGCGGTCGTAGCATCAGCCGACAAGGCTCGATAGATCGTGCCGAGTTCAGCGCATAGCAGCTGCTTGCTCGATTGGACTGGGTTCACATAGGCGCTGAGCGTCGGCGACAGGCGCACCATCTTGGCAGCCAGGTTGAACAGAATGCCCGCCTGCTCACGTGATTGAGCCGCGCTGTACAGCTGGGAATTCGGTTTCGCCTCTGGCCCGCACAGATGGAGCAGCAGAAGGAAGGCACTGAGCGCCGTCTTGCCGTTCTTACGGCCGAAGCTGATGATCGCGCGACGCGTCGGCTGGTCGTAGATGCCGCGAATGATATCGCGCTGCCACTCCCGGAGCTTGACCGGCTTCCCGACAAGGCGCCCCTCCGGCACCCGGCAATGTTCCTCTATCCATGCAATGTTGCGCTCGGCACGTGTCCGAACGGGTTTGGCCTTTACACGTCTTGCCACGGTGGCTTCATCGTCGTGGGCTTGCGTGCCTGTTCAGCGCGAACCGTTGCCTGCTGGCTGATGCGCATGCGCGTGGCAAGCGACGAGATGGCCCGCGATTGCTCCTCCTCCGATCGAAGGAGATCGCGATATTCCTTCACGTCGATATCCTCGGATGTCTCCAGCTTGTTGAGCAGCTGGGCGAGGCGTCGGGCTCGAACAACATGGCGGCAATATTGCGCCAGCATCCCGTGCGTCTCGCGGGGGAACCAGTCAACCGGCATGCGATTGACCACCGCCCACCACTCATCTGCCTGCTCGTCAGTCAGATCGTATGGGGCATCAGGACGCTCGATGGTCTCGATCGTCGGGATCGAGGCAACGGCCAATGACGCCGCCGGAACTCGGCCGCGTTTCGCCATGTGAAACCTTTTTTATACGGGTTTTGCTCAAGTCGGGGCCCCAGTCGGTCGGCGCCCCGGAAATGTTGCAAAAATGACCCGCCCCCTACCGCACCGCAACATCGACCGTTGTGCGGCGCAACATGACCCATTTTGACACGCCATAGATGGTTTCAGACGAAATGATCGGAAATGATTCAAAATGACACGATCAAATCGGTTGCGTCTGTAACTATCTCGAAGCCGGGGTCGGCCCGAACTCGGCACGTGGTTATGTGCGGTTCCACGGGTGATCGGCCGCGAGGGGCCTGCCGTTCACATCGTTGCCGATCGCGTAGCCTCGCATCTCTTCAGCCTTGACGATGCTGTCGTGACAGGCCTTGCACACGCTCTGATGGTTCGTCGGGTCGATGAACAGTGTCCAGTCGCCCTTGTGAGGCTTGACGTGGTTGACCGTGTCAGCCGGGGTGATGATGCCTCGCTGGTCGCATCGCTCGCACAGGGGCTTGCGTCTCAGCTGGTGTGCTCTCAGTCCCGTCTCAGGGTGACGCCATGCGGGGAGGCTGTACCAGGCTCGCCATGGTTGTTCGGCCCTGCGCTTCGCATCGTGCTCACGCTTGCGGCGAAGGCGCTGGTGATCAGAGGTCATGGGCCTCGATGGCAGTCCGAACCCGAGCGGCGACGAATGCGTCCCAACCGCTGTAATCCTCGAAACGGCGATACCACGCATCCTCAGCCTCGGTCAGTGTCTCGACCTTGGCCGCTCGACGGATGCGCTTCGTAAAGCCCCGCTTGATCTGGGGCAGGTTCCGCGGCCGGTTGTAGCAATGGCGGGTGCGGGTCAGGTAGTCGACCTCGTCGCCGTTAGTCAGCGGCTCGCGATGGCCCATCATTTCAGCCAGCCTGCCCACCACATGAGGCCCATCGTTGGGAGGATGGCGAGCCAGAGCACCACGCCAATGACCGACAGGATCTGACCGAGCACAACCATCGTGATGATGACGCCTTGCTTCATGTCCGTCCCCATAGCTCAGCCCATGCTCGATAGGTGGAGTGCCACCAGAGGGCGATGACGACAGCGTGCATTGGTTGCGGCCCTCGGGGTCGAACTATTGGGGCCGCGCGTACCCATGGTTTTGTAAGTGCCTGTCAAGATAGGCTGCGATTAACTGGATCCGCTCTTTCACAGCCAACGGCTTGTCACCAAGCATCCCGATCGCAACATTGCACGGCGAACAAAGGATCCCTCTCACTACACTCGTCTCGTGGCAATGGTCGACAACGAGCGGGGAACGTGCGCCGCATGCCTCGCAGCAACCGCCGCTACGGCTTTTCGCATTGATCACTTGGGAGACGGGGACGCGAAGACGGTTTGCTATAACCCTGTCCGGGTTGTCGCGCTTCCACTTGTTCGATGATCGTACCTGCTTCTCACGATTGGCCGGATACCAGACCGACTTCACATAAGCATTGTGGCACGCCTTGCACTTTGAGTGCCGTCCATCCGGAGACGCAGCTTTACGGGAGAAGGCTTCCAACGGATGTTGCAGCTTGCAGGAGCAGCATACCTTCATATGCAGCTCCAGGCAGTTAGACCGGGCAGCCCACCGGGGCTTGTGACCGCAGAAACTCACCCAATTTTCGTACACGAATATTCTTGACGCTTACCTATTTTTCGTGTACAAAAAATACATGATGATCACTTACGACGAAGCCAAGCGGCAGACCAACCTCAGAAAGCACGGGCTCGACTTTGCCGACCTCGATGTCGAGTTCTTCGCTTCGTCCATGGTGATCCCGGCAAAAGCTGGCCGCTTCATGGCTATCGGAGAATTCCGGGGCGAGATCATCATCGCCGTGGTGTTTCGCCCCCTCGGTTCGGAAGCGCTGTCGGTTATCTCGATGCGGTCGGCAAGCCGGAAGGAAAGGAGCATCCTATGACGAAGCGAACCAAGCACATCACCGATGTGGAAGAAGCCCGGATCCAGCGGCAGATCGCCAGCGATCCCGATGCACCCGAAGCAACCGACGAGCAGCTTGCTCAAGCCAAGCCGTTTGCGAAGGCTTTCCCGGACCTGATGGACAGCATCAAGCGTGCTCGGGGACGGCCAAGGGTCGCCGCACCGAAGGAGGCGGTGACCTTGCGCCTTGATCCCGCTACCGTCGCCCGGTTCAAAGCGGCCGGGAAAGACTGGCGGGTCAAAATGTCAGAGCTGCTGGAAAAGGCCAACGTCTAGGCCCGAAACGACAACGCCCGGAGCCGCATGAAGCGATCCGGGCGCAAAAATCCAAGTTCCTGATTTGTACCAATCTCGGTCGACCGTGTCAAGCGGCCTCGCTATCGCTTGATCCAAGCTCCCGCGCGGCACGCAACAGGCCATGTCGGGGGCCGGCAACGCCGCGATGTTCTGCCACCTCCCGCAACGCCTCGATCAAGCGGGCGGTCACGATCGCCTCTGCTGACTTTTGCCAGCGCGGCTTTCCGCCATCGGTCGTGATTACCGTCCGGCCCCATATCGCTGCGACTTCGGCGATAGCCTGCCCCTGACCCACGATCGACGTCAGCAACAAGTATCCCTCGCGCCGCACCACAGGCAGGATCGCTCGAAGATCGCGGCTGGCCTGCATCGTCGAATCGGAAAGGGGATCGCTGAAGCCGCCACCGTCAACCGGCTCTTTGGTCGGATCGAAGGCCGTCAGCGGGCCGATGGAAGCGCGCTCGTACACGGCCCGAAACCATTGGCCCGCCTCATACTCGGCATCGTCGATGCGGCGCCGTGATTTCAGGATCTCAAGCGGGCTCTCGCGGACGTTGATGGTGACGCGGAGGCGCTTGTCAGGTTCGTATGGATCCTTGACGTCCTTGTGCCCGATCTCGATACGGCCGTCGTTCCCGTGCAGATCCTCGCGGCGATGGCGACGACGGCGCATCGTGTTCGCCTCGTCCTTGCGCTCGCGGTTCAGCCTCGCGGTGGCGCCCTGGATGCGCTCGGCAAGACGATCCGCACCCCGCGCATAGGCGGACAGGGGCGCATATCGGTTCACCGCGCGCTTGGCCTTCGTGAGCAGCCGGAAGGCACGGGCGTGCAGGGCCTCATGCTTGACGGCGCGGTCATGATGCCCCTTCGCGCGGGCACGCTCGGCAGCAAGCCGGTGCCGGTCTGCGCTGCGCTCCCAGCGTTCCGCCTTCGCTTCTGCCTCTGCCTTGCGCTCATGGACTGTCTTCAAGCTGCTGCCCTTTCCATCATGAGAACGTCGTTCCAGTCGGTGCCGATGTCGCGGGGGATCTCGACAGACACGTCACGGCCGCTGTCCGCGAGGCGCCTTGCCAGAGAGAAGGCCATGTTCTGGCCCGCGTATTTCAGGTCGTTATCCCCGAAGATCACGATGCGCTTTGCCTCTTCAGGCGGCTGCCAGCCCGCTAGCTTCCCGGCATCCAAGGCAGACCAGACAGGCATGTTGAACAGGATCGATGCGGACAAGGCTGTCTCGATCCCCTCGGCTATCCCGAGCGTGTCGGTAAACTCGGCAAGCCGCACAGCCCCGCCATGGGGCGCCTGTCCCGGCATGAGCTTGCGCGGTGGCTCAACAGGCGCTTTCCGTCCGTCAAGCGTCAGGTATGTCCGGTGAAGCGTGCCGTTCTTCCCATCGACGGCGGCAGAAACAACCGCCACCATCCCCGGGTACAGGGTGCCGGCATCCGATGAGTGGAACATTTCTGTCACCGATCGGAGGCACGACGGGAACTCTTCCAGTGCGATTCCACGGGCTCTCAAGTACCGATCGACGTGGTCGCCGCGCTTGACCTCGGTCGTCGCCTTCCAAAGCTTGACGCTGGCATCGCGGCTTTCCTTGTCGTCGCGCTTTTGCTTGAACTCCTGCACCGGAATATCGCCGAGGATGGAGTCGATCTCATCGGCCGTCTGGCGGAAATCCCAGCCCTTAACCAGCATGACGAGGTTAGCGCCGTCTCCTGCCTCGCATTTCGAGCAGATGTAGGTTCCACGGCCGTCCTTGTTGTCGAAGCGGAACCTGTCCTTGCCGCCACAGATGGGACAGGGGCAGTGCTTGCCGGTCAGGAACTCAGGTGACACGCCCAGCTTCGGGAGGATGCCCAGCCACTTGCCGCGAGCCCGATCTCTGAATGTGGCCATGCTCATGCGGCAGCTCCACGTTCGGCGAGCTTCCGGCCCATGGACTTCCTGATGTTGTAGGATTTCACCCAGTTCAACACGGTGTTGCAGGGCTCCTGCGGCCTTACATCGTTGAGACGGGGGTCCTTCGGCTTCACGCCGAATTTCTCCACGTAGGCGTAGTAAGCCCAGCCGCCCTTGTATCCCCGACGCTCGGCATAGCCTTTGAGTTGGGCGTAGAAGCTGATCTTCTCGGCCATGGTGGCTTCCGTCTTCGATTTCGCCTTGCCGCGCGACGACAGCTCGATCAGCTCACCCGGCGCACATTCGATCTGGGATTGCCGTTGAGGGGCGAAGCCGCAGCTCGGGCAGACATGAACCTTCGCCGGCTTGAGGAAGGTGCAGCTCGGGCATTCTTTCGGCAGCGCCTCCGGCCTTTCTTCGCGCGTCGATCCCGACGACTTCTTCGGATCACCGTTGTCCAGATGCTCGTGGCGGATGTCCGTGACGAAGCCGAGCTTCAGGGTGGTGTCGCTGTGATCGAGAATCAGGCAGTCAGCCTTGCCTTCGGCCGTGCGCAGACCGCGCCCGATGATCTGGACGTAGAGCATTTCCGACTTGGTCGGACGGGCAAGGATGATGCACCGGACATCCCAGTCGATGCCGGTGGTAAGGCACCCGACGTTGCAGACGACCTGAATGTTGCCAGCATGGAAATCAGCTTCGACCTTCTCTCGATCTTCGATTTCGGTCCTTCCGTCGATGTAGCCGGTGCGAACGCCAGCAGCCTCGAAACGAGCCTGTAGCTTTTGGGCGTGAGCACGGTCGACACCGAAGCACAGGGTCGGACGATTCTCGCCACGCTCAAGCCAGGTCTGAACGATGTCGGCGGTGAGGGAGCCCTTATCCATCGCCTCGGATAGCTGACCCTCGTGGTAGTCGCCCGCGATAGTCTTCACGCCGGTCAGGTCGGGATGCGACGGCGCGAAGACGCGGAATGGCGACAGGTAGCCGCGCTCGATCAGGTCGCCGGTCGTCGCGGCGATGATGAGATCGTCGTAGTGCTTACCGAGGCCCCGCGCCCAGGGCGTGGCTGATAGCCCGATGAACGGGACCTTCTGCCAGTCCGCGTCATTCATCCACCGCCGGTACAGGTCATGCATGACGTGCGCCTCGTCGATGACCACCACGTCAGCGGCAGGCAACTGGCGGTTCCTCAACGTCTGGACGCTCGCGATCTGGATGGGCTGTGAAGGGTCGGTCCGTGGGTGGCTCGCTTGGATCACGCCGATCCCGGTAAGCCCCTCCTTCTCGAAGGCCTCAAGGGTCTGGTTGATGAGCGAAATCTGGGGGGCGCAGAAAACGACGCGGTTCCCTTTTCTCCGCGCACCATCGACGACAGCCGTCGCGAGAAGCGTCTTTCCAAAACCTGTCGGCGCTTGGAGCATGATGCGCTTGTTCCCTGCCATCAGGGACTGCCGCATCAACGCCAGCGCGCTCACCTGGTGGTCGTAGAGCGGCCTCATGCCCGCACCTCGATCTGCTCAGCGTCGCCGATGGAAGATCCCCAGCCAGAGGAAGCGAGGCCACCCGCCACCACCCGAAGCACCGGACGTCCGAGCCCTGCCTCTCGCGTACGTGGAGCCTCTTCCTGAAACGTCAGTTCCTCTTCTTGGCTAGGGTGTTTGTATATTTCCTGTAGTTTTCCCTGGCACTCCACTGCCGGGGGGTGCGGCACTACACTGCCGGTTACGGATTTCGCTGCCACCGGCACTGCACTGCCGGTTACGACGGGACGGGTAACCTTCCGGAGATCACCGCGACAGACATCGAACGTCTTGTCCAAGGCCAACGTAATCCGATCGGAGAGGCGACCCTTGTTCCCCGCGTTCCGTTGTTCCCTCGTAATGACGCCGAGCCGGGTCAGGACGGCGAGCGACTGTCGGACCTGTCGATCCTTCAGGCCAAGGTCCCGGGCGATGGTCGCCTGACTGACATAGGTCGATCCATCATTGCCGACGCGAGCGGCCAAGGCATTTAAGAGAGCATGGAGATGGGGGGCGCCGACTTTTTGTTGTCGTGCCCAGATCATGGCGGCGCCGCTCATACTTGCGCCTCACTTGCCTTTAGAGGCATAGCGCTGCATCGCCTCAATCAGCGAAGCCATGTTCTGGCGCGCCACAAAGATGCGCTGCTCCCCCATGTGCTGGCAGTCTTGGACTAGCGTGAACCCCTCTGTGTACACTTCGATCGCGATCGATTGCTGATGAGGCAGAATCTCGGTCTGCCCGCTGTCCGTGCTCATGTGAAATCCTTTGCTAGGATGCTTGCTGGACTGGCACCGGCTCGATGCCTTCAACCCACGCGCGGGCGCGGCGGTCGTTGATCTCTTCTTCGTAGGCAAGCACGACACGCTCCCGCTCAACGATGCGGGCCTGTAGCTGCTCGACCTGCCATCGAAGGGTCAGGATCTCGCGGCGCGCGCGTTCGGCGTCGGTGATCTTCGGATCAGATGCCCATGTTCCGGCCGCCGTCGAGATAGCCGCGTTCATGGCATCGCCAAGGGTGACGAATTCGCCTTCACGCGCGTGGCGCGCGTTGTGACACGGGGCCGCCATCAGGCGGTTACCCCGATCTCAGCACCGGGCGCGTCAAAGACGTCCGGGCAAAGTCTCCACTTTGGTATTGAGCCGTTGGTCGCTCGGTGTATGGCAGCAGCCAAGCGAGGCGACACGCGGCCCGCACGCTTTGCCTTCCAGATGGCAGCCTGCGACACGCCGCAAGCTAGTGCCAGCTTTGATTCTGAGCCCCGTATCGCGATGGCGGCGCGGATAAGTTCGTCCTGTTTCATGTCGGCCGTTAACCACTACTTTGAGTTTCGGTTTCCACAACTACCATATTCCGATATCGGTACGCAACTGGCTGTTGTAAAGGTTGTCGCCATGAAGTGGTTCGAGAAAATCCGCGAGCGCCGTATGGAGCTTGGCCTGTCGCAGGCCGAGCTTGCGCGGAAGGTGCGCATGTCGCAGGCATCGATCGACAAGATCGAGCGGGGGCGGGTTGAGCGTCCGAGGAAGCTCCCCGACCTCGTTGCTGTGCTCGGTATCGATCCGAAGGATATTGAAGCAGGGGGCGCCGAGTGGTTCGGCTTGGTGGCCCCGGCCTACCAACCAGGGCCTCCGGTGCATTCGGTCCCTTCGGGATCGATACCGGTCTTCGCCGCCGATGCAGAATTCGTCGCGCTACCCGCGCCACTGGATCGCGCAATAGAATTTATACCAGCATCACCGGGGATTCCCGCGCTTCCGGACGCCTATGCGTTGATGGTGGTCAGCGATGAAATGTTTCCTGCTTACCGAGCCGGCGACATAATCCTTATAAATCCTCGGCTTCCGCCCATCAGAGGCACCGACGTCGCCGTCTACGCGCGAGCGCACGGGAAACAGTCGTACAGCGCTATCATCGCCCGGTTTGAGAGACCGAGACAAGACGCTTACGTCTTGCATCAGTATAATCGGCCGAATGAAGACGAGGAAGATGAGGCGGACGATATGCGGCCTCTGATGGGCCTCACGTTCCCGGTCTTGAAGGCAAATGTGATAGCGGTCCACCGCGTAGTGGCGCGCATTATTCGATAGTGACGTAATTTGGTTGTTGACTATTAACCACCTTTGGATTTAAAACTTCTCCATCGCCACCCGATGGAGGCCGCCTTGTTCTCTCCCCAAACGATCACCGATGAGCCCACGCCAGCCGGCATCGGCCATCGGGAGCTTTGCTACCGCTACGCCGCCTTCCTGCATTCGGAGCTGCGCATGCTCCAGTACGAGATGGGGCTCGGGCGGTTCGTCCCGGCTGACAGTGTCGTCTTCGACGTCACCGAGCAGACGCCACCGAGTACCAGGGCGCTGGACGTTCTCTCCACGGCCGGTGTGTCTCTGGAGCCAGCGGAAGACTGGGATTTCGCGGATGCGCCGCTATGACCGGCCGCGATCAGACGCTCGCGAGCCTCTATGAAAAGCTCTCGCGCGAGCTTGCGACATTCGAGAGCAACCCGGACATGTCCGATGATGAGGGTGACGCGATCATGGGTCGGGTCCACGTCCTTGAGAAGGCGATCGTCAAAGAGCCGGCCGACACAATGAGCGGCTTCATGATCAAGCTGGCTGCCTTCGAGGAAGATATCGCAGAGCAGCTGAATGGCAGCGGCCTGCCGGAGCTGTTCTTCGCCGACCTCTGCAGAACTGTCCGTCGGCTTCACGGACAGGGTTTCGCTCCCCAAACGTAGCCTTGGTAAGTGTTTCCAACCCGACAAGCTGTCGCGAAGGAAACACATACCGCCAACCCGAATAAATGCTTCCCTCGCGACAACGTTGCCGCGACGCCAACACTTAAGGGCATATAGATGAGCCGAGGTCCGGGCCGAATTGAGCAGGCCATCGCCAAGACATTTGAGGACCACCAGGAAGAGACATTCGACGTCGAGGAGCTCGCACGCATCGTCTATCCCGGCATCAACCGAATTGAAAAGAAGCACCGCGTAGCCGTGCTCAGGGCCGCGCGTAAGGTCGCTTGGCGGATGAACTGGTCATACTGGTACCAGGAGGTCCCGAGCGCGCCCGCCGTGTTCGGCAACTTGCTAAATGTCAGATCCTACGGCCTCGCCATGGTCAGGTCGCAATATCGCTGGCGGCCGACCACGCTGGACCAGCACCGCGCACGCGTCGACGATCCGAAATCACACGATTCCCGATGGGCGTGGATCCAGCCGGGCGGTTCGTGGTGGCTCCACGTCGAGATCAACAAGGCCAAGGCCAACGGCGACGACGATCGCGCGGCCGATCTCAAGCGGCAGCTTAACCGGAGCCTTGTCCCGCAATTCATCCGTGCTGGCCTACGCCCGCCACCCGAGATCATGGAGAACGCAAAGTGAGTAGATCCCGGCCATACCACGGCAGGGCGCCACTGACCCGCTCTTGCGGCCGGCCGATCGATCCCGCTGTTCTGGAACTCGCACGAGCCCTTGCGCGGGCGGATGCCAGACGCGAATATGCCAACCAGCGAGAGCAAGCAGAACGAGCGCACCAAGCTGATGGGACAGGCAAGTAGACACGCAGCAATCTACGCGCGTTTTTCCAGCGATCTTCAGAAGGACCGCTCGATTGACGATCAGATTTCGCTTGCCAGGGCGTATTGCTCACGAAATGGGCTGTCCGTTGTCCGGGAATATTCCGACCGAGCTCGGTCCGGCGCCTCGCTGTTCGGCCGCGAGGGGCTCGAAGCCCTTATGCGCGACGCGAAAGGCGGGCTGTTCGATGTCGTCGTGGTTGAGGCACTAGACCGCCTGTCGCGAGACCAGGAAGATCTGGCAGGGATCTGGAAGCGCCTTCGTTTCATCGGCGTCGAGGTGGTGGCGGTGCACGAGGGCACGGCCGACGCGGTGCAGATCGGAGTGCGGGGCCTATTGGGCTCACTCTTTCTTGCGGATCTTGCCCATAAGGTTCGGCGGGGCCAATCTGGAATCGTGCGTGAAGGTCGCCATGCTGGTGGAAAAGCTTATGGATATCGCCCTGTTGCCGGCAAGCCAGGCGAGATGGAAATCGTACCGGATGAAGCGGACGTGGTGCGCCGCATTTTCACCGAGTATGCAGGAGGCAGGACGCCGCGCGACATTGCCGCCGGGCTCAACCGAGATCGCATAGCGCCGCCGCGTGGGCAGGTATGGAACGCCTCGACGATCAACGGCAACATGGCCCGTGGCTACGGCATCATCTTGAACGATATCTATGCCGGTAAGCTCGTTTGGAACCGGGTCCGAATGATTAAGGACCCCGACACTGGCAAGCGTGTCTCCAGGCCAAACCCTGAAAGCGAATGGCTCACGGCTGACGTGCCTCACTTGCGCATCGTGGAACAGGATCTTGTCGACGTTGCGCGGACACGAAAGCTGAAACGGTCCCATACACC
The DNA here is from genome assembly GCF_018398335.1 of Chelatococcus sp. HY11. NCBI lineage: Bacteria > Pseudomonadati > Pseudomonadota > Alphaproteobacteria > Hyphomicrobiales > Chelatococcaceae > Chelatococcus > Chelatococcus sp. HY11. The sequence goes on from NZ_JAHBRX010000001.1 coordinate 4,318,824, forward strand.
AGCATCTCACAGACAGAAGCCAAAGCATCTCCTGTCCGGCCTGCTTAAGTGTGGGGAATGCGGATCCGGTATGCGTGTCCATGACAAGGACCGAGGGCGCCTTAGGGTGCGCTGCTCGCGCCACGTCGAAAGCGGTTCGTGCACAAATGGCCGCCGCTACTATGCCGACATAATCGAGAAGACCGTTGTCGAAGGCCTACGCGATGAAATGCGTGATCCACAGGTGATCGCGGAGTACGTCGCCACCTTCCACGCCGAGATGAAGAGGCTTTCCGCTTCCAGCCGGCGCAACCGGTCCGCCATCGAGCGAAAGCTTGGCGAGACCAAACGAGCGATGGACAGGATCATAGACGCTATCGCCGATGGATCTGTGCCGGCGGCGATGGTGTCGGACAGGTTGAGGGACCTGGAGGCTGACAAGCGGCGCTTTGAAGCTGACCTCGCCTTGGCCGACCAGGAAGACCAGGTGATCGCTCTGCACCCTGGCGTCCTGTCACGCTATGGCCAGCACCTCGACGACTTGGCGGCCAGCCTTGCCACCTCACTTCGGGATGATGAGGCCGGGCTTGAAGCGTTTCGATCATTAGTGGATAGCGTCGTAGTGCAGCCAAGCCGCCCCGGTGAGAACCTAACTGTCGATATCAAAGGAAGGCTATCAGCGTTGCTGGAACGCGATGTGTTCCCATCTGTTCGCGTTGCGGGGGTGCAGATGGTAGCGGAGGAGGGACTCGAACCCCCGACACGCGGATTATGATGCAACTATAAGTACTTATTCTTCAACGGCTTGATATAGACGTGTTGCACGCGTGTTGCATCAGCCGATCAACTTGCTTTCAACATTCTGGAGTACCGCGCGATCCTCGTCCAGGGTTGAGATCGCATAAGCGTATATTTGCATCGTCGTCGAGATATTGGCGTGCCCTAGCATTCTCTGCAATGCTTTCACGTCCATTCCCTCGCGCGCCAGGAGCGCTGCCGCGGAATGGCGGAGCGCGTGCAGCCCAAATTTGCCCTTCGCGACCTTGATCGGGTTCCCGTCCTTGTCCTCTCCGTCGACATATCGAACGACACGCGCGAGGACCTGTACGGGGCCTATCACGCGATTCGTCCAGTTGGCCAAGCTCTCTACCTTGCCCGCGCCGGTCGGGAAAACGAGATCGTCGTCCTTCTTGAAGGTGCTCCGCATCTTGTGCTCACGGAGCAAGGCGACAACCCCCGGCGTCAACGGGATGTCCCGAATTGCGGCAGCGGTCTTGGGAGCCCCTATAGCGTTGTATCGGTCGGCACGCTGGCGAATGTGCATCGCTCCGGCCTTCAGATCCACATCTTGCCAGCGAAGGCCGCGCAGCTCCGAAGCTCGGGCGCCGCTGAATAGGGCCGTGAAGATGAGGGCCCTGTGCGCCTCTGGAGCCACCTTGAGAATCGCTTTCAGCTCCGCTTGCGTCGGCCACTGCTTGGCTTCCTGGCCGCGTCGGGTTGAAGAGAGCTTCACCTCGCGCACGGGATTATAAGCGATCAACCCGCGCCGGGCGGCTTCGCTCACAATTGCTCCCAAGCTCGCGAGGATCTTCTTTTGCAGGGCAAGCGATCGGCCTTCGCGGAGGTTGTCGGCAAAGGAGTGCACCCCGGGGATTGTGAGCTTCGCGAGCTTGGTGCCACCGATCAGCGGCTTTATGTGAAGGTCAACGTGCTGCCGGTATTGTGCGGTTGTGGATGCCTCCAGGCCTTTCCGTTCGGCACGCTCAAGCCAGAGATCAGCTACCTCGCTGATCGTCAGGGAATCGCTTTCCGCGACGTGTAGCCCGAGTTGTACCTCCCGCTTTGCCTTCGTGAGCCAGGCGTCGGCGTCCTTTCGGCGATCGAACTGCTTCGCTCGCCTCTTGCCGCCAACGTCTCGGTAGTCTGCCAGCCAGCGGATTTCACCGCTGGGCAGGGTTCGCTTTCGGATTGTTGCCATCGTACCCCCTTGAAAAATATTGATGTGATGAGGGAGAAAGCAGGGTATCTAGATTTTATCGGGAACGATAGCAGAAAAAGCGCTTGACGTTCATCTGCGATGATTGCATATAAAAAGGACCGAAGCGATGGCACTCCTAACCGAACTTGTGAAGGCGATCGCAACGGTTGAGGGAATTGAAGAATCGTTCGTAACTGGCGTGGCCCGCTACCTTCGGGAGGCAGGGCTTATTAGCCAGGCTGGGCGCGGGCGTGGCGCGGCTAAGATGACCTATGCTGATGCCACGGCTTTACTTATTGGGGTGAATGCAACCTCAATGGCTAAGGATGCAGAGAATGTGGTTTCTGCATTTCGATCGCTTACTCGCACTTCCGAGAGTAATATTAAATCGGGCAATATCAGTATCAGCTCTTCCATCCCATTAAACGCGTCTTTTAGCAGTGCTCTTGAGCGTTTACTGATGATGGCGACGCCAAAGGCCGGCGATCCATTCCATTTTAATGAGCTTCAGCAGCAAATGAACAGCTCTTCTGAATGGCAAGGTGTGCCTACTTATGATGAAGTTGTCGAAATCACAGACAGGACATCGCTCATTGAAGTGGAATTCGAGCGACCTATAGCTAAGGCGTCGATTTGGCACTTGGCACGGGAAAGCGGCCATAGCGATCTCAATGAATATCGGCGTGGTTACGTCGTGAAGGATAAGCTTATTTTTGAATGTGCACGAAGCGACATTCAATTACACCGATCTGACCGCAGAGATACGTCATCATTTACGAACAAGACTATCTTTGCTGTCGTAGCAGCCCTGCTGAAATAAGCCATAGGTGAAGTAATGGAACATGACACACCGCGCCGCGATGGTGCGAACGGCGGAGCTTTGCCCGCGCTGAGCGATGACCTGCTCAACGGTGCCAAGGCAATCGCACAATTCATGTACGGGGAAGCGACGATCACGGCACAGAGGCGTGTCTATCACGCGGCTGAACACCTTGGAATGCCGACGTTTCGTATCGGAAAGACGATCTGCTCACGCCGCTCGACAATCCTCCGGTGGATCGAAGAGCAAGAACGCCGGTCGTCGGCGGCATGAGGCTCATGTGGCCGATGATCCGTCCTCGACGGCCTCTTTCACGAGCTGGAAGCTCGATATCCTGAACGGAATGGCATGCGATGACCGGATCACGGCCGTTCAATTCCGTATAGCATTCCGGGTAATGCAGGCCATCAACTCCGAAACCCGCATCGGGATCATCGGAGACGATACGATCCGGGATGAAGTTCCGGGGTGCAAGAGCCGCTTCACCTGCAACGAGACCCGCAAGCAATTGTCGCTTCTCGGCTGGTGGACCGTAGAGCCAGGACGCGGCGGAAAAGCCTCCCGATACCGCTTCAGCGATGCGCCGATAAACGCCATCCTGGACCGTCTTATAGAGGCACGCGACAAACGAATGGAGGGGCGTAAGGCTCGTCGACTGGCCCCCCAGATGAGAAAAGACGCGGTCCCATTACCACGTCCCAAGCGATCAGTAGACGTGGTTGTAGAACCACGTCCTAACAGAAGAGACGTGGTCCTAGAACCACGTAAGCCGAGGGGGGATGTGGTTGTAGAACCACCTTGCAACGTGGTCCTAGAACCACGTGTACACCTTATAGGTACACCTTCACTTTCAGAGCTACCAGTGGAGAATAGAGCTATGGCGCACGCACGCGCGAGGACGATTACGCCACTCCCTCCTCAAGGCAACGACGCGGGCCAGCAGCTCGCGCTTCTCGCAGGAGATGGCAGCTTCAATCGTGGCATGGACCTTTGCATGAAGCTCACGAGCTTCCGGGCCTGGCGACAGCGACTGGCTGAGCAAGGGCTGACTGAGGATGAGGTTTCCGAATTCCTGCAGGAGATCGAGAGGGCGGCTTGATGGCGAACGTCCATACATTTCGAAAGTCGGATGTCCCGGGTAATGACGAGGCGATCAACCGGCAGGATATCGTCAGGAGCCTCCATGACGCTCTGAATGGAGCACTGCGAGGGATCGATCAAATACCGATCTTTATGCGCGAAGCGTTCAAGCACCGCGTCTGGGAATGTGACCGGATCTTCGCAGGCGGCACGAAGCAGCCACCTATCAGCTTCCATGAGTTCGTCCACCTTCCATATCCTGTTGGCCTCGAAAGCACCTATGACACCGTCCGCCGCTTCCTCGTGACCGACGCTGCAACGCTGGCGTTGTGGGATAAGGCCGTGGCTGGGGTGCGGAAGCAAGGTGCCCGGACCGACCTCGTTGACAATGTACACGATGTCTCAACATCGCGCCCTGCCGGCAACTCCTCCCAATCCGCCATCCGCCGCCTCCGCAAAGCTTCCGAGTCCGGCGATGCCAAAGCGGTGGACCTTCTCGCCAAGGTCGAAGCTGGCGATGTGAAGCCAAACCGCGCTGCTATCGAGATGGGATGGCGGTCGAAGACAATCACCGTCGTCGATGACGCTGAGAAGATCCTGGACGAAGCGATCAAGCGGATCGGCCGTGTTGGCTGCATTGAGAAAATCGCCACTGGCATGACCACTGCCGAGCGTGATGTTATTGGCGAGACACTCACCGTTAAGCTGGTCGAAGATCTCAAGAAAAAGCTGAAAGCGGCAAATGATGCGGTCGAGAAAGCCCGCGACAAGAGAAGTAAGATCGAAGGTGATCTCGCGGTCACTCAGCGGATGTTGGCAGATGCCCGCGAGGATCGCGATAGATTTAGGAACGATCTTTCGGAGGCTCAGAGCAAAATCGCTTACCTAGAGCGCCTTCACCACGCCGGCCGGTAGTGGCGCTGTGGCAGTTCTTTCCGTGCCTCAGGGGCCTTCGGAGGCCTCCCACGTTTTGGGCGTGCTCTCAAGTTCTCCGGCGCTGAGAGCGTGCGAAGGTCGAGAAATTCCCCGTAACGGCTCACGAATTGCCTGACGCCTTCGGGGTCCCATGCGAGCTTGCCCATGGTCTTGATGGGCGCCGGTATGAGCCCGCGCTTCACAGCCAGGCGAAGCGACGCAGCGCACATCCCCGTTGCGATAGTGACGCGCCAAGTTGGCCAAACGACCGCTGTGGATAATTCATCGCTCTTTGCAGATGGTAGCATGTTTTCGCAATTCATCGCAGGTGGTATCAAATAATCGACAAGCGTAAATCAGGTGATGTCGGGCATATTTGCTTGACGAATGGAAAGATGGTACCGGATTTATTCAGCGAATCAGGCTGGATTTAATTTCAGTGAAATGGTTTTGGCAGAAAAATAGACCGAACGAGCAGCGATCGCTTGCGACGCCGTCTCCTTTGCTGCTCGAAATATTCGGCTCCAAGCCGACCGCCGCAGGAGTGTCCGTCTCTGCCACGACAGCCTTGCGCAGCCCGACCACGCTCGCGGCCTGCCGTGCTATTTCTGAATCGGTCGGATCTCTGCCATTTCACCTATTCCGTCGCGGCAACAGCGGAGCCCGAGAGCGAGACACGGATCATCCTGCTGCCGCGCTTCTGGCTGGCGATTGGTGCCCGTGGGCCGGCGGCGTTGAGACGCGCACCGCGCTCCAGCTCGACGGGCTTCTCCATGGCGCAGGCTATGCGCTTGTCATCCGCGTGAATGGACAGCCACGCGAGCTTCACCGGCTCATCCCTACCAGCGTGACCCGAGACACCACAGGGCCGGAGCCGCGCTTCCGCGTGCAGGACGGCAGCGTAGAGAAAATCTACCGTTGGCAGGATATCCTCTACCTGCCGACCCCTGGCAGCGCCGATGGCCGGCTCGTTTGCCTGATCGATCTCTGTCGCGAGGCCATCGCGCTTGATCTGGTGATGGCGGAACACCAAGCGCGCATCTTTGCGAACGGTGGCAGGCCGTCAGGTATTCTGAGCTTGCCCGGCAGTCTCGCCGGGGCTGCTGTTGAGCGCATTAGAAAGTCCTGGAAAAAGGCCTTCGGCGGGGAGCGTAGCGGCGACACAGCGGTTCTAGAGGCTGGGATCGACTTTAAGCCGCTCACATTCAGCAGCGTCGATCTCCAGTTCATTGATCTGCGCCGGCTAGCCGTTCAAGAGATCGCCCGCGCCTTCAAGGTGCCGGGCACCCTGATTGGCGATCTCGACCGCGCGACCTGGCGCAACGTCGAAGAGCTGATGCGCCAGTACATTCAGACCTGCCTGATGCCTTGGACAGAGATTTGGCAGTCGGCCTTGGAGCGCGCGCTTCTGACGCAGGAAGAACGCAGCGAGCTCTTCGTCGAGGCCGTCTTTGACGACATGTTGCGCGGCGACCTTGCAGCCCGCTTTACGGCCTATCGGCAGGCCAGCGGCGGGAGCTGGCTGACGCCGAACGAAATTCGCAGCTTCGACAATCGCCCGCCTATCGCTGGCGGCGATGAACTGATCCGGCAAGCCGGACAGGGCGGCGCGACCGAGCCGGAAGGAGCCGCAGCATGACACGCGAAACCCCTGACTTGTTAGCATCGGAGGTTCGCTTCGCTGTCGACGAGGCCGCGGGCACGCTTGAAGGCTATGCGGTCGTGTGGGACGATCATGTTCCGACTTTCAACGAAACCGTGCGGCGGGGTGCCTTCAGTCGCTCCCTTGTCGAGCACGGCCGGGCCGGCACCCGGCCGGTCATGTTGTGGGCGCACAATCCCCGCGAAATCGTCGGCGTGTGGACATCGGTCTCCGAAGACGAACGCGGCCTGAAGGTCGTGGGCCGGCTGATCACCGAGACGAGCCGCGGCGCGGAGGCGCGGGCCCTGCTGCTGGCTGGCGGTCTGTCCGGCCTCTCGATCGGCTTCTCTGTCCGCAAGGCTGAGCGCGACACACGAGGCGTCCGCGTCATCACGGATGCGGACCTCGCAGAGATCTCCCTCGTTGCTTTCCCCGCCTCGCCACGAGCGCGGGTCGTGTCCGTGCGAAGCGCGGGCGCAGCGGCCTTGACCGAGGCGGCCCGCCGCGCCGCACTTTCCATCAGGGGAACGACACGATGAAGCATATGCTTCCTCTTGAACTGCGATCGGCTGATCCGATCGAAACGCGCAACGAAGGCGGCGATGACATCGCTGCTGCCGTCCAGGCTGTCGATGAGCTCCGGTCCGCTGTCGACCAGCACCGGACCACCACGGACCAGCGCATCACGACCGAGTTGCGCAGCATCACCGAGCGGCTGGACGCGATCGACCTGCGCACCCAGCGCCCGGGCGGTGGCACCGCGACGACGGACGCCGCGGCCGCAGAGGTCCGGGAGGCCTTCGGAACCTATATCCGCCTTGGCAACCAGACCCCTGCCGAGGAGCTGCGCGCGCTCACTGTTTCGTCAGATCCGCAGGCCGGCTATCTGGCGCCGCCGGAGACGGTGAACGAGTTCATCCGTGACCTCGTGGAGTTCTCACCGATCCGTTCTGTGGCCTCGGTGCGCACCACCTCAGCACCCTCAGTCCGATATCCGCGCCGCGCCTCGATCACGTCAGCCCAATGGGAAGACGAATTGGAGGAGAGCGAGGAATCGACGGTCGGCTTCGGCATGCTGGAAGTGCCGGCCCACAAGCTCACAACCCACATTGATATCTCGAATGAGTTGCTGAGCGATAGCGCAGGGCAGGCTGAAGCGGAAGTGCGCCTCGCCCTTGCGGAGGATTTCGGCAGGGCGGAAGCACAGGCCTACGTCAACGGCAGCGGCTCCAAGCAGCCCGAAGGCCTGATGACGAATGCTGAGATCCAGCACACGGTGAACGGCAGCGCGACGGCAGTCAGCCCGGACAAGCTGATTGAACCGCTCTACGCGCTTCCGCCCTCCTATCGTAATGCACCTGGCGCCCGATGGGCGATGAACGGCAATACGCTTGCGGCTGTTCGCCAGCTTAGGGACGGCGCCGGCCTTTACCTCTGGCAGCCGAGTTACCAGGCGGGCCAGCCCGAAATGCTGCTCGGCAAGCCGGTGCTCGAAATGGTCGACCTGCCCGACATTGGCGCCGGCAAGTTTCCGATCATCTTTGGCGACTTCAGCGCGTACCGCATCATCGACCGGCTGAGCCTGTCGGTTCTGTCGGACCCCTACACGCAAGCGCGCCGGGGCGTCACGCGCATCCATGCGACGCGGCGCACGGGAGGCCGCGTGCTCCAGGCGGCGCGCTTCCGCAAGCTCAAGACGGCCACGAGCTGAGCCCCAGCACAGAAAGGACACCACGACAATGATGCGCGATCTTGCATCGAATATCGCTGTGCGGCCGGTCATCGTGCCAGCAGCCAACGCCGACCTCGGCAGCACGCCGTTGGTCGGAACCGTCATCGATGGGCTGGGCTTCAATAGCCTGGTCTACGCCATCGTCCTCGGCACTCTGTCGGACGCTGACGCCAGCTATACCGTCGCGATCGAAGAATCAGACGCCGCCGGCACCGGCTTCACGGCGGTTGACGACAAGTATTTGACCGGGACCGAGGCGGTGGCCGGCTTCGACTTCACCGACGATGGCGAAACCCGGAAGCTCGGATACCGAGGTTCCAAGCGCTACACGCGCCTCACCATCACGCCGACCGGCGCCGACAGCGGCAACAGCCCGATTGCGGCCATTGCGATCCTCGGCAACCCTGCTGTCGCTCCTGTCACCTGATCAGCCTGCGCTCCCATGAGGGCGGGCCGGGGCGTCCAATAACGATAGGCGGGATCGGCGCGCGGGCAAAGTTCTTGAGCCGTCAATCTCACCATCCCCGGCAATTGATTTCAGTGGTGGAGCCATGAAGCGCACGCCGAAAATCTGTTCATGCGGCCGTCTCCTCGCACCTGGCGCGGTGTGCCAGTGCCGGGCCGCGCGGAAGCGTGACGCGGATGCACGGCGGCCGAATGCGCGGCAGCGCGGCTATGACGGCGAATGGCAGGCGGTGCGCGCTCTGTTCCTTGCTGCTCATCCCATGTGCTGCCAGCCCGGCTGCACGGCGCGGGCGACCGAGGTTGATCACGTCATCAGCGTGCGGCAGCGACCTGACTTGAGGCTTTCATGGTCGAACCTGAGGCCGTTCTGCAAGCCGCATCATTCCGCTCGCACTGCCCGTGAGCAAGCTTTCGGGCGAGGAACACGATAATGGCCATTGCCCTTTCCAGCCTCCGGGTTTCAGCTGATCTGGACGCCAGCGGCTATGCCCGCGGGATGAAAGAGAAGACCGACGCTGATGCGGCGGGCGTGCGATCCTCCCAGCAAGTTGGGCAGGCCCTGGCGCAGCAAGACGCAGCATTGGGCAAGGCCGACAAGACTGTTTCCAGCCTCAGCCGCCAGTACATCGAGGGCTATTCCAAAGCCTCGCAGATGGAAAAGGCGATCAAGCAGCTCGGTTCCGCGCTGGATCGCGGGGCAATATCGGGCGAACGTGCTGAAGCGACCTATGCAGGCATCACCCGGAAATATGGCACGATGGCCAACGCGGCGGCGATCGCGTCCCGTGGTCATACTCAGCTCGCCAGCGTCGTCACCACGGTGAATGCGCGCCTCGCTGTGCAGGCAGGATCTGCCGATGCGGCATCGGCGGCCCTGTCGCGGTCGGCTGAGCGCACGCGGGCCGCAGCCGCGGCAAACGACAACATCGGCCGGAGCTTCAATCAGGTATTGATGGCTGCTCAGGCTGCGGTGCCCGGGCTCGATCGCTTCAGCATGGGCCTATCCGGCATTGGCGGGCTTGTCGGTGGTGTGGCGGCAGTTGCCGGGGCGGTTGCGGTCGCCGGTGGCGCAATTGCTGCCGCTGGTGACCAGTACACGCGATACGGCAACCTGTTGCAGGCGGCGGGCGTATCTGCTCAGCAGCTTGGCGACCGCCAACAGATGCTCGTCGACCTGGCGCTGAACACCCGCACCGCGCTCGAGCCGACCGTGACCTTGTATGCCGGCCTGTCGCGCTCGACCCAGGAGCTCGGCAAGACGCAGCAGGACGTTGCGCGCGCTACCGAGACAATCAACAAGGCCTTCAAGCTTGGCGGCGTGTCGGCGGAATCAGCGGCGGGCGCAATCCTCCAGCTTAACCAGGCGATGGCGGCCGGCGCCTTGCGCGGTGATGAGCTGAACAGCGTGCTTGAAGGTGCGCCACCGCTCGCCCGGCTGATCGCCAAGGAATTCGGCGTCGGCATTGGCGAGTTGAAGAAGCTCGGGGAGGAAGGCCGTCTCTCCGCTTCCCGCGTCTTCGACGCGATTGTGAAGGGCTCCGATGACATTGACAGCGCCTTCCGTGGCAGCAAGGTCACGATGAAGGATGCTGCCACCAATGGTGTTACCGCCTTCACCGAACTTGGCGCGGCGCTCGACCAGGTGCTTGGCATCTCGGCAAGCGTGGCGGGCGCCCTGTCCGCGATAGCCAATGAAGTCCATCGGATTGCGGCAGGCGTCAGGGCGATGCCTGGCGATATTGAGCTGAAGAAAATCCAGGGGCTTCTCAACCAGGCGAAGGAATCACAATCGCCGGCCGGCCGTGTCACGCAGGGCCTCGCGGCAGCGGGCGGCCTCTGGGGTGCTGATCTCTCAGGTGCGCAGGCCGCGGCTGAAGCTGATCGCCTTATTCAGCAACGTATTCGCGGCATGCTTGGCGTGCTTCCGGAGGTGAAGGATTTCCGCAGGGAGCTTGAGGAGCTGCCGACTAAGACCATCGATGCTATAGCCCGCCCGACTGAAGGCCTCGACGACATCAGCCGGAATATCGACCGCACCTTTGCTCCGATCAAGAAGCTTGCCGATGCCAATCGGGAGCTTGAGAAGACCAGTCAGGATGCTGTCCGCAACGGGTTGCGGCCGTTCGATCGGGCTGTATCGGATGCCCAAAAGAGCCTTGAGGCCCGCAAGAAGACGGCCGATGAGATGCGGGCCGCGGGCGTCGCTGAGGCTGACGTCAATATTTACCTAGCCAAGAGCCAGAAAACCTACGCTCAAGAGGTGGCGAACGCCACGGCGGCGGCAGCCAAGAGCGGATCGGCCCGTTCGGCCGCCAATCGTACAACCTCGGATTCCTACGACCGGCTTCTTGATCGGCTGCATAAGAGCAATGCCGATATGCAGATCGAGCTTGCGACGATCGGCGCTAGCACCGAAGAGGTGCTGAAGCTCAAGACCGCCCGAGAATTGGAGCGGGAGGCGATTGCCAGCAAGCGGCCCCTCACGGCGGACATGCTTCGCCAGATCGATGAAGAGGCCGGCCGTTATGCCCGGCTGAAGACTGAGATTGACGAAACCCGCCGCGCTCAGGACGCGCTCAACGATGCGCAGAATGCTCTCGGTGAGATGGGTGTGGACATTCTCAAGAGCCTCACTCAGGGCGCCGGCTCATTCGCCGAAGCCTTGGGCCGCGCCAGTTCCTCGCTTCAGGACATGCTGATCAACGCTGCCTTTATCGGTCAAGGCCCGCTCGCTGGCCTCTTTGGCATGCAGGCGAACCAGCAGGGGCAGACGGGCGGCGTCTTCGGCATGCTGATGGGCAATGACATCAAGGCCTTCCGCTCGGCTGTCTCCGACGGGACCCGGGCCGGACTGAAGGGCTTTGCCAATGATGCGGCGTCGAGCGGCGACGGCAGCAATCCTGCCTTCTCACTGTTCGGCATGTCCGGCAAGCAGCTCCTGCAAGGTGTGGTCGGCGTCGCTGCAATAGCTAGTTCGTACAGCATGGGACAACAGGCCGGCTCACCCATGATGGGAGCGGCCTCCGGCGCCTTGTCCGGTGGCCTGGGCGGCGCCTCACTCGCAACCGCGATCTTGGGCGCGAGCGCAATGGCGGGGCCGGTTGGATGGGCGATCGCCGGCGCGGCAGCGCTCATTGGAGGCGGTGCCGGTGCCTATGGCGGCCCAACTCAAAGAAAGAAGGATCGAGACCATGTCCGCGCTCAATATCGTCGTGAGTACGCAGCGCGCCTGGCTGCTTAGCGACTCCTCCATATACGATGCTGAAGGCGTCCTCACCAGATTCGACCGGAAGGCCATTCCCATTGAGAGTTGGAATGGTGTGGTTTCTTCGCGCGGTCATATATGGGGCATCGTCGCTGCCTTTGTTGTAGCTGAGCGTTTTCCGTCCTTCGATGCCTTCATTGCGCAGAGCGCGCCGCTCATCGAGCGGGAGCACCGCGCCGCCGTGCAGCGCGGCGAGTTACATGGGCAGACGATCATTAGCATCAGGGCCCTTGGATGGAGCGAACAAGTCGACAGGCCGCGCTCGTATACCCTGACATCGCCAAGCCCGCTCAGCGAAGACCCTTCCTATGTGTGGATTGATGACCTCGACGGCGACGTGAGCGGATATGTCTTTGGCCCGGGCCTGTCGTTGGCTGATGACTGGCGCCTCCATCGCGAGGGGCTGGAGCCGGGTAAAGACTGGCAGCCCGAAATCTTCGATCCGGTCCGGCACGGCATCCCGTTGATGGAAGCCCAGCGGCGCCAGCTCACGGCCCCTCGCGTCTTCCCGCGCCCCTTCCATTGCGTCGGCGGTGAGATCTGGTGTTCGACCGTTACGCGCGAGGGCGTGGAGCAAGAGGTCATCCACGAATGGCCTGACGAAGTCGGATTGCCGATTGAGCCCGAGGCCGACACCAAGGCCGCCCGCCTTCCTATCGTCGCACCGTCCTTCGTCAAGCGGAAGGATGAGGCGCTCTGGATCGAGCAATATCGACGCGGTGAGATCGGGCCGGACCTCTTGCCGCCCCGCCCCGCTGCCGCCCCGCTCAACCGCCAGCAGCGCCGCGCATTGGCGAGGGCCGGCCGATGAGCAGCGCCGCGCTTCGTCTGATCCGGGCCGCCGGCCGTGAGCATGGCCGGCAGGTTGCCGTCTTCGTCATGCGCCATTGCATTGCCGAGCGCCCGCCTAAAGAGTGGGATGTTCACCTCAAGGCGTTCTGGGAGGTGCACACCTGCATCGAGATGCCCAAGAAGGTGGCTGCGCTGAAGGAGCTCGGCGCCACCGACGATGAAACGCAGGCCTTCTGCGATGCCTCCTTCCGCGCTCTCACGAACACCATCGACAAGACGGCTGCCATGCTTGCCGAGGTCAATGTCAAGGCCAAGGCGGGGGGAGGTCAGAAACTTTGCGAAGGGGGGCAGGGACCGGCGGGGGGCTCTCGCGTGGGACACCCGGATGATTTTCCCTCGGCAGGATAAGGAAAAAATGAAGGCCATGGACGGGCTCACGTTGCTCACGCCGCCATCTGGCGAGGTCGTCGGCATCGACGAAATCAAGGCTCACCTCGACATCAAGAACGATGCGCGGGCGGATTTACTCGCCTCGCTCGCCAAAGCGGCGACCGCGAGCCTCGACGGTATCGGCGGCCTTCTCGGTCGCGCGTTGCTGCCCCAGCGGTGGCGGCTCGACCTCGATTGCTTCCCCTGTGAGATCATTTTGCCGCTGCCGCCGATCAAGGCGGTGGAAAGCGTCAGCTATGTGCCGCCCTCGGGCGGTATCAACGCCACCCTGCCGACAAGCGAATATCAGGTGATCGGCAGCGACAAGGCGCGGATTATTCCCGCCTTTGGCCATCAATGGCCGGCAACGCGATGTTATCCCGCATCGGTGTCCGTCACCTTTGAGTGCGGCTACGCCGATGCCGCGGCCGTGCCGGAGCCTATCCGCGAGGCGATCCTGCTCATGGTGGGGCAGCTCTACCTGCTTGCCGACAAGAGCGCGGACATGCGGAGCAGTGAAATCGACGGCGTGGGAAAGTGGGAATATTTGGATCCGCGTACGGTATCGAACATGTCGCGGGACATCGTGAATTCCCTTCTCATGCCCTATCGGCAGATGGCTTTCTGAGGGGCGGGGATGGCGAAGGTTGTCGCGTTGAGAGGCCGCAAGCGGAAGGGGCCGCCGCCACCGGCCTGGCTTACCGATGAGGTCGCGCGCACCGAGTGGCTGAAGCTCGCGGCGGGCCTCGCTGAGCGGGGCATTCTCACCGACGTGACGGAAACGACCTTCGCGGAATATTGCAGCACGGTCGCACTGATCCGGCGCATGGATGAGGCTTTGCAGAGCGAGCCGCTCATGATCACGGGCCGGGATGGCATTCCCAAGCCGCATCCGCTGATCGGCGGGCGCAACAAGGCTTCCGCTCAAATGCTCCAGCTTGGCAAGCGGCTCGGCATCATCGGCAATGGCGATGCCAGCCCGCCAAAGGCCGGCAAGGGCGATCCCTATAGCTCACTGGGGATCGAATGATGACGGCGCCGGCATGGGTATTCGACGATAGCCCGATTCCTGACCCTGACGGCAGGGCTGCGCGCGTGCTCACCTTCTCTGAGCTTCTGCGGCACCCGAAATCGGAGGCCGCGGGGCAGCGGCTGGTGCTCACGCGCTGGCAGCGGCGTATCTTGAGCCGGATCTATGGTCCGTCCGATGACGCGGGCCGGCGCCAGGTGCGCACCGTGTTCCTGATGCTGCCGCGCGGCAACCGCAAGACCTCGCTCGCCAGCGTGATCGCCCTGGCGCATACTATTGGTCCGGAGCAGGTGCCGGCCGGGCAGGTTATTTCGGCCGCCTCCGATCGGTCGCAGGCCCGCATTGCCTTCGACGAGGCCAAGGAATCGGTGCTTCTCGACGAGCGCATTCATAAAGCCTGCCGCGTCCGCGACACGAAAAGCCGGATCGAGCACCCGAAATCCCGATCGGTCTATCAGGCCATCAGCGCGGACGGCGATGCGCAGCACGGCAAGACGCCAACCGTGGTGCTCGCGGACGAGGTGCATGTGTGGAAGGGCTATGAGCTCTGGAGCGCCCTGAAAACCGGCCTCTCGAAGGTGCCCGGCAGCCTTCTCATCGTCACCACGACCATGGGACCCGAGGAGGGCGTCAACCCGCTGTTCGATGAGCTCTACGCCTATGCGTTGAAAGTCGCGGCCGGTGAGATCGATGATCCATCCTTCCTCCCGATTCTCTTCTCGGCTCCCGATCATCTCGCTTGGGATGACGAAGAGGGCTGGCGCCTTGCCAATCCCGGCCTAGTCGAAGGCGATTTCCCCGACCTGCCATCCCTGCATGACGAGGTGCGCCTTGCTCGTGAGATCCCGCGCATGCGGATCGAATTCGAGCGGCTCCACCTCAACCGGCGGCCGAAGACGAGCGCCACGGGCGGCTTGATCGATATGGCGGTGTTCGATGAATGCCGCGAGGCGATCGATCCCGCCGACCTGGAGGGCGAAGCTTGTTGGATCGGGCTCGACATGAGCCGGACCTACGACCTCACCGCCATCGTCGTCTGCTTCCGCCGCGGGGAAGACTTCCTCATCCTGCCGTTTCCGATCCTGCCGGAAACAGCGTTGCGCAAGCGCCAGGCTGAAACCAGCCTGCCTATGCGCCAATGGGAGAGAGACCAGCATCTCACCGTGCTACCCGGCGATATCATCGGGGATGACGCGATCGAGGCGAAGCTTCGCGAGCTGAATGCGCTCTACGACGTGCAAAGCATCGCCTATGATCCGAAATTCGCGGTGCGCCTGGCCTCCCGGCTCGCTGAGGATGACCTTCCCATGGTGGAGTTTCCCCAGCTTCGCAGCTTGCTGGGACCGGCCTATGCCATCCTGCAACGCCTCTTCATCGCCCGCCGCATTCGCCATGACGGCTCCCCCGTTCTCCGCTGGAACATACAGAGCGCCCATGTCGATATCTCGGACGGCACCTCGCTGCCCTTCATCCGCAAGACCAAAAGCAAGGGTTCGGTTGACCTCATCGTGGCGGCGGCCATGGCCGTGTCGCAGGCTGAGGCGGGCGAGAGCAACGCCTTGCGCATCTATGAGACTGAGCGCCCGGACGGGCTGCTATTCCTATGAGGTCGCCCATGCTCCCGCTTCACGAGCGCAGCTTTCGCCGGCCGGAGGTTGCCGCAATCCTTGGCGTGACTGAGCCCGTGGTCGGGCATCTCGTGCGTATTGCTCTCGATCCTGGCGAGGGGCAAGGCCGCTATCGTCGCTATAGCTTCCGGGAGCTCGTGCAACTGGCGGTGACGCGGGCTCTATCCCGCTCGGAGATCTCGCCAGCCGGCGCCGGCAAGGCCGTTATCGAGACGATCGCGGCCATCATCAGCATTCACCACCTCGAGCAAGGCCAAGCCCTGCGCCTCTATGACCTCAGCCGGCCGCTTTGGGTGGCGCTTGCCATGGGCCGCGATGGTGACGCGGAGGTGATCCATATCGATGCCAGCCGCTCGCTCGACGCATTCGATGAGCTGCCGACCGTCAGCGTTCTTCTCGACGTGGCCCGCCTCGGGCGTTGGCTTGCGGAGAGGATCGCGCTGATGGACGAGCGCAGGGCCGCGTGAGGCACGGAACGCAATTCTACGTTCCGTGTGCGATATCAAGGGCTTGCCCGTGAGCGCAATTTTGCGCCGTTCGAAATCAATGACTTGCAGCCACCCTTTGACGCGGCTCATACCGTTTTGTCGTTCCGGATGAAGTTGACGCCGGCTTTCCCGAAGGTTGAGTGATTTTCTTCGCCACCTTCATGAGCGGACCGCTCACGCGCATGGAATGCCCGGACACGGCGCCTTGCGCGTACACTTCCACCAACACGTTCGCATCACGAACGATTTTAGCCTTAACGACTCGGACAAGGCTAAAATCAAGATCGTGGCGATACATCCAGTGAGCGACCTCAGCCCAATCCCAAAGCGGGCTCTCCGTCGTGACGCGTGCAACTGGGGGAGGAAAGTTAGACCCCCGCTTGCCCGTGGTGTAATGAGAAACAGCGCTTCGCGTGAGGCTCGCGCGACTAGCAATTTCTGATGTACTTACTAAGTTGTCGGGCTCAATGCGTTCCGCTCGCGCGCCTGCTTTCATTACATCCCTTATTGCCGTGATCACGGCAGAAATAAATGTCTTAGCTTCTCTCGAAAAATCGAGAACAATAGCCCCTTTTTGAATTGATATAGTCGCGTCACCGCAGCCAGCCTCATAAAAGCGGTCCTCGAAATCCGCTGCTTCCGGATCGAGGCCAGAGGCGATGATAGTGAATTCATGCGTTTGCATCGTCCCCCTCCTCATGGTCACATTTATCAACGGTGCGTTTAATGGCCTTAGCGTGATTGAATGGGTTCGTTGGCGTCGAATAGACAGAAATCCGGCATCCCTCTCTTGTGGCGTGTGCACAGAAAAGCCTACCCCAACAGTGATTTTCGCCTTTTACGAACCGCCATCCTTTGCCCTCGGCATAAGCAACAGCTTCCTCAACGTGCTTGTCAGGATGTCGTGGCCGTTTCGCCATGTTATAACCGATGCCCCCCGGTGTGTAAACATATGTCAACACGTAGCACGCTGCATAAATGGTCGCAGCGTGCGATCCCTCACCCGTCGTTCTCCGCGCTCAGCTCGTCCGGCTTCAGGCCTTCCGCCGAATGCGCGATGCGCTGCCGCGCGGCGGCGAGCTGGAGATGATAATCAGCTGCCAATGGGGCGCTTAGCGTCGTTTCCAGATCGCACACCATAGCCGAGAGAACACGGCGTTCAGCGTCACCTGCCACATGGCTGAGCTCTCGCCTATCTAAAACCTGGCTGAGAAATTCAAAGAGAACCAACGCCTCATCCGATGTCAGTGCTAGGTGCACGGATGGCCCAGGCTGATCTCCATTGGTCATGCGTCGCTCCTCAGCCTCACCCCTGGCCCGCCTGTCGATGTCTCCCCGTCAGCGAGGAAGACGACGCCAGCGGCCTCAAGGGCATGGCGAATAGCGTCAACGGTGCGCTCTTTGAGTTCCTCGCCCGCTTCCAAACGGGTGATGGTGTTCGTGCTGACCTTCGCGAGGTCGGCTAGCTCTCGAACGCCTAGACCAAGGCCGGCGCGTGCCATCTTGCATTGAGCTGGTGTCATTTCGCTACCTTATCATATTTTCGACTTTACGTAGCGAAAATATGCGTTATCATTAACACACAGTAGCGAAATCAATTCACAGAAGCAATCTCAATGCCGAACCGTACCGTTCCGGCAGCCGCCCGAGGCTTGCCCAAATTCCTGATGCCCGAAGAAACGCCAGCGGAGGCCATGGAGGCTGACGGGGCGAAATATGCCACCGGTCTAGCAGGGCAACGAAAGAAGCCGCGCGGCATGCCTGACGACAGCCGCAAACGGTATGCCGTGAGCTCGGTGGATCTGGAGGCCACGCTTTGCGACCTGTGTCACGTGACACGACTCGTTGAGATGCTGACGATCGAGCGTGAGCGCTTCGAAGGGGACGCTCAGAACGAAGCTGCCATCATCTGGAGCGCGCTCCAGGCCAACGGGCTGGCCCGTAAGGCCTTGGTGCTGTTCTCCCAGCTCCGGGAGGCGCGGCCATGACGAGCGAGCCCAAATATGACGGCCCCGGCTATTATGAGATTGCCCAATGGGGGAGCCCAAGCTTCATCGCCTATGTCCGACCCTGTGTGTACAGGCGGGCGGGCTATCCCGATGAACCCGGGCTGGAGCTATTCGCGAGCGAAGGCCAGGAGGCGGGGCTTCAACTGCCGAGGAGGACGGTCGAGCGGGGCGTCGTCAGAAAGTTGGGGCGATGAGGCGCCCCATTTCGGCTGCCTTTCTCCCAAGAACGCATAGCGAACAAATGTCGCCTTTCGTGTTGCACCGGTGTTGCGTGGAGGAGCGGACACCCCTCCGTAACGTATTGAAAAATATGGTAGTGCGTTGCAGGAGCCTGCAACACGCTTTTTCGGCCTTTCAGGCAATGAAAAACCCGCCAAACCATTGATTTGGCGGGTGAATTGGTTGGTAGCGGAGAAGGGACTCGAACCCCTGACACGCGGATTATGATTCCGCTGCTCTAACCAGCTGAGCTACTCCGCCAAACGATGCATCCGCATCGACGCGGATGCGATATAAGGAAGGGGCGGGGTGGCTGTCAATCGCTTGGTGGGGGAAAAGTTGGGACAGTCGGGCGGGGAGCCCGCAGGGATGGCCAGCGCGGGTCTGAATGAGGGTCCATGGATTTGCCGACGGGCGAGGAATAACTCTCTGAGGTCCGAGTTCCATCGTATCTCACATCACGAGGCACGCGCATGCTCAAAGATTGCGCGCGCCGCTTTGCCGGCCTGCCGGAAATTTTCCCCCTATTGGCAGAGGGTTGGCGGGTATTCGCCGCGCCCCGCAGGCCGCTCTGGCAGGGGTGATGCCCAAAATCCCGCCGGCATGCGCATGCGGCTTGATCATCGCATTTCATGATATCGAATGCCCGGATTTATAATTGGACGCTTTTTCTTGATCGATCCACAGTTGAAGCCGGATGGAAGCTACCGGATCTTGCTGCGGATTGATCAATGGCCTGTGCTCAAACACATGATGTCGAAGTTGTCAGTGATGAACGCGAGGCGCTTGATCCCGTTCATCTGCAGATTCTCTGGAATAGACTGATCTCGATCATGGATGAGGCGGATGTCGCGCTCCTCCATTCGGCCTTTTCGACTATCGTCGCGGACTCCCGTGACTATGCGGTTATTTTGCTGGACAGGCACGCGCGGTCGATCGCCCAGGCACAGATCTGTGTGCCCGCCTTCACTTGCTCCCTGCCGAGCGCCGCACGCACCATGCTGCAGCAGTTTCCGGCCGAGACCTTGAAGCCCGGTGACGTGCTGTTCACCAATGACCCGTGGATCTGCCACGGCCATCTGCCCGACTTCTACGTCATCAAGCCGATCTTCCACGGCAGCGAGATCGTGGCCTATTACGCGGCTGCCGCCCATGTCTCGGATGTCGGCGGGCGGATGGATGAGCTCATCGCCCGCGACGTCTATGAGGAGGGAATCCGCCTTCCTCCCTGCAAGATCTACGAGGCCGGCCAGCCCAACCGGCCGATCATGAACGTCATCGCGGCCAACACCCGCCACCCACGGCTGGTGCTGGGCGACCTCGGCGCGATGACCGGAGCGGCGACGGTTGTCGAGGAGCGGATCGGTCAGTTCATCGCCGACTATGGAGTGAACGCACTGGACGGGGTCGCGGAGCAGATCCTGTCACGCTCCGCGCGGGCCATGCATGATGCCATCGCGGCACTGCCGGATGGAGACTACCCATACGAAATCGAATGTGATGGCTTCCGCAAGCCGACGCGGATCAAGCTCAATCTCCAGGTGCGCGGCGACGCCATGGTCCTGGACTACACCGGTTCGGATGATCAGCGCGCCGATGCTTCCATCAACTGCGTGCTGAACGTCACCCACGCCCATTCGATGTTCGCCGTGAAATGCGCGCTCGTTCCCAATGTTCCCAACAACGAGGGGTTGTTCGGGCCGGTGACCACCGTGGCGCCGGAGGGCTCTATCCTGAATGCCCGGTTCCCTGCGCCGGTGCGCGCTCGGTCGATGACGAGCTTTCATCTGCACAACGCCATCTTTGGCGCGCTCAGGCCCTTCGTGCCGGACCGTGTCCAGGCGGGGTCGGGCTCCTTCTGGTGGATGACCTGCTCTGGGCGCGATGCCGCGAACGAGCCGTTCTCGGTGCATGTGCTGCCTAATGGCGGAACCGGCGCGGTCCAGGGCAAGGATGGTTTCCCGACCATGGCCTTCCCCGGCAATGGCAGCCTCACGCCCATCGAAATCATCGAGAATCGCGCGCCCCTCGTCGTCACCGAACGCTCGATGGCTCCGGATTCGGGCGGCGCGGGTGAATTCCGCGGTGGGCTCGGGCAGGTGATCCGCGTTCGCACCCTGCGCGGCCCGGCCAATCTCACGCTACGCCCGGACAAGGTGGTCTTTCCGCCGCCAGGCCTCGATGGCGGACTGCCCGGCGGCAAGGGAGAGTTCCTCATCGATGGCGAACAGGCCCCCTTCGAGCCCTTCACGCTGCAGGAGGGGCAGGAGTTGACGCTGAAACTGCCCGGCGGCGGTGGCTACGGCGATCCCGCGCGGCGCGATCCGGCCGCGCTGGCCGCCGACATTCGCAAGGGCTTCGTCAGCCGTGGGAAGGCGGAAGAGCTTTACGGCGTCGTTCCGGAGGCCGAGTGAATACCATGACCAAGACATTGCGCCTCGGCTTCGATATCGGCGGCACATTCACGGATTTCGTTCTGCTTGATCCGGCAACCGGCCGGCAGAGCATCGCGAAATGCCTCACGACCCCACACGATCCGGCGGAAGGTGTGCGCCAGGGGCTCTCCGAGCTCTTCGGCAATGCGGATGTCGATGCCGACGCCCTGGAGATCGCGGTTCACGCCACGACTCTGATCACCAATGCGCTTATCGAGCGCCGCGGCGCGCGTACGGCGCTCATCGCGACAGCCGGCTTCCGTGATACCGTCGAGATGGCCACCGAGCTTCGCTACGATAATTACGACGTGCGGATGGATATGCCGACGCCGCTGGCGGACCGCGATCTGCGCTTCGACGTGGCGGAACGGCTGGACCGTGACGGAAACGTGCTGGTGCCGCTGGACGAGGACGCCGTGCGCGCCCTGGCGAAGACGCTCGCCGCCGAGAAGGTCGAGGCCGTCGCCATCGTCTATCTGCACGCCTTCCGCAATGCGGCGCACGAGCGCCGGACGGCGGAGATCCTCAGGGAGGAATTGCCGGATCTCCTGATCAGCTGCTCGAGCACGGTTTCACCGGAAATCCGCGAATATGAGCGCAGCATGACCACGCTGGCGAACGCCTATGTGCAGCCGATCGTTGGTCACTATCTCGATGCGACGACGGAGACGCTGCGCGAGCGGGGTTACGAGCGGCCGCTCCACATCATGGTGTCGTCGGGCGGCGTGTCCAGCGCCGAGACGGTGAAGCAGCTGCCGATCCGCATGCTGGAATCAGGCCCGACGGCCGGCGTGCTAGCCGCGATCGAATATGGCCGGCGCATGGGCATGCCCAATCTCGTGACGTTCGACATGGGCGGCACGACAGCCAAGATCGGCCTGGTCATCAATCACGAGGCCAAGAAGTCCAATGTATTCGAGGTGGGGCGGGTCTCGCGCTTCCAGAAGGGCAGCGGCCTGCCCATCCGCATCCCGGTGGTGGAGCTGATCGAGATCGGCGCGGGAGGCGGCAGCATCGCCCAGGTCGATGGTCTTGGCCTTCTGGCGGTCGGCCCGCGCAGCGCCGGCTCGGCGCCCGGGCCGGCCTGCTACGGGCGCGGCGGCAGGGCGCCCACCGTGACCGATGCCAATCTGGTGCTCGGCTATCTCAATCCCGACAATTTCCTCGGCGGCGACATGAAGCTCGATGCCGGCGCGGCCTGGGGCGCTGTCGAGACCGGGTTGAGCCGGCCTCTCGGCATGAGCGTCGAGCGCTGCGCGGAAGGCGTATTCCGCGTCGTCAACGAGAACATGCTGGCGGCCTGCAAGGTGCACATCGCCGAGCGTGGTGAAGATCCCCGCAACTTCTACCTGTTCTCCTTCGGCGGGGCAGGGCCGGTCCATGCCTACGAGCTGGCGCGGGCGCTGGGGATGAAGGGCGTGGTGGTGCCGCCAGGGGCGGGGGCTGCCTCGGCCTATGGTCTCGTTGCCAGTTCGGTGGCCTTTGATCTCGCCCGCTCGCATGTCACGAGCCTGGACAAGGCCGATTGGTCCAGCGTGATTGCCGTCTATGACGACATGCGCCAGGAGGGCATCGCCATTCTGGCGGAGGCGGGCATCGGTGATGATGATGCTCCCGTCATTCGCCGCTTCATGGATTTGCGCCATCTCGGCCAGGGCCGTGAGGTCGCGGTTGAGATTGACGAGGCCACGTTCGCGGCGGGCGACCTCCAAGGCATGGCTCAGGCGTTCTATGCCGCGCACCGTCTGCGCTACGGTCATGCCCATGACCACCTGCCTGTCGAGCTCATCACCTGCCGCATGACTATCTCGGGACCAGCCGTTCTGCAGGCGGGAGGAGCTGAGCCACATCCCGCTACGCCAGCGGCAGCGCCCGAGGTCAAGGGCAATCGCCCGGTCTTTTTCCCCGAACTCGGCCGCTATGTGGAGACGGCGGTCTATGACCGCGCCCAGCTCGCACCCGGCGCGAGCTTTACGGGGCCGGCGGTGATCGAGGAACGGGAATGCACGATCGTCGCCGGCCCGTCGGCCTCGGTGCGCATCGATCCGCATGGGGCGATTTTCCTCGACCTGAAGCAGGCCAAGGGAACGCGCTGACGCGGCCTAAGGCAACCACGGCAAAGAAGCAAAAGGGGAACAGGCATGAAGATAAACAGGCGTACCTTTAATGCGGCGCTTGCCGGGCAGGCGTTGATGGCAGCGATCCTCGGGCGTGGCTCATCCGCCATGGCTCTGCCGGCGGGTACCTTGACCGTCGCGCAAGGCTTCGATCCGGTTTCCCTGTGGCCGAATTTCTCGACCACGCAGGAACAGATCAACGTTGGCAGCGCGATCGTCGAGTCGTTGTTCTGGGTGGACCCCAAAACCGGCAAGACCGAGCCGGTGCTCGCCGAGAGCTACGAGCTGACGGATCCCAAGACGGTCAAGATCGTGCTTCGGAAGGGCGTTAAATATACGAATGGCGAAGATTTCAACGCGGACGCGGTCGTCAATACGTTCAAAATATTCACGGACGTCAAGATAACGCCTGCCTATGGCCGTTATGCCGCGCCAATCGACCGCGCCGAGAAGCAGGATGACCATACGGTCATGCTCTATCTCAAGCACCCGTATCCCGCGCTACACCTCATCCTCAGCCAGATCTTCATTGTGCCGCCGAAGTATTGGGCCGAAGCTGGCGGAGCCGAGGGCTTCGGCAGGAAGCCGATCGGCACCGGCCCTTATGTGCTGACGGAATGGGTGCGAGACAATCGCATCGTGATGGATGCCAATGCGAAGTACTGGGGCAAGGTGCCGGCGGGCATCAACAAGCTCGTCTGGCGCCCAGTGCCTGACGACACGGCCCGCACCAACGGCCTGCTTGCCGGCGAGTTCGACATCGCCACCAACATCCCGATCTCGGCTGCAGCCCAAATCAAGGCACAGAAAGGCTTGCGTGTCGTTTCCGTGCCGAGCTACCGCATCTTCACCATCGGCCTCTCAAACCTGCCGGAGCATCCCGGCGCCCTGCATGACAAGCGCGTGCGCCAGGCGCTCAATTATGCGATAGACAAGCAGGCGATCCTCGACAGCCTTCTCCAGGGTGAGGGGCGGCTCCTCAGCGGCCAGATCCTTCGGAAAGAGCAGATCGGCTTCGATCCCTCTATCAAGGACTATCCCTTCGATCCCGCGAAGGCCAAGGCGTTGCTCGCCGAGGCTGGCTTTCCCAACGGTCTGACGATCACCTTCAAGTTCCCCACCGGCCGCTATGCCCAGGATCGTGAAGTCGCGGAAGCTGTCGCGGGCATGCTCGCGGAAGTCGGTGTGAAGGCCGAGATGGTCTCGCTGGAGGCAGGCGAGTTCCTGCGCCAGCTGAGCGCCCGCGAACTCGCGCCGATGGGTTTCGTCGGCCTCGCACCGGCTGATGATCCCGACCTGCAATGGGCCCAGTATCGATCGGATTGGCGTTACTCTTACCTCGCAAATCCTGAAATCGACACGTTGATCGACGCCGGTGCCAAGGAAGTGGATCCCGCCAAGCGCGCGGAGATCTACAAGAAGGCCGCTCAGATCATGCATGACGATGCGTCGGTTCTGTTCCTTTACCAGGCGGTCGATCTTTATGGGGTGACTGACCGTGTGAAGGACTTCCTGCCGCGTGGCGATCAGCGCTGGGCGCTCTACGGCATGTCCATGTCCTGAGCGACGTCCTGGTCGACGCTGACTTCCCTGTCCCGGCGGCGTCCCGGGGCAGGGCCGACATCCCAGCCAGCTCTGTCTTTTCAGGCCGGCTGCTTTCAAGCCTCGTGAGAAGAGGGCGCCATGCTCGGCTATGTGATCAGACGGATCCTCTACACGCTGCCATCGCTCTTCTGCATCCTGATGGCGTGCTTTCTGCTGACGCGGTTGAGCGGCGATCCGGTCGAGCTGTTCTTGCCGATCGATGCCTCCGAAGAAGCGCGGCAGGCCTTTCGGGAGCAGAACGGGCTCGACAGGCCTGTCGTGGAGCAGTTTTTCGTCTTCACCGAACGCGCGATGCGCGGTGACTTCGGTAATTCGCTGCGCTTTCAGGAGCCGGCGGTCGATCTCCTCATCGAGCGTCTGCCGGCCACGCTCGAATTGGCTCTCGCGACGTTGGCACTCTCAGTGATCATCGGAATTCCCGCTGGCATTGCTTCGGCTTACTTCCGTAATTCGCCGCTGGATTTCACGGTGCGAGGCGTGACGGCTTTTGGCCAGGCGGTGCCGACCTTCTACTGGGGTATCCTGTCGATCATCATCTTTTCCGTCTGGCTGCGCTGGCTGCCCAGTACAGGCAGTGGCACGATCTGGCATCTCATCCTGCCCGCGACCACGCTCGCCTCGACCATGCTGGCGCTGGTGACGCGCGTGATGCGCTCGACGCTGCTGGAAACGATCCGTCAGGACTATGTCCGCACGGCGCGCGCGAAGGGCCTGACGGAAATGGCCGTGCTCCTGCACCACGCCGTTCGCAATGCCTTGATCCCGGTCGTCACCGTCGTGGCGCTGCAGTTCGGCGTGCTGATGGGAGGCGTGATCGTGACCGAAACCGTCTTCGCATGGCCGGGGGTCGGCCGGCTGGCGATCCAGGCCATCTATGCCCGTGACTATCCGGTGGTCCAAGCCGTCGTCTTCTTTTTCGCGGTGATCTTCGTGCTGTCGAATCTGGCGGCCGATCTTCTCCATGCTGTCCTTGATCCACGCGTGAGGCTGAGATGAGCGCCGTGACCCTGACCGTCGGACGGTCGCGCAATCCCAAGCTCATCGCCCTCGGACGCCAGCTCCGCTCCCCCGTTGCACTGATCAGCCTGCTGTTCCTCGCCGTCGTTCTGGTTTGCGCCTTGTTCCCAAGCCTGATCGCGCCGTTCGATCCCTACCAGCAAAGCATTGTCCGGCGACTGCGTCCTCCGTCCTTTCTGACCGGCCAGGGCAGTAATTGGCTGGGCACGGACCAGTTGGGCCGCGATATCCTCTCGCGCATCATCTATGGCACGCGGGTAACCCTTGCGATCTCGCTGGCGGCCGTCATCATCGCCTGCGTGATTGGCGCCCTGATGGGCCTGATCGCCGGCTATGCCGGGGGATGGGTCGACGCACTGGTGTTGCGCGCCATCGACGCGCAGCTGTCGTTTCCCGTTATCCTTCTCGTCATTGCCGTCACGGCCGCGATCGGCGCATCGGTTCCGGTGCTGATCCTGCTGATGGGCATATCCGCCTGGCCCCAGATCGCCCGCATCGTGCGCGCGGATGTCATTTCCGTGCGCGAACTCGAATATGTGGAGGCCGCGCGCGCCATCGGCGCCCCGCCGATACGCATCATTCTCAAGCACATCGCGCCGAATGTCCTGTCCGCCCTGATCGTCGTGGCTACCTACGAGCTCTCGCGCATGATCCTCATAGAGGCGACCCTGAGCTTTCTTGGGCTTGGCGTGCAACCACCGACCCCAACCTGGGGCGGCATGATCAGCGAAGGCCAGAAATACGTGCAGACGGCCTGGGCGAGTTCGGTCTTCCCCGGTGCTGCGATCACCTTCACCATCCTTGCCATCAACATGCTCGGCGATGCCTTGCGCGACGCGCTCGATCCCCGGCTGGCGAACGAGCAGACGTGATGGCCCACCGCTAGACCCGACGACCGCGCCGGACACATTCAGGTCGCCCGGCTCACCCCCTGTACCATCGATTGTTGAAAAGCCTCATGGAGGAAACGATGACGCATGCCCACAAGCCGACCGGCCCCCTGATCATCGACGGTCTCAACTGCGCGGCAGTGACGCGCGAACAGATGCAGCGCACGCTGGCGGGCGGGGTGTCCGCCATCAACCTCACGGCCACGCGTCCCCAGGCCGGGCTTCATGATGCCCTGCTCCAGCTTGAAGAGTTGCGTAGCGCCGTCGCCGCCATGCCGGATCTGGCCACCATCGTGACGAGCGCGGCCGAGATCGAGGCGGCCCATGCGGCCGGTGTCGTCGGCATCATCATCGGCTCGCAGAACTCGTTGATGGTGGAGGGCGACGTCGCATTGCTCGGCACCTTCAAGCGCCTCGGCATGCGCATCATGCAGCCGACCTACAACGAACGGAACGCTTTCGGTTACGGCGCGTCCTTCGTCAATGACGGCGATCGCGGCATCACCGAGGCCGGCCGCGCCTGGCTCGACGCGATGGAAGCGCACGGCATCATCGTCGATCTCTCGCATTCGGGGCTCACGACCAGCGCAGGCTACATCGCCGCCGCGAAGCGCCCCCTCGTGTTCAGCCACGCGAATGCCTATGCGCTGCATCCGAGCCCGCGCAACAAGACCGATGATCTCATCCGTGCGGTGGCCGAGAAGGGCGGCCTGACTGGCGCCGTGGCCTGGCCGCCGCTGCTGCGCTTCGATAGGATGCCGACAGTCGAGGATCTGGTCGACCACTTCATGCATCTCATCAAGGTCGCCGGCGTCGAGCATGTCGGTTTCGGTGGCGACATTCCGGAAGGCTTCCCGGCCAATCCCGCCGGGTGGGCCAAGATGTGGGGCCAGCACGGCATCTATCCGAACGTCACCGGCCCCATGGGCGACTGGTACACCTACGAGAACCGCGCCACGGACGGCATCGACACCATGAGCAAGGTCGGCGCCATGTTCGATCGCCTGAAGGCCAGGGGGGTCGCCGAGAGCGACGTCGAAAAGATCATGTCGGGCAACTGGCTGCGTATCATGCGGGATGTTTGGGGCGAATAATCGCCGCGTCCCCGGCGACACGCTTGGCTGCCCTGCGCGCGGGCGCGACCACTTTCGTAGTGGGACGACCGCGCGCCCGTTCCGCAATGACGGGCACGCCAAAGCCCCGCTGGCCCAGCGCCGTGATTTCATCGGCAAGCATGGCATGGAAAGTCTTTCCGGCTTCCGACAGGGGCCTGTTGGCGCAGACGGACATGATGCGGAAAACCGGCGCGTCCGGCAAAAGCTTCATCGCGACGAGGTCGCGGTCCGAGTCGGCTGAAACGATGAGGCCGGGCAGGATTGAACACCAGTCGGAGTTTGTCAGCACCTTGATCGCGGCGGATAAGGAGGTAATCTCAATGGCCTGGCGGGGCTCGCAACTGTTGTCGGCGAGGTAGCGATCCACCACCTTGCGCCAGCGGCTCCAGCTCGACGACATCACGAGCTTGACGCGCGACAGCTGGCCGGGCAGCTCGACATCGGGCAGATCCGCCTCGCGGCTGCGGCCATAGGCGAGATAGGCGGGGCTTTCCAGGAGAACCGTGGGGTTCTCCGCAAGGTCGGTCTCCGGCATTACCACGAAGGAGAATTCGCCGCGTTTCACTCGTTCGGCGAGGGAGTGGTTCTCATCCTCGATGATGATCAACGAGACATTGGGATAGACGCTGACGAAGCTATCGAGTGCGGCCGGCACCACATGACGGGCGATCCAGGGTGTGACGCCAACCCGGAGCTCGCCTTCCTCCCCGCGAAAGCGTTGGAGATCGCGGAGGGCGTCGGCATGGGAACGCAACAGTTCCACGCAATGCCTGTAGTAGGCCTCACCCGCCGGGGTCGGCACCACGCGTTTGCCGCGACGGTGGAACAGGCGGACCTTCAAGCTCTCTTCCATGCGCTGGATGTGCTGCGACACGCCCGATTGGGTGGCATTCTCCCGCCGGGCCGCCGCTGAGAAAGAGGCTTCCTCGAAGGCAGCGACGAACAACCGGAATTCCTTCAGTCGGCACATGCCACACACTCCCACGCGTTGCCCTAGCCGCAACGCAAGAAACTTGCCGTCGCGGCGATGGGAAACACGCAGGCTCATTCATGGAAGGGCGAGCTGTCAACTCGGACGCGTTCCGCCCTTCGCCTTCGGCCGAGGGAGGGGCGCAAGAGCGGGCAGCCGGGCAGGTCCGATCAGGTGACGCCTTCCGTCCGCCGCAAGTGCAGGAGCGGATAGGGACGGCCGTCATGGTCTCGGGAGGAGCGGCCCATCTCGACGAAGCGGAGCCGTTCGTAAAACAGCCGGCCGCCCTCGTTTTGCTCGTTGACGTCAACGGTCAGGGTTGATCGGCTGCGCGCCGCCCATTCCACCAGCGCCCTGCCGCCGCCTTGGCCGTGATGGCCAGGATGCACGAAGAGGCTGTCGATGTGGCTGCCGTTCAGCCCGAGGAAGCCGAATGCCTGACCGCCTTCGTCGACGATGACCGCGAGCTTGGCCGTGGGCAGATAGTGATTAAGCACCATATCCGCGATCGCCGCCAGATCGCGCGGCGCCAGAAAATGGTGCGTCGCGCGGACAGCGGCGTCCCAGATCGCGAAGAGTCTCTGCCGGTCGTCGGGCGTTGACGGCCGGATCTGGGGCCGGATCAGCATGGTCCGGGCGTCACGCCCATTCGCCCTTGCGGAATACCGGCGTGCGGCTTCCATCCGCGCCGATGCCGTCGATATCGATGTCGTCAGAGCCGATCATCCAGTCGATATGGATGAAGCTCTTGTTGCCACCCTTGGCGGCGACCTCCTCCGGCGTCAGCTTCGCGCCGTCTATGAAGCACTTGGAATAGCACTGGCCGAGCGCGATGTGGCAGGAGGCATTCTCGTCGAACAGCGTGTTATAGAACAGGATGCCGCTCTTCGAGATGGGGGAGGAATGGGGAACAAGCGCCACCTCGCCGAGGCGCCGCGCGCCCTCGTCGGTGTCGAGCACCTTGTTCAAGACCTCGGCGCCACGGCTCGCGGTCGCCTCCACGATGCGGCCGCCTTCAAACTTGACGGCGATGTTGTCGATCTGCGTGCCTTGGTGTGACAGCGGCTTGGTGCTGCGGACATAGCCGTCGACCCGGCGCGCGTGGGGCGTGGTGAAGACTTCCTCGGTCGGGATGTTCGGGTTGCAGATGATGCCGTTCTTGGCCTTGGAGGCGCCGCCCTGCCATTCGTGATCATCGGCGAGGCCGATCGTCAGGTCCGTGCCCGGTCCCTTGAAATGCAAGGCGCTGAAACGACGCTCGTTCAGCCAGCGGGTGCGGGTGTTGAGCGCGGCGTTGTGCGCCGCCCAGGCGGCCACGGGATCATCGGTGTCGACGCGGGAGGCCGCGAAGATGGCATCCGCGAGCCGGCCGACCGCTGTTGCCTCGTCCTCGCCCGGGAAGACCTGCGCGGCCCAGGAGGCGCCGGGGAACGCGACGATGTTCCAGTTGATGTCGAACCCGGCGATCTTCTCCAGCGCCGGCTGGTAGGCGACGGAGTTGGCCTTGTTGGCGCGCGCGACCTTGCCCGGGTCCTCGCCCGAGAGAAGCATGGGGTTGTCGCCGACGATGGCAAGGCGCGCGGTGTTTTCGCCGAAGGCCTTGGCGATGCCCTCGTAGAGCCAGCCCGGGGCCTTGTCGAAGCTCTCATCCGCGGCGAAGCGGTAGCGCGCGAGTGTCATCGCCTCGTCGGAGAAGAACGGTGTCACGAGGCCGGCGCCGGCCTTGTAGGCATGCTCCGCGATCCGCCGGACGAGCGGCAGCGCCGTGACGGGTGCGGTGAGGAAGAGGTTCTGGCCCGGCTGCAGCCCCAGACCGACCTTCACGGCCACTTCGGCCAACTTGTCGAGCTTTACGGGATCGATCGAGGAGGGGGCTTTCGTTTCTGTGGTCATGGGCGCTCAACCTGAAATTGTCCGGACATCGACACATAACCCGCCCCGGCATGACGCGCGACGGGAAATGAGGCGGCGGGAAGCATTGTCGAGGAAGCGGCTTCCCGTCAACTTGCCGTCAACTTGGCGTGAGACCCGCCGTGATTGCAGCCTCGACACACGATTTCGCCATAAACGCGCCCTCAATCGGTTGACCATGGACCGCAGGATATTTCTCGCCTCCGCCTTGTTGATCACCGCAACGCCTCTTCGGGCCGAGGAGGGGCATCCGGCCGCGCCCGCCGGAGGCGACGCAAAGCCGCAAGCCTCATCGCCGCAAGCCTCACCGCAGCGAACCGATCCGCCGCAAGCCGATCCGCCGGAAGTCGCGCGGTCCCTCGATGCCGTGCTGAGCGGACTTCTGGACAAGGCCGGGGAACTCGAGGCCCTGGAAACCGTGCTTGTCGCGCGTCGCGGTGAAATCTTGGCCGAGCGCGGCTATCGCGGCCATTCGCCCACGCGTCCCACCAACATCAAATCAGCGTCGAAGTCGGTGATGTCAGCTCTCGTCGGCATTGCGATCGACAGGCGCATTCTTGAAGGTCCAGACCAAGCGATCGCCCCGTTGCTGCTGCGCGATCTGCCGGGCGATCCCGATCCACGGCTGGCGCGCGTGACCATCGGCCATCTGCTGTCGATGCAGGCGGGGCTCGGGCGCACGTCCGGTCCCAACTATGGGCGCTGGGTAGCGAGCCGCAACTGGGTGCGCTATGCGCTGGAGCAGGATTTCGACGACGAGCCCGGCGGTGCGATGTTGTACTCGACGGGGTCGACCCATCTTCTCTCGGCTATCCTCACCCGGGTCACGGGTCGTTCCACGCTCGCTCTCGCGCAGGAGTGGATGAAACCCGTGGAAGGCTTCGCCATAGCCTCCTGGGCGCGCGACCCGCAGGGGATCTATCTCGGCGGAAACCAAATGGCGATGACGCCGCGCGCACTGCTGGCCTTCGGCGAGCTCTACCGCAATCGGGGGCGCAATCGCGCCGGTGCGACAGTGATCTCCGAAGGCTGGATCGACCAGTCCTGGACGCCGCGCACGGCCTCGCGCTTCACGGGTGACGCCTATGGCTATGGCTGGTTCCTGCGCCGGATGGCGGGGCAGGATGTGCGCTACGCCTGGGGCTATGGCGGGCAGATGCTCTATATCGTGCCGGCGCTCGGTCTGAGCGTGGTGATGACCTCGGATGAGGGCAACCCATCCGCGCGCACCGGCTATCGCGACCAGCTCAACGGCCTGATGCAGTCCATCATCATGGCCGTGGGGGACGGCGGTGGCGACCGGGATGGCTGAAGCCTGTTGGCATCAGGCCGGGACCCGCGCCCCGGTCGCCGCCACAAGTGCTCGGACGTCATGGCCGAGACGGGCTACGAGCGCGTCGTGTTCAGGCTGACCGGCCAGCTGGCAGTTGCTCGCGAATTTCGCCAGGATGAAGTCCTTCCCGACAGGCCGGTCCTCGGATCCGAGGTTGATGGCGACGCGATGCGTCAAGACGCGGCCGTCGTCGAGCGAGATCGCGACCTCGCCGCCGTAATAGCGCGGAAAGTCCAGCGTGGCGTCTCCCGTGCATGTGACGCGTCTGGCGAGATCGAGAATAGCCGGGTCCGCGAGGGTTTGCGGCGTCAGCTCTCCGAGCCCGAAATGCCGTGCCCTGAGGGCCGTGGCAACCAGGAAAGGCAGCGCGAATTGCGCAGCTGAGACATCGGCAGGTTGCGCCTTTGCCGCATGGGGCTCGGCGATCTTCGGCAGGACTGGCGGGGGCACGCGGGCCTCGACGCGGACAATGCGCGTGATATCGATGACGTTGGCGAGCGCCAGGTCGATCGCCGCTTCGATGCATGCATGGGTGTAATAGGCTGCCGGATATGGCTTTACCGCGACGGCCAGGGTCTCCCAGGAACTGCCGAGCGCGGCCAGGACTGTCGCGGCCTTGGCCTTCGACACCGGCTGGCGGGTGAAGCTGGCAAAAAGACCGTGCTGGCCCTCGAACGCTCCTTTCGCGCCGGCGATGCCCTCGCGTGCCATCGATGCGGCGACGAGGCCGCATTGCGCGGCCCAGCCGGCATGGAAGCGCTTGCCGACGCCGCCACCTTGCAGGAACTGCATGGAGCCGGAGGCCATCGAGAGCGCCAGCCCCTGTGCATCAACCAATTGCGGGACCGTGAGGCCGAGCAGCTTGCCGGCGGCGAGCGCGGCGGCGAAGATGCCCACCACGCCGGTCGGATGAAAGCCCGCCGCCTGGAAGAGGCCCGGCGCCAGCGCACCGACGCGCGTGCCGCATTCAAGCCCGGCGATATAGGCGGTGACGAGGGCATCGTCTGCCGCGTCCGTCATCTCCGCTGCTGCAAGGGCTGCCGCGAAGGCCGTCGCCGTGGGATGCAGCACGGCGCCCATATGGGTGTCATCGAACTCGAGGCTGTGGATCACGAGGCCGTTCAGGAGCGCCGCGTCGCGCGGCGCAAACCTCTCCGTCCTGCCGATGACGGGACATGTGCCGCTTATGCTCAAGGGCGCGAGGGCCGCGATGAATGCGTCGCCCATGCGGCGCGCATTGGCCGCGAGGGCGGTGCCGATGCCATCGAGGATGAGATGGCGTGCCCGCTCGTTGACGTTCGTCGGAACGGCCGAGGGCGTGAGGTCGCGCACGAACCGGGCAAGGTCTTCAGCGATGGTCGGCGCTGTCATCGCGGTCTC
The DNA here is from genome assembly GCF_018398335.1 of Chelatococcus sp. HY11. Lineage (NCBI taxonomy): Bacteria > Pseudomonadati > Pseudomonadota > Alphaproteobacteria > Hyphomicrobiales > Chelatococcaceae > Chelatococcus > Chelatococcus sp. HY11. The sequence continues at coordinate 4,352,068 of NZ_JAHBRX010000001.1, forward strand.
GCTTTCTCCACGCCACGCTGGCGCTTCACTCACTCGTGGCGCAGGCGCGGGTCGGTTGCGTCACGCAGCCCGTCGCCGAGCAGGTTCAGCGCGATCATGACGATGAGGATCGCGATGCTCGGGAAGATGACGAGCCATGGTGCATCGAGCATGTTCTCGAAACCGTCGCGGATCATGCCGCCCCAGGTCGGTGTGGGCGGACGCACGCCGAGCCCGATGAAGGAGAGCGAGGCTTCCGTGCGCACGGCCGTCGCGAGCCACAAGGTGCCGAGCACGACGACCTCGTCGGCGATGTTCGGGATGATGTAGCGCACCATGATCCTGAGGTCGGAAAATCCAATAGTGCGGCCCGCCTCGACGAACTCGCGGTTCTTGATCGACAGGGTCGGGGCACGGGCGATGCGCGCGAAGGGCGCGATGGCGGTGAATGCGATCGCGATGATCAGGTTCAGCATCGTCGGCCCGAGCACGGCGACGACGAGCAGGCCCATCACCAGGCTTGGGAAGGACAGAAGGACGTCCATGCAGGCCATGATGATGCGATCGGTGCGGCCGCCGAAATAGCCGGCCACCACGCCGAACGCGCCGCCGATGATCATGGCGAGCGAGATCGACGTGAGGCTGACGAAGAGCGACACGCGCGCCCCCCAGATGATGCGCGACAGCGTATCCCGACCATAGGTGTCGTTACCGAGCCAGTGTTCGGCCGTGGGCGGCCCCAGGTTCAGGATGATGTTCTGCTCGTCCGGGTCATAGGGCGCGATCCAGGGCGCAAGGATGGCGGACAGCGTCACGATGACCATGATGGCCGCGCCGAGCGAGGCCGCCTTGTTGCGGCGAACCCATCTCCAGACCTTGCTGCTGGCCGACCTGCGGATCTCGGGAACTGCGCTCATTTGTTGCGAACCCTCGGATCGATGACGCCATAGACGAGGTCAGTCAGGATGTTGGCCAGGACGATGAAGACGGCATAGATCACCAGCATTGCCTGCAACGTCGGATAGTCGCGCTGGTTGAGCGCAATGACGATGAGTTTACCGAGGCCAGGCCTGTTGAAGACGATTTCTGTCAGGACGGAATTGCCGATGAGCACGCCGAGATAAAGGCCGATGACGGTGACGATCGGGATGAGCGCGTTGCGCAGGGCGTGGCGGCCGACGACCATGCCCGGCGGCACGCCCTTGGCTTGCGCGGTGCGGATGTAGTCCTGGTTGATGACCGCGAGCATGCTGGAGCGGCTGACGCGGGTGATATAGGCCACCATGATCAGGCCGAGGTTCAAGGCCGGAAGCACGAGCGCTCGCAGGCGTTGTGCGGGATCGGCATAGCTTGCCTCGCCGATCACCGGGAAGAGCGGGATCGTGATCGCGAAGGCGAGGAGAAGCAGGATCGCGGAAATGAATGCGGGGAACGACAGGCCGAGCAACGAGAAGAAACGGACGATATAGTCCGCCCAGCCATTGCGATAACGCGCCGAAATCACGCCAAGCGGAATCCCAAAGATGATGCCAATCAGAAGTGCGGCCCCGGTCAATTCAAAAGTGTAGGGCAATACGCGCCAGACTTCGGTGAGCACAGGCTGATTGCTGATCATGGAACGACCAAGATCACCTTGCAGCACTGATCCGAGGAATGAGAAATACTGCTCGATAAGCGGCTTGTTCAGCCCCAGCTGTTCCCGCAGCGTCTCGAGCGCCTGGGCGTTGGCGGACTCGCCGAGAATGACGATGGCGGGATCACCGGGGGCCACGCGTACGACGAAGAACACGACGGTCAAAACGCCGAGCAGGGTTGGAATGGCCACAAGCAACCGCTTGAGAATGAAGGTCAACACGGATGTGGGCCTCGTCTTTCCCCACGGCGTGGCGCCGCCTTGCGGCAACCGCGGCCGCAAGGCGAGCGGAAGGAGCGTGAGCGCATGTACCACCGATAGCTGCGAATGGCGGCCACCTTAGGGGCGCGGTGATGCCATCGTCAATATGAAAATTTCACTTGAATGATGAGGTCACAAATGCGAGCGTTTCACCATCATGACGGCTCCGGGTTTGGGAGATGGAAGGCAAAGTGACGACTTATGAAGCGCGTAGCGTCGCCGACCTGTGGCTCGGGCAGCAGATTCGGCAGACGCGGAAGAAGCGTGGCCTTTCCATCTCAAGCCTCTCGCAGATGTGTGGGCTCTCCGTCGGTCTCGTCAGCCAGATCGAGCGGGGCCTGAGTTCACCGTCTGTCAGGGTGTTGCGGCTTATCGCCGACGCGCTGGAGGTTCCGTCCGAGACGCTGTTGAAGTTTGGCGAGGCGCCGACAGTTGACGAGAAGGGCATCGTCGCGCGTGCCGGCAGTCATCCGTCGCTCAATGCGCCGGAAAAGGGCATCGAGAAAGTGATCGTCACGCCGCAGCCTTCGGCGGGCATCAACGTTTACCGCGCTTATATCGAGCCGGGTGGTTCGACGGGCGAGGAGCTCTTCACGATAGAGCGTGGCGAGCAGGTCGGTCTTGTTCTTGAGGGGCAGCTCGAACTCTGGATCGAGGACAAGGCCTTCATGCTCAATCCTGGTGATAGTTTTCGCTATCACAGTAAAGCGCCCCATAGGTGGCGTAATCCCGGCCAGACAAGGGCGGAAGTTATTTGGGTCGTGGCCGCTGTTCCCTTGAGCAGCGACTAGTTCTTCACAGGGGTGGACATAATGCGATTTAAATCGGCGATCATCGCGCTTGGCTTGACCATCAGCGCGACGGCTCTTCTTCACGCCGTGCCAGCGTTGGCGCAGGACAAGGTGCTCACCGTGGGCATGGCGGCGTCCGATCTCGGCACGCTCGATCCGCACCGTGGCGCGGCCACGCAGGAGAAAATCCTGCTGGCCTGGATGTTCGACGGTCTGGTGCGCTTCAAGCCCGGCTCGGTGAGCCTCGACGATATCGAGCCCGATCTCGCCGAAAGCTGGACGGTCTCCGATGACAAGAAGGTCTGGACTTTCAAGCTGCGCGAGGGCGTCAAGTTCCACGGTGATTTCGGCACGCTGACGGCCGACGACGTCGTGTTTTCGCTGCAGCGCGCGGCGGACCCGAAGCGTTCTTCGTTCTCCTCCGACTTCGCGAATATAGAGAGTGTCGAAGCCGTCGACCCCCTCACCGTGAAGATCACGCTCAAGAAGCCATCGTCTTCATTGCTCTACTCGCTCGTCAACTTCCAGGGCGGCTTCATCGTCAGCAAGAAGGCGGTCGAGCAATACGGCGACGATTTCCGCACCAAGGCCGTTGGCACGGGTCCGTTCGCTTTCGATGACTACAAGGCGAGCCAGTCTGTCAGCTTGAAGGCCCACAAGGATTATTTCCGCGGCACGCCGAAGATCGACAAGATCGTCTACCGTTATATCCGTTCCGACGCGAGCCGTGACCTCGCTTATACATCCGGTGAGCTTGATCTCGTCTATGGCCGTCAAGACCAGAAGTGGGCGGAGCGCATGAAGGGCCAGAAGGATACGGTCCTTGACGTCATGGAGCCTGCCTATCAAGGCACCGCTTATCTCAACATGACGCACAAGCCTCTCGACGACCTTCGCGTCCGTCAGGCGATAGCCCATGCGATCGACACCCAGCAGGTGGTCGATTTCAAGGGCCGGCTTGTGTCGACGCTGCCGACCACGATCTTCCCGACGGCGACGCTCGGCGCCGATCCGGATGCGAAGCTGCCGGCCTACGATCCCGAGAAGGCGAAGCAGCTCCTGAAGGAAGCAGGCTTCGGCGACGGCCTCAAGCTGAAGGTCATTGCGAGCCAAAACGTCACCAGCCTCGGTCCGGCGCAGATCGTGCAGGCTCAGCTCAAGAAAGTCGGAATCGATATCGAGATGGATGTGGTCGAACACGCCACTTACCATCAGCAAATTCGGCAGAATCTCAGTGATATTGTTGTCTACGGGGCGTCGCGCTTCCCCGTTGCCGAGAATTACCTGAAGGAATTCTATCATTCTGGCAGCTCGGTCGGCACGCCGACGGCGGTCACGAACTTCTCGCATTGCAAGGTCGCCGACAAGGAGATCGACCAGGCTGCCAACGAAGTTGAGCAGGCCAAGCAGATTGCGCTGTGGGAGACCGCGCAGGAGAAGATCATCGCCGATGTCTGCGCGGTGCCGCTGTTCGAGCAGAAGCTGGTCTGGGCCCGACGCGCCGGCCTTGACTATGGCTATAAGCTCGATGGCTCGCTGTCCTACGGGCCGCTGATCACCGAGAAGACGACGCTGACCAAGTGATCGCTGGCCAGCAATTTGAGCGAGTCAAACATAGCAGACTAATGTAGTGACCGAATAGAACCATGCGATCGTCTTTGGCATCACTGGATCGCCGCCGCTTCGACATAGTCGTCGTCGGCGGCGGCATAAACGGCGCGGCGGCAGCCCAGGCGGCTGCCGCGCAGGGCTATGCGGTCGCGCTGTTCGAGAAAGGCGATTTCGGCTCGGGGAGCACGGCGCGCTCCAGCCGGCTCCTGCACTGTGGCCTGCGCTATCTCGTGCCGGGCGGGCCATTGACGACTTTTCTCTGGCACCCCGATCGTTTCATCAAGGCGGTCAATACGGTGCGCCGCTCTATGGAGGTGCGCAGCGATTTCGTGAAGACGCAGCCCGAGCGCGTCCGCAAGATCCGCATGCACTATCCGATCTATCACGGCGGACCCTATGCGCCGTGGCAGGTGGACAGCGCCTTTCTCCTGTTGCGCAGCCTCGGCGAGGGCGGGGTGCCACTCGATTACGAACGCGTGTCGGCGAAGAAGGCGCTCGCCGAGCTGCCTTTCGTGCCGTGGCTCCGGGATCTCGATAAACTGCGCGCGGTCTCCTGCTATACCGAATACCAGATCGACTGGCCCGAGCGTGTGGCGGTCGACATGGTGCGTGACGCCGAACGGCTCGGCTGCATTGCGCGCAATTACACGCCGGCGGTCAGTATCCAGCGCGACGGTGAGACGTGGCATGTGACGCTGGCTGATGCTGCCACGGGCGAGAAGGCGATGGTTTCCGCGCCCGTGGTTCTCAACCTCGCCGGCATCTGGGTCGATGACGTGAATGCGCTGACCGGCCAGGCCGTATCGCCCAAGATCACGGGGACGAAGGGCGCGCACATCATCGTCAAGCTGCCGCCGGAATGCCGGGGCCACGGCGTTGCCGGCGTTACCCGCGCCGGGCGGCCGTTCTACTGCATGCCTTGGCGCGACCTGCATTTCTTCGGCCCGACGGAGACACTCTACGAAGGCGATCGCGACGCCATCGCCGTCGATGCCGCCGATCTTGAATTCCTGCTCGCCGAGACCAACCATCTCGTGCCGGGGCTCGGCATCACGCGAGACAATGTGTTGTCCACCTGGGCGGGTGTGCGGCCGCTGACCTACGAGCCGGGCGTGCCCATGGGCGCCCGCAATCGCAAGATCCACGACCTGTCGGCAGAGGGGTTGCCGGGCGTTTTCGCGCTTACCAACGGGTCGCTCGGCGCGCACCGCGCCACGGGGCAGGATCTTGTCGCCGCCGCCGCACGTTTCGCGAAGCCGTCGGGCCAGCCCGGAATCCTGTCGCGGGCCGCGCTGCACTTCCCCGAGAATACCAACACCGCGCGCCTCGATCCCGATGGGCCGACCACGCTCGCCGACGTCCGCCATGCGGTCGGCGTCGAGCAGGCCCGGACGCTTGAGGATGTCCTTCTCCGCCGTACGGGTTTGGCCTGGTCGGCGGATCAGGGGCGGGCGGCGGCCTTGCCGGCGGCGGAGGCCATGGCGTCCATGCTCGGCTGGGATGAGGCACTTATCAAGGCCGAGGTCGCGGGCTATCTCGCCATGCTCGACAGGCTCTACAGCATCCCCGGCTCCGGCAAAGATCCTTCGCCGGTCGCAACCGGTGAGGGGCGCCATGCGTCGCGCGGTTGACCAGGACCGGCCTTCCATCGCCTTTTTCATCAATGGCCAGCGCTTCATTGGTAAGGCGGGCGATACCGTTCTGACGGCCGTCCTGACGCAAGCCGGCCATCTGCGCCTGTCGGAATTCGACCATCGGCCGCGCGCGGGCTTCTGCCTCATGGGGGCCTGTCAGGATTGCTGGCTGCGGACAATGGACGGGCCCTCTGTCCGAGCCTGTTCCACATTGCTGGAAGACGGCATGGCTTTCGTGATCGAGGGGGGGCCGGCGACATGACTGGTCGGCCGTCCACCGAGATCAGGCCCGTCATCGTCGGCGCCGGCCCGGCGGGTATCCGTGCCGCCGAGGCCCTCGTCGCCGCTGGCCTGCGCCCTGTCGTCCTCGATGAGGGGGACCGGGCAGGCGGCCAGATCTATCGCCAGCCCCCGGCCGCCTTCAGCCGTAGCCGCAAGGCGCTTTATGGGTTCGAGGCGCATAAGGCCGAGCGGCTTCATCAGACATTCGAGGGGCTTCGCCAACACATCGACTATCGCCCGCGGACGCTCGTCTGGAATGCCGTGCCGGGCGAACTGCATGTCATGGGCGATACCGGGCCGGGGGAGGTTCCGTTCAGCCATCTCGTGCTGGCGACCGGGGCGACCGATCGGATTTATCCCTTCAAGGGCTGGACGCTGCCGGGCGTCTTCAGCATGGGTGGGGCGCAGATTGCGCTGAAGGCACAAGGCTGCACCATCGGCGAGTCTGTCGCGCTCGTCGGCACCGGGCCGCTGCTCTATCTCGTCGGCTATCAATATGCGAAGGCCGGCGCGCGCATCGCCGTCATTCTCGACAGCGCGCGCTTGACGGACCAGATCGCGGGGGCGCCGGCCATGCTGCACCGCCCGGCTACCCTGGCGAAAGGCCTTTACTACGTCGCATGGCTCAAGGCGCGAGGTATCCGGATCGTCCATGGCGCGGTACCGACGGCGGCCGAGGGCACGGATCGCGTCGAAGGTCTCGCTTGGCGCACGGCCGCGGGTGACGAGCGCGTGACATGCGATGCCGTTGCGCTCGGCTACGGCCTGCGCTCGGAAACCCAGATCGCCGATCTCCTGGGATGCCGCTTCAGCTATAGCGAGGCGGAGCACGAGAGCCTGCCGGAGCGTGACGTGGCCGGTCGCACGTCCGTTGCGGGCGTCTATATCGCGGGCGATGGGGCGGGCATTCGCGGTGCGGATGCCGCCGAGGCGGCCGGTGCGCGGGCGGCTCTGGCCCTGTGTGAAGACGCCGGCCTTCCGATTGATGGAGCGGCGACCGGCCTGCTTGAGGCGAGGGTCTCGCGCTGGCGCCGGTTTCGCGCCGGGATCAGGCGGGCCTTCCCGGAGCCCCGTGTGGCCCAGTTCGCGCTCGCCGATGATGTTCTCCTCTGTCGCTGCGAGGAGATAACGGTCGGCGCCTTGCGCGCCGCCTGCCGGGATGATGGCGTCGATGAGCTCAACCGGCTGAAGGCCTTGACCCGCATCGGCATGGGGCGCTGTCAGGGGCGGATGTGCGGGCCGGCGGCCCGCGCGCTCCTCGCTCACCACAGCGGGCGGTCGCCCGGCGAGGTCGGCCGCCTGCGGGGCCAGGCGCCGATCAAGCCGATGCCTCTCGTGTTCGGCGAGCCAAAACCGTGAAGCAACTTGATACGGATGTCGCGATTGTTGGCGCCGGCCTCGTCGGCAGCACGACCGCGCTCGCGCTTCGCCAGCGTGGCGTGCAGGTGGTGATGCTGGAGCGCGATCTCGGCGGTTCCAGGGCGAGCGGTGTCAATTTCGGCGGCGTCCGCCGGCAGGGTCGCTCGGCAGCGCAGCTCCATCTCGCGCAACGCGCGCATCCCATCTGGGCTGATCTCAAGGCACGGATCGGCATCGACGGCGAATACCTGCAGTCCGGCCACATCAAGCTGGCGCGCTCCCAGGCCGACCTTGCCGCGCTGGCGGCCTATGCCGAGCGCGTCGCGGATTTCGGCCTCGGGCTCGAGATCCTCGAGGGCAGGGCGTTCCGCGAGCGCTATCCCTGTTTCGGGCCAGAGATCATCGGTGGCTCGCTCTGTCCCGGCGACGGCCAGGCAAATCCGCGCCTCGTCGCGGCCGCCTATGCGCGGGCGGCGCGGCAGGCGGGCTGTGAGGTGATCGAGCGATGTCTCGTGACGGGGATCACGCGCGAAGGTGATGGCTTTCTATTGCGTTGCGGTGATGCAGTTACAGTCCGCGCGCGCCGGCTGGTCAATGCGGCCGGGGCTTGGGGCGCCGAGATCGCTGCGGCGCTGGGAGACGATATTCCCCTGCGCGTCGATTACCCGACCATTCTTGTTACCGAGCCGCTCCCGCCGATCGTCAGCGTCAATATCGGCATCGAAGGCGGTGGCTTCTACGGACGACAGGTCGAGCGCGGTAATCTCGTGATGGGCGGCGGCTTCGGTGTGGCGACCGGCGATGGCGCATCCCGTCCCGACAGCGGTGCGCTGCCGCGTATCGGCAGCCGCGCGGCGGCCATTCTGCCGGCCTTGCGCCACGCCCGCGTCATCCGCATCTGGGCCGGCATCGAGGGTTACACGGCGGACAAGAGCCCCTTCATCGGCGAGAGCGCCGCCGTTCCGGGCCTGTTCCATGGCTTCGGCTTCAGCGGCGGTGGCTTCCAGATCGCGCCGGCCGTTGGCGAGGTGCTGTGCGAACTGATCTGTGATGGCCGCAGTTCCACACCCGTCGAGGCGTTCCGCCCGGACCGCTTCCAGCAACAGCCCGTCGCGACAAGGAAGAAGCCATGAGCCTCGTCATCATCCGCAAGACCGCGCCCGTGGCCACATGGCTGGAGGCTCTCGCCCGCGAATGCCCCGATCTCGACGTGTGTGTCTGGCCGGAGACCGGGCCCGTTGCGGATGTCGAATTCGTGCTGACATGGGCCGCCAATCGCGGCGTCATCGCGAGCTTCCCTAATCTCAAGGGCATCTTCTCGCTGGGTGCTGGCGTCGACCATATTCTCTCCGATCCCACGGTGCCGGTGAACCTCCCGGTCATCCGCATGATCGACCCGTCCCTGACGCGGAACATGGTGCAGTATGTGGTGCTCGCCGCGTTGCGCCACCATCGCCGCTGGGATGAGATGGCGGCCGATCAACGCAGACGGCGCTGGGGACGCCCGGAGGTCAGCCCCGCGCGGATCGGCATTCTCGGCATGGGAGAGTTAGGCCAGGCCTGCGCGCGACAGTTCCTGTCACTCGGCTATGCCGTGAGCGGATGGAGCCGGCGGGGCCTCCCCGTCGAGGGCGTGGAGGTCTTCTCGGGCGACGACGGGCTTGCCGCCTGCCTCGCGCAGAGCGACATCCTCGTCTCGCTCTTGCCGCAGACGGCCGCGACGGAGAACCTTCTCGACCGCGCGCGCCTTTCCCGCTTGCCGCGAGGCGCCTATCTCATCAATGCCGGGCGCGGCGAGCATCTTGTCGACGCGGATCTCGTGGCGCTCCTCGACGAGGGCCATCTCGCGGGTGCGACGCTTGATGTCTTCCGGCAGGAGCCGCTGCCGCCGGAGCATCCGTTCTGGACCCATCCCGCGGTAACTGTCACGCCGCATGCCGCGAGCTGGACGGTTCCGGCCACGGCCGCGGCGCAGGTGGCGCAGGCGATCGAGGCGCTCCGAAACGGCAAGCCGCCGCGCGGTCTTGTCGACCGCACGACGGGGTATTGAGGCCTCGCAACCTTACTGCTTCTTCACCTTGCTCGCGTCCATCTTGATCGACGGATCGAGGAACTTCGTCGTGGCGATCGCCGAAGCGTCGAAGGGCTTGTCGAGGCCGATCATCGTGGACACCAGCTCGTAGTCCTTCCTGGCGCGATCCGCGTCGATCCAGCCGAGGCCCTTGGAGACGGTGAATTCGTCCGTCATCATCTCCTTGATGCGCTCCCACTGGTTGGCCTGCACCTGCCGGTCTAGGCCGGAGGTCGCGGCGACGAGCGCGTCCAGGCAGGGAGCTACATCCGCCACGCAGGCGGCGAAGGCCTTCTGGCTTATCTTGACGAATTCATCGACAACCTTCTCGTTCTTGGCGAGATAGGCGCCATTGACGATGATGGAATTGCCATAGGGGTTGAGGCCGACTTCCTTCCACGAGAGGTAGCCGAGGTCGTCACCGAATTCGCGGACCTTGAGGTCATGCTCGTTGTAGAAGTCGCTGATGATGTCGACCGCCTTGCTCTTCAGCGACGGCATCTTGGCCTGGGGCGAAATATTGACGAAGCTGACCGCCTTGGGGTCGATGCCGGCCGCCTTGGCAAAGGCCGGCCACATCACGCGCGAGGCGTCGCCCGGCGGGTTGCCGATCTTGCGGCCTGGAAAGTCCTTGGCACCGTTGATGCCCGAGCTCTTGAGCCAGTAGAAGCCTTGCGGCGTGTTGGCGTAGACGCTCATGACCGCGACGACGTCGGCGCCCTTGCCACGCGCGACGATGGCCGTTGCGAGATCGGCGATGCCGAGTTCGGACTGACCGGCGCCGACCTTCTGCGCCGCGACGCCCGAGCCTTTGCCGACTTCGATGTTGAGATCAATGCCGGCCTTCTCGTACCAGCCCTGCGCTTTTGCATAATAATAAGGCGCGTGGTCGGCAGTCGGCGTCCAATTCAGGATAAGGTTGAGCTTCTCGGCTGCTTGAGCCGCGCCGCTGGCGACGGAAAAGGCCAGCGCGGCCGTGCCGATCATCTGGACGATCTTCATGACAATTCCCCTCTATTCATCGAAGCGCGCGCCGATACGGCGGACAATTTCGGCAACACGCGCGGTGCTGCCGGACGCTTGGTGCCGCGGTCGTGGTCTCATTGCCATCGTGCTTGTCGCGCGATCCATAAATCGCTACCAACCCTGTTGGTGGGCGTCAAATACTTTTCAACCAGTTGGTTGGTAGTGTGCGACAAAGTGATAAGCTTGCCGACGGGCCGTGGGGCTGAAGGAGGCCATGATGACCGAGGTGATCAGTGCGGGAACCCGTGCGCCACGCGCGCGGCGCGACCCCGTGGCGAGCCGGCAGGCCCTGATGGCGGCCGCGCGTGTCGAGTTTGCCCAGAAAGGACTCGCCGGGGCGCGGGTCGACGAGATCGCCGCGCGGGCTGGCGTCAACAAGCAGCTCGTCTATCACTATTTTGGTGACAAGGACGGTCTCTATCTCGCTGTCCTCGAATGGATCTATGACGAGATCCGCGCGCAGGAGCGCACACTCAATCTGCGTGGGCTGGCGCCGGAAAAGGCCATCAAACGGCTGATCGAGACTTCCTTCGACCATCTCAAGGACCATCCCGATTTCGTGGCGCTGCTCAATGATGAGAACCGCCATGGCGCCACCCACGTGAGGGCGTCCGCCATGTTGCCGGAGATGCATTCGCCTTTCGTCGCGCTGATCGCCGAGACCCTGGAGAAGGGGACCAAGGAGGGCGTTTTCCGGCCCGGCATCGACCCGATGCAGCTCTATATCTCGATCGCCGGGCTCGGCTATTTCTACTTTTCCAACGCGCCGACCCTCTCCGCGATTTTCAAGAAAGACCTGATGACGCAAGCCGCTTTGAAGGCACGGCGCCGCCATATTGTCGACCTTGTGATGGGTTCGATCCTCATCAAATAATCAACTAGTTGGTTGATTTGTTCGCGGCATTGCTCTAGGTTCAATCGACATTCGGCATTCTCAGCCGTCATGGCCGGGCCCGTCCCGGCCATCTCGATGGATCAAGGCGCCTTTCCGGTCGGGATCACCGGGACAAGCCCGGTGATGACGGTGGGATCGCTTGGGCAATACGTGAATGTCGATTGAACCTAGCCTTCAGGCAATCCTGAAAGGAGCGGGAACGGTGTCGGAGCAATCTATCCCTGTCATCCGCGATCAATCCGCTGAAATCTCCGCGGCGCGCTGGCGGTCGTTGGGCCGTGCGGGCGTGATTGTCGCTGTGCACCTCGCTGTCCTCCTGCTGTGGCAATGGGCGGTGGACTGGTTCGCGATACCCGCCTTCATCCTGCCGTCGCCTGTCGCCACGCTGGCTACGCTCGGCTCGGATCAATATGCCTGGGGTTCAAATACCCTCGTGACGGCGGCCGAAATCTTCGGCGGCTATGGCCTCGCCGTATTCATCGGCGTGGCGCTTGCTCTTCTGTTTTCATGGTCACGCTGGCTGACACTTATCTTTCTGCCGCTCTTCGTGACCTTGAACATGATTCCGAAAGTGGCGCTTGGTCCGCTGTTCATCGTGTGGTTCAGCTACGGCATCGTGCCGAATATTCTGATCGCGTTCAGCATCTGCTTCTTTCCCATCCTCCTGACGACGGCACGTGGTCTCGGAGAGGTCGATCCCGACCTGCTCGATCTCGTGCGCTCGCTCAAGGGCACGCGCTGGCAGCTCTTTCGCAAGATCCAGCTCCCCGGCGCGTTGCCTTATGTGTTTTCCGGCATGAAGGTCGGGGCCATCCTTGCTGTCGCGGGTGCGGTCGTCGGTGAATTCATCGCCTCCGAGCGGGGGCTCGGCTACCTGATGATCCAGGTGCAATCGTCGCTCGATACCCCGGCCATGCTGATGGCCGTCATCCTTCTCACGCTCCTCGGCATCCTGCTCTACGGCCTCGTGCTCCTTCTCGAGCGTCTGGTCATCGTGAGGGATGTCCGCGTTCAATAAGGTCCCAAAAGTCCAAGAGGTCCAAAGAGGTCCCCATGACATCGCACCCGTCAGTGCTCACCGCGGCGTCCTTGCCTGCGCGCATCACTTCGATTGCGGAACTCGACGATCTGCTGTGCCGGCCGTCGCAGGCCCTGATCGACGATCTCGCCGCCGTTGATGGAGACATCATGATCGTCGGCGTCGGCGGCAAGATGGGGCCGACCGTTGCCGGGCTCGCCAAGGCCGCCGCGCCGCACAGACGCGTTATCGGTGTGGCGCGTTTCTCGGAGCCGGGCCTGAAAGAGGCGCTGGAGGCGCGCGGGATCGAGACGATCGTCTGCGATCTGCTCGATGAGGCGGCTGTCGCGGCGCTGCCGAAGGTCAGGAACATCATCTTCATGGCGGGGCGCAAGTTCGGCGCCGAGGGCGACCTCGGCCTGACCTGGGCGATGAACGTCCATGTGCCGGGCATCGTGGCGCAGGCTTTCCGCGACTCGCGCATCGTCGCCTTCTCGACAGGGTGCGTCTATCCCTTCGTGCCCGTGGACGGGCGCGGCGCCGATGAGAGCGTCGCGGCGGATCCGCCGGGCGAATATGCCCAGTCCTGCGTAGGCCGTGAGCGCTTCTTCGAGTATTTCTCGGGGAAGTTCGGGACGCCAGGCCGTCTCTTCCGGCTCAACTACGCCATCGACATGCGCTACGGCGTGCTGCACGACATCGCCTCGAAGGTCCTCGCGGGCAAGCCCATCGATGTCACCATGGGCCATGTCAACGTGATCTGGCAGGGTGATGCCTCGGCGCAGGCGCTGCGGTGCCTGAAGCATTGCACCACGCCCACGAGCCCGATCAATGTCAGCGGTTCCGAGATCCTGGCGGTGCGCGATCTCGCGGTGCGCATGGGTGAGCGGCTAGGCAAGGCCCCTGTCATCACCGGCACGGAAGCGCGCACGGCGTGGCTTACCGATACATCGCTCGCGGTCAACCTGTTCGGGGAGCCTGTCGTCTCCACGGCGCAGATGATCGCGTGGACGGCGGACTGGGTGGCGCGCGAAATGCCGAGCCACGGCAAGCCGACCAAATTCGAGGTGCGGGATGGGCGCTACTGAGGCCATGGCGGCGGACGGTATCAGCTTCGACCGTCTGCAGTCCGGCGAGGCGGCGGCGGGGCTCGCCCTGTCCGACGCCGCCGGCTGGAACCAGACGGCGGACGACTGGCACCTGTTCCTCGCGATGGCCGATGTCTTCGCCGCGCGCGCGCCCGATGGCCGGGTTGTCGCCACGGCGGCGCTTTTGCCCTATCCGCCGGCGGCCTGGATCAGCCTTGTGCTGGTCCATGCGGATTGGCGTCGTCGTGGGCTGGCGACCGCCCTCATGTCGCGCTGCCTCGAAGTTGCGGACGCACGCGCGCTAAAATGCTGGCTCGATGCGACGCCGGCGGGTGCCACGGTCTATGAACAGCTAGGGTTCCGCGCGATCGGCGATATCATCCGCCTGCGCCGCAAGCCGGAAAGCGTGCTGCCCAAGGCTTCGCAGGGAGCCGGCGGGGCAGGGGACATTCCGGCGTTCGTTGCGGCTGATGAGGCCGTTTTCGGTTTCAGCCGCGCCACGGTCTTGACCGAGATGGCAGGCCGCGCAGGCTCGCGGCTCCATCGGCAGGGCGAGGCGATCGCGCTCCTGCGCGATGGTCGCAGGGCCCTCCAGCTCGGCCCGCTTTATGCGCCCGACGAGGCGCGCGCAGCGGCGCTGGTCGACAGCATTCTGGCCGGTGAGCCTGGCGAACTGGTCATTGATCTCGCGGCGGATCGCGATGCCTTGCGCGGGCATCTCATCGCACGTGGCTTTGTCGAGGAGCGCCCGTTCCTGCGCATGGTCCGCGGCGCGCAGGATCTCGCAGGTTTTGGCAGTGAATTCATGGCGGGAGCCGGGCCCGAATACGGCTGAAGACTGCGCCGAATGGCACGATGAACTGTTGCATAGGCTGAAGCAAGAGGCTTAATCATGGGATTGCACCACACGGACCTGAGCCCGGATGTTCTTGGCCTTCTGCGTGAAGGGGCCGTCATCCCGGCGCATCCGCTGGTACTCGATGCCGCGCGCCAGCTCGACGAGCGTCGCCAGCGCGCCCTGACGCGCTACTATCTCGATGCGGGTGTCGGAGGGCTGGCCGTTGGCGTGCACACCACGCAATTCGCCATCCGCGATGTCGGGCTCTACGAGCCGGTGCTGAAGCTCGCGGCCGAGGAAGCCCGGGCCTGGACGGACCGGCCGCTGGTCATGGTTGCCGGGCTGTGCGGCTCGACCGAACAGGCGATCCGCGAGGCGAAGATCGCCGTCGCCAATGGCTACCATGCGGGGCTCCTCAGCCTCGCCGCCATGAAGGGCAGCGATGTCGATGCGCTGATCGCCCATTGCGAGGCCGTGTCGCGGGAGATCCCGCTGATCGGCTTCTATCTGCAGAGCGCCGTCGGCGGGATGACGCTGGGCGTCGATTTCTGGCAGCGCTTCGCGACGATCGACAATGTGGTGGCGATCAAGGTGGCGCCCTTCCACCGCTATCGCACGCTCGATGTGGCGCGCGGCGTGGCGCTTGCCCGTGCCGAGGATCGCGTCACGCTCTATACCGGCAATGACGACCACATCGTGCTCGATCTGGTGACGCCGTTTGATGTGCGCCGCGGCAACGCGGAGACGGCGCGGGTGCGCTTCCGCGGTGGGCTGCTCGGGCATTGGTCGGTCTGGACATCGAAAGCGGTGGACCTGATGAAGCGCTGTCGCGCGGCGCGGGAGGCGGGCCACGTCGACGCGGACCTGCTGGCGCTCGACGCGCGCGTCACGGATTGCAACGCCGCCTTCTTCGACGTCGCCAATAATTTCCACGGCTGCATTGCCGGTTGTCACGAGGTCCTGCGCCTGCAGGGCCTGCTCGAGGGCATCTGGTGCCTCGATCCCGAGGAGGGCCTCGGGCCGGGACAGAAGGCCGAGATCGACCGTGTGCGCGTGGAGCATGCTGATCTCGGCGACGACGACTTCGTCCGGGCCAATCTCGAACGGTGGCTGGCATGAGCGGCGCGCCCTTCATCAGCCTGCGCAATGTGCGCAAGGTCTATGGCTCCGGCGCGCGGGAATTCCTCGCCGTCTCGGACGTGACGATGGACATCGCCGAGGGCGAGATGGTCTCGCTCGTCGGCCCCTCCGGATGCGGCAAGACCACCGTGCTCAAGATCCTCGCCGGGCTTCATACGGCCGATGGCGGCACGGTCGCGATCGGCAACGCAGGCACGCCCTTCAACCCGGGGCGTGATGTCGGGATGGTGTTCCAGCAGGCGCTGCTCCTGAAGTGGCGCACCATCATGGACAATGTGCTCTTGCCAGCGGAGATCGTCGGCCTGCCGATGCGCGAGGCGCGCGAGCGGGCGAAGCACCTCCTCGCCATGGTCGGCCTCGGGGGCTTCGCGGAGAAATATCCGCAGGAGCTTTCAGGCGGCATGCAACAGCGCGCTGCCATCGCCCGCGCCTTGATCCATGACCCGAAGCTCATCCTCATGGACGAGCCGTTCGGCGCGCTCGACGCCATGACGCGCGAGCACATGCATATCGAGATGCTGCGCATCTGGGGCGAGAGCGGCAAGACGATCATCTTCGTCACCCACAGCATCCAAGAAGCCGTGTTCCTCGGAACCCACTGCGCCGTGCTGACGGCAGGCCCCGCCCGCATGGCTGATTATTTTCCCATCACCTTTCCCGGCGAACGCACCGTCGCCTTGAAGACGCATGAGAACTTCGGCGAATACTGCCGGCGGATCTACGCCGAGCTCGGCTTTCCGGCTGGGCATTAGAACATCGCTGGCTATCGGCAAGCATTTGCGGCGGCGATGGATCCCCTTCCCGTCGCTGCGCGACGCTGGGGACGACGAGCGGATGGGTCGGCGCCTATCCTCGCTGCCCTGGACGCCGCGCTGATCCCTCCCCCTCGGGGGAGGGTGGCGCCGCAGGCGCCGGGTGGGGGTGTCTCGACGGGCTTGGGGTAAGCGCTGCATGGCGGGCGGAGCATCGTTCCCGACCTCGTGCCCCCACCCGACCTCGCTGGCGCGAGGCCACCCTCCCCCGAGGGGGAGGGATCAGGGGCGGCGCTTCCCGCGTGTCATCGCGGCGCGCAGCGACGGGAAGGGGATCCATCACCGCATGTTCAAACCAGCTGCACCTGCGGCGCGGGCCCCTCGCCATAGGCCTCGCTCGCTGTCAGCAGCTCGCGCGTATAGGGATGCGTGAGGTTGCCGGCGCGTAGCTGAGCGGCGTTGAAGCTGTCGACGATGCGGCCGCCCTGCATCACGGCGATGTCGTGGCACATGTGGGCGATGACAGCGAGATCGTGGCTCACCAGGACATAGGTGAGGTTGCGTTGTTCGCGCAGGTCCATGAGCAGGTTGAGGATTTCCGCCTGCACCGAGACGTCGAGCGCCGATGTCGGCTCGTCGAGCAGCAGCACCTCCGGCTCCAGCATCAGCGCCCGGGCGATGGCGACGCGCTGGCGCTGCCCGCCGGAGAGCTGATGCGGGAAGCGGAAGGCGGCGGCGCGCGGCAGGCCGACTGATTCCAGCGCCTCGCCGACGATCGTGATCGGCTTGTGGATGCCCTGGTTGCGCAGGGGCTCCAACAACTGTGCCTGGATCGTCTGGCGGGGATGCAGGGAGCCGTAGGGATCCTGGAAGACCATCTGGACGCGCTTGAAGAAGCTCTTCGGGCGGTGGGGCGGCAGCGGTGTGCCGTCCAGCAGGATCTCGCCGTCATAGTTGGTGTTGAGCCCCGCCAGCGCGCGCAGCACGGTGGACTTGCCGCAGCCCGATTCACCGACGAGGCCGAAGGTCGAGCCCGTGGCGACCTTGAACGACAGGCCCGCGACGACGAGCGGCGCGTCATGGGCGAAACGGATGTTGAGATCTTTGGCCTCGATCATCGCGTCGCCCCCGTGCCGAGGAGCCATGCCGGATCGCGCGTGAGCACCGGCAGGCGGTGCTGCTCGCTGTGAATGGAGGGCAGCGAGCCGAGAAGCCCGCGCGTATAGGGATGCTCGGCCTTGTCGAGATCGGACGCCTTCAGCGTTTCCATGATGCGCCCGGCGTACATGATGACGACACGGTCGCAGAAGCGGCGCACGAGGTTGAGGTCATGGCTGATGAGGATCAGGCCGAGACCGCGGCTCTCGATGAGTTCGTCGAGCAGCGTCAGCACCTCGAGCCGCACCGTGACATCGAGCGCCGAGGTCGGCTCGTCGGCGATCAGCACATCGGGGCCGGCGATGAGCATCATGGCGATCATCACGCGCTGGCCCATGCCGCCGGAAATTTCGTGCGGATAGAGCTTCGTGACGCGCTTGGGATCGCGGATCTTCACCGCTTCCAGGATGGACAGAGTGCGCTCGGCCGCCTCGCGCGCGCCCTGGCGTCCGGGATGGTGCAGCCGCCAGGCCTCGGCGATCTGCTCGCCCACCGGCACGACGGGATTGAGCGAGTATTTCGGGTCCTGCAGGATGAGGCCGATGCGCCGGCCTCTCAGGCCCATCATTTCCTTCTCGCTGGCCTTGAGCAGGTCCACGTCCTTGAAGGTGAGCCGATCGGCCGTGACGCGCGCCCCCGGTGGCGACAGGCGCATGATGGCGCGGCCGATCGTCGACTTACCGGCGCCGGATTCGCCGACGATGCCGAGCTTTTCCCGGCCGAGCGTGAACGAGATGCCGTGGACGACCTCCACGGCCGCCTCGCCCCGGCCGAAGACGATGCGAAGGTTTTTGGCCTCGATCAGGGGTTTGGTTGCGATCTTTGTTATGTCGGTCATTCGCCTGCCTTCGGATCGAGCACGTCGCGGAGCGCGTCGCCGGCGAGGTTGAAGGCGAGGCTCACCACGGCGATGGCAATGCCGGGCGCGGCCACGACCCATGGCGAATCCAGCATGTATTCGCGGCCGGTGGAGACCATGGCGCCCCATTCGGCCATGGGCGGCTGCGCGCCGAGGCCGAGGAAGCCGAGGCCCGCCGCCGTCAGGATGACGCCCGCCATATTGAGGGTGATGCGCACGATCACCGATGGCAGGCACATCGGCAGGATATGGCGCGTAATGATGCGCGTTCTCGAGGCGCCCTGCAGGCGCACCGCCGCGATGAAATCCGCGTTGCGCAGCGAGAGGGCCTCGGCGCGGGCGAGGCGCGCCATGGGCGGCCAGGCGGTGAGCGCGATGGCGATGATGGCGTTGGTGATGCCGGGGCCGAGCGCGGCGGCGAAGCCGAGCGCCAGCACGAGGCCGGGGAAGGAGAGGAAGATGTCCGTGACGCGCATCAGCACTTCATCCGCCCAGCCGCCGAGATAGCCGGCGCAGGCGCCGATGATCAGGCCAATGGGGGCAACGATCACCGTGACCAGCATGATGATGTAAAGCGTCGTGCGCGCGCCGTAGACCACCCGCGCGAAGACGTCGCGTCCGAATTCGTCCGTGCCGAGCCAATGGGCTGACGAGGGCGGCTGCAACCGGCCCATCATGTCCTGGGCAGCGGGATCATAAGGTGTCAGCCAGGGAGCCGCGATGGCGGTGGCGACGAGAAGGAGGATGATGCCGAGCCCCAGGAGCCCCAGGGGATGGATCGCGAAACGGCGCCAGCCCTGGTAGAGCTGCTGTACGCTCGCCTGGAAGGCGTCCTTCGGCGTATCGGTCTTGAGCCAGCTTTTCGGCCGCGCGCCAGGGGATGTCATGATCGCCGTCATCGTGTGCGCGGGTCCAGGATGCGGTAGAGCTTGTCGGAGATGATGTTGATCGTCAGGAAGACGACGCCGATGAGCAGCACGGCGCCCATCACCACGTTCATGTCGTTCATCTTCAGTCCCCGGGTGAGATACTGGCCAAGGCCCGGCCAGCCGAACACGGTCTCGATCAGCACGGCGCCGTCGAGCAGCCCGCCGAAAGTCAGCGCGAGCACCGTGAGCAACTGGACGCGAATGTTCTTGAAGGCATGGCTCCAGATCATCTGGCGTCGCGAAACGCCCTTGGCGCGCGCCGAGATGATGTATTCCTGCCCGAGCTGCTCCAGCATGAAGCTGCGGGTCATGCGGCTGATATAGGCCACCGAATAGTAGCCGAGGATCGCGCCGGGCAGGATGATGTGGGACAAGGCGTCGCGAAACACGTCCCATTCCCCCTGCAAGGCGGTGTCCAGCAGCATAAGCCCTGTGATCGGCGGTACGAGCCCTTCATTGAGGATGTCGATGCGCCCGGAGGCCGAGACCCAGCGCAGCTTCGCGTAGAAGACGAAAAGCGCCATCAGGCCGAGCCAGAAGATCGGGATGGAATGACCGGCCAAACCGACGATGCGCGCGATATGGTCGATCAGCTTGCCGCGGTTGATGGCGGCGACGATGCCGAGCGGCACGCCGATCAAGGTGCCGCACAGCATCGCGACGAGGGCCAATTCGATGGTCGCGGGAAAGACTGTCAGAAGATCTTGCGCGACCGGGCGGCCGGTGGTGAGCGACTGCCCCATGTCGCCGGTCAGCATGCGGCCGACATAGGAAGCGAACTGCTTCCACACGGGTTCGCCGAGGCCGAGTTCGTTGTACACCCGCTCGTAGGTCGCGCGGTCCACCTCCGAGCCGGTGACGGCAAGGACCGGGTCCGCGGGCAGAAGCCGCCCCATCGTGAAGGTCAGCAGCAACAGGCCGACCAGCGTGACCACAATGGAGAGAGCCTTGCCCGAGAACTGGCGCAGGCGCAGGAAACGTTGAGGTCTGTTGAAGGCTTCGTAAGTCGTCATCCAGCGCCTCGAAGCAGAGGTTTAGACATTGTTCTCACGTGAAGCGGGTTGCTGTTCCCGCGAGAACAATGCGGTGCAAGAATGAAAGAGAAAATTCCCCATGGATTTGAAGCGCCAGCTTCTAAAGGCGTCATTACCGGGCTTGTCCCGGTAACCCCGATCAGAAAGGCGCTTCAACTCACCGGGATGGCCGGAACAAGCCCGGCCATGACAACGGGGGTTTTCTCGATTCAAATCGATCGACACTGCTTTAGTTCTTCTTCACGTCGAACCAGCGCGTCGACCAGGTGGGGTGACCGACGTAACCGCTGACCCCCTTCTTGATGACGTAAGGATCCGTGCGCTGGAGGGTGATGATCAGCGTCGGTGGCAGGGCCTGATAGCCCTTGTCCACCTGCTCGAAGAGCGCCTTGCGCTTCTCGGGATCGGTCTCGGCCTTCGACTGGTCGACGAGCTTCGTCAGTTCCGGCGCATCGAGCGCCGTGCGCCAGAGGTAGTAACCGCCAAGCTTCGCCTCGTCGCGATTATCCGGGTTGTAGGCATATTGCACGAGCGTACCGAACGGATCGGGCAGGCGTGTGCCGGAATTGCCGACGAGAACCTGGAACTTGCGGGCGCGGAAGTCAGGGGTATGTTCGCCGGGAACGATTTCGAACTCGACGCCGGCCTTGCGCGCGTTGTCCTGGAGCGCGACAGCCATCTTGAGAAGCGCGTCCGACGACGGGAAGAGCGTCTTCTTCAGGCCGTTGGGGTAACCCGCCTCGGCCAGGAGCCTCTTGGCCTTTTCCGGGTCGTATTCATGGCCTGTGGGCTCGGCCGTCGGCGCGCCGGACATGCCCTTCGGAATAATCGACTGCCAGGGGAAGCCATTATACTTCATGGTGGTGGCGGCGAGCGGCTTCCAGTCGAGGATATGCTGGAACGCCTCACGCACCTTCGGCTTGGCGAGGTCCGGGTCCTGGGTGTTCATGGCGATGTAGTAGAAGCCGAGGCCCGGGCCCGGATCGATCGTCGCGCCCTTGGCTTCGAGCGCCTCGATATCGCCGCTCGCCATATACTGGCCGACGTCGATGTCGCCGGCCTCGATTTGCAGGCGCATGTTGCCGGATTCCGGCACATGGCGCATGACGACGCGCTTCATGGCGGGAGCGCCCGCCCAGTAGTCGGCGCGCGCATCCGTTAGCAGGATGTCGTTCGGCCGCCATTGCGTGAGCTTGAAGGGCCCGCTGCCGGCGCTGTTGCTCTTCAGCCAGTTCTGGCCGAGATCGCCATTCTTCTCGTTGGCGAGCACCGTCTTCTTGTCGACGATGCCAAGCGAGGCGCCAGCCAGCGAGTAGAGCACGAGATCGGTCGAGACCGGCTCCGGCAACTTGATGACCAGCGTCTGCGGGTCGGTCGCCTGGACAAGGCTGTCCACGTTGTCCTTGGTGAAGCCCCAGAGCGCGATGTCGGTCGAGCCGACGGCGCCCATCTTGATGACGCGCTGGATCGTCCAGGCGGCGTCCTCGGCCGTGACCGGATTGCCGGACGAAAACGTCGCGCCCTTTCGGATGGTCATCGTGATCGTGCGCTTGTCGTCGGAAACCGTCCATTTCTCCGCCAGCATTGGTCTGATGGTGGTGAGATCGTCCGGGTTAACGATGACCAGATTGTCGTAGAGGTTCGACACGACTTCCGACACCGTGCGCGCGTTGATGGCGGCGGGATCGAGTGCCGGAATGGCGCCGAGGTTGGTGCCGATGACGAGCGCGTTCGGTGGAGAGGCAGCGAATGCGCCTCCAGCGCCCGTGATCAGCGCCACAGCCGCAAGCCCGGCCAGAAGTCGGTATCTCATAAGGTGTCCTCCCTCGATGGACTGGTGGTGCCGGGCTTTTCGCCCATTCACTGCACGTGGTCTTGATTATCGGGAGCGGGCTCGTTGCATGGCCCGCCTGTGCTTCAAAAGAATACCGCAAATCCTGGCGCGGCCAATGGCCGGTTGCAATGGAATGCGCGCCGAGGCCGCGGCTGACCTCACGGGAAGGCGGTCGAGCCGTCCGGGCGTGTCGCGACACGTCGCTCCCAATGCACGTAGGCATCGGTCTTGAGGACGTCCTCGTCGATCTCGACGCCCCAGCCGGGACGATCCGGCCGGAGTTCGAGATAGCCGTCTTTCGGGAGATAGGGGTCCTTGATGTACCAGGTGCCCTCCAGCCCCTCGCGCTCCACGGGCTTTTCCTCGCCGCCCCCCTGCAGGAAATATCCCGGTCCCTGGGGCAGGCGATATTCCAGAATGCGGAAGTTCGGCTGCGCGGCGGAGAAGTGCAGGTTGACCGCGGTGGCGAGAGGGCCCATCGGATTATGGGGCGCGACCGTGACGTAGTGGGCCTCAGCGATCGCCGCGATCTTGCGCATCTCCAGCAGGCCGCCGATGACGCAGATATCCGGCTGGATGATGTCGGCGCCGCGCACGTTCAGGAGGCGCAGGAACTCGAAGCGATTGTAGAGCGACTCGCCGGTGGCCAGCGTGCAGGCCATCTGGCGCTTCATGTCGCCCCAGACTTCCACGTTTTCCGGTCGCACAGGCTCCTCGAAGAACATGGGATCGTACGGGGCGAGCGCATTGCCGAGCTGGACTGCCTGATGTGGCTCGAAGATGCGGGCGTGCGCGTCGAAGGCGATCTCGTAGTCGTTGCGCACGGTCTCCCTGAGGCTACGGAAGTATTCGGCGCTCGTACGCACCACCTCGCCCCAGCGGTTCTGGTGAATATTGATGCGGTAGGGGCTCAACTTGAAGGCGGTGAAACCCCAGCCTTCGTTGAGCCGGTCGAACTCGTCCCGTGCGGCGGGCGCGTCGGGCGCGGTGTAGACACCCGCGTAGACACGTACCCTATCTCGCGCATTGCCGCCCAGCAGCATGTAGACGGGCACGCCGAGGGCCTTGGCGGAAATGTCCCACAGGCAATGGTCGATCGCCGAGATCGCCGCCAGAGTCATGGCGCCCGGTGGAAAGCGCGTCTGCTGGAGGAGATACTGGATGATGTATTCGATGCGCCTGGGATCGCGCCCCTCAAGGAAGGTGTAGAGATATTCGAGCAGCGGCGCGAGCGCACGGTCTGGCCCGTGGTTATAGCATTCGCCCCAGCCGGTGATGCCCTCGTCGGTGTCAATCGCGACCAGCAGGCGCGGACGATCCTTGTCGCGCGTCATAAAGGTCCGCAGGCGATCAATCTTCATATGCGCCCTCCTAATGCCCGTCGCTTTTTGATCGGGATATCCTCGGACGGCTTTCATGGTGCCTGCCGACACGCGCGAAGCCATCTCGAAAAGATCCACGCCTGAGAACCGGGCCGCAGCAAGTTCCGGCGACGCTGATCGCCGAGCTTCGACCGCGCCTGTGACTAGACCTAGCCTAAGAATCTTGATATATCAAGACGCAATATATCAGGCGTCAGCCATCGTCGCCCGCGATCGTGCGGACACTCGTCATGAAGAGGTCAGGTTGCTTCACGCACTGGAATCCCTTGATCCCAATCTGTTGAAGGGGTTGCGTGACCATGTTCACGAAAAGCTCCGCCAGGCGATCATCGCGGGGCGATTGCCAACGGGGATATTGCTCAACGAGCGCAAGGTCGCGGCGGAACTCGGCGTGTCCACAACGCCCCTGAAGGAGGCGCTGCGCCGGCTTGAGCATGAAGGGCTTGTCAGGACCGAGCCGCGGCGTGGCATCCGTGTCACATTTGACTCCGGGCAAGCGGAGGAGATGGCCTTGGCCCGCGCGGCACTGGAAAGCATGATCGCGCGCCTTGCGGCCGCCCGCATCACAGATGATGCCCTCGCCACTATTCGCGGCATCACCGAGGGGATGAAGAAGGCGACCCAGTCGGGGGCGGTCAGCCGGCTCATCGAGCTCAACGAGGCGTTCCACGACGCGATCCACGCGGCGTCCGGCTGCCACTATCTCAAGCGCCTGCTCGTCGGCCAGCTCATCTACGACAAGGCGGCGCGGCGGTTTCTGCTCAGCGATGTGGACGAGCGTGGCCGCGCGCTCGGGGAGCATCTGGCCATCTTCGCCGCTCTCGAAGCGCGCGACGAGGATGGTGCGGAACGCGCGATGCGCGATCACATCGTGCGGTCGGGCAAACAGCACGTGCAGACGGCGTTCGAACGCCGCTAGAGCCTATGCGGTCAACTCCGGTTCACCGCACAGGCTTCAGGTCTTTCTTTCACGCATTTTCTTCACGCGAACCGGTGTCCACTTCGCTTGAAAATGCTCTAGGAGTTGAGGAAATGGGAAACGCCAACGGCTCGGGATCGACTCTGCGGACTGCGCTCGCCGGGATTTCCGGTGTGCACGCCACGCCTTACGACAGGGACGGGGCCGTCGACCGCAAGGTCTTGGGCGATATCGTCGAGCGTATCGTCGCGGGCGGTATCCACAATGTCGTGGCGGCCGGCAATACGGGTGAGTTCTACGCGCTGACGCCGGACGAGGTGCGCCTCGTCCATGATGCGGTGGTGGAGACGACCGCCGGCCGCAGTCGCGTGACAGCGGCTGTCGGGCGCTCGCTCAAGGAAGCGATCGCGCTTGGGCGCCGCGCCAAGGAGATCGGCGCCGATGCCGTCATGTCGCACCAGCCGCTCGATCCCTTCGCCGCGCCCCAGGCACAGGCTGCCTATTTCCGCGCGATCGCCGAGGAGGTCGACCTGCCGCTCGTCGCCTATGTGCGCTCGGATGCGATGAAGCCGGACGATCTCCTGTCGATCGCCAACCACCCCAACGTCGCTGGCGTGAAATTCGCCACCACCAACCTGATGCTGCTGGCCGAATGCGTGCGCGCCAGCAGTGACGAGACGGCTATCTGGGTCTGCGGACTGGCCGAGGGCTGGGCGGCGCCATTCTATGCGCTCGGAGCGCGGGGCTTCACCTCGGGCTTCGTCAATGTCGACCCCAAGCGCTCCCTGGCGATCCATGCCGCGCTCGAGGCCGGCGATTTCGCGCAGGCGCGCGAGCGCGTCGCCGAGATCGCCCGGTTCGAGACCCTGCGCACCAAATACGGCAACGGTGCCAACGTCACCGTGGTCAAGGAGGCGCTCGGCCTCCTCGGCCTTCCCGTCGGGCCGGTGCGCCTGCCGGGCCTGCCGGTGCTCGATCCCGGTGACAAGGAGATCCTGAAGCGCGAGATGGCGCGTTGGGGGCTGACGGGCTGAGCGCCTCACACGTCCTCATCGCCCTCGAAGGGGGCCACATTGGGTTCTTGCGGTTTTTGGTTTGACGGTTTGCGATTTCTGGAGGGTGGGGGCTCCGGAGTTCTCACTCCGTCAGTATGTTCATGGAGATGCGCATGCACAGCCTGGCCGAGAGGATCGAGGATGACGTCTATCCCCTCACGTCGCGCCAATTTGGCTGCCGGCACAAAGTCGCTATCCCCTGTGATAAGCACGATCTGATCGACCAGCCGCTTGTACGTTAAAGCGGCGACATCAAGTCCAAGACGCATGTCGACGCCTTTTTGAAGAGTATCTAGGTCGAAGTCGTCGTCCACGACCTGCTCAAAGCCCTTTTCCCCCCTGACCAGGGCAGACAATACCGCCGGTCTAAGGCGCCAAGATGATGTATCCATAAGGTGCCCCAGCCTGAGAGCCACCTTTCTCTTCTTGCGGAGTTCGTCATGTAAGCTGTTGCGAAAAAGAGCTTGAGGGGATTTTGAGAAGTCGATGGATCGCTTCGTAATTGGATGGTGCATTTTTTTGGAGAACGGAGGGCAATCATAGTAAAAAATGCGGTATAAATCGAAGCTCTCGAAGATGGGCTTATTATACTCATCGCGGCCAGTCTTCTGGTTCCGATGTCTTATCGCGTGGCCATGGATGAGGCGCGCAATGGCGCGCGGATCAGTATGGTCTGAGTTAGGAAATTGATAGCGAAGGCGCTTGAGAAAGAAGCCACCGTCGATCAGGACCGCGACGCGGTTCTTGTGCACGCCCTCCTCCAATCGACATGAGAAGCCCCTGGGCTCGGCTTCACAATCATGAACGGCGTGGCCGAAAGGGAAGCGTACTGCCAGGGGCTTGTCGATTGTCTATCTATCGCGCGTGAGCAAAATTGTCAACCCAAAAGTGAATGTCCCAACATCGCGCGATCTATCTAATATATTGATATTTTTTAATTTTCTGAAAAAGCGCAGGTGTGCGGGTCGCGGCCTCTCCGCCTCACGCCGCCCTTTTCGGCAAGGGGCCGACATAACGGGATTGCGGGCGGATCAGGCGGTTTGTGGCTTCCTGTTCCAGGACATGCGCGGCCCAGCCGGCGACGCGCCCGACCGCGAAGACCGGGGTGAAGGTCTCGCGCGGCAAGGCCAGGGCCTCCAGCACCAGCGCGGTGTAGAACTCCACATTGGTCTGCAGAGGGCGTGAGCGCTTGCGCTCCGCCAGGATTGCGAGCGCGGCCTTTTCCACCTCATCGGCGAACTGGATGCGGTTGCCGCCAGCGCGCAGTGTCGCGGCCACATGTTTCAGGACATCGGCCCGGGGATCGCGCACGCGGTAGACCCGGTGGCCGAAGCCCATCAGCCGGTCGCCGTTGTCGAGCGCCTGTTCCAGCCATGGCCTGATCCGCTCCGGCGTGCCGATCTCATCGAGCATGTCGAGCACCGGACCGGGCGCGCCGCCGTGCAGCGGCCCCTTGAGCGCGCATAATCCCGCGATCACCGATGACACCATGCCCGCCCGTGTGGAGGCAACGACCCGCGCCGTAAAGGTCGAGGCGTTGAGGCCGTGGTCGATGACCGTGACGAGATAGGTGTCGAGCGCGCGGATCTCTGCATCCGAGGCCGCTTGACCGCGCAGCATGCGCAGGAAATCCGCCGCCTGCCCCAGGGTGGAATCCGGCGCGACGGGGGCCAGTCCGTCGCGATGGCGGGTGATGGCCGCGACAAAGACCGGCATGGCCGCCGTCGTCAGGACATGGCCCGGAATGGGCGATGCGTCCGAAAGCCCCGACAGCATCAATCGCAGTGCCTCGACGGGACTCAAATCCGCGATCATCGGCAGCAGGCGCTCGGCGATGGGAAAGGCCGCCACGCGGGCGTCGCCCAACGCCCGGCGCACCTCGGCTTCGTCACCCGCAGCCGACAGATCGCGCCACAACAGGCTCGTCACCGCCTCGAAGCTCTGGCGACCGGCGAGCTCTTCAAGGTCGAAGCCTCTGATGATCAGGCGTCCGGCCTCGCCATCGACATGGCTCAGGGTGGTCTCCGCCGCGACGACGTCATCAAGTCCAACTGACATTGCTTGTCTCCTTTTCCGGAGATAAATTGATCTAAAGATTCATATCGTCAATATTGATTGATGTGATCAATATAAGGTGTCGGCTGTGGACGTCATTGATGCGGGCGAGGCGGTGGAGAGGCTGGGGGTCAGCCGGGCGACGCTCTATGCCTATGTGAGCCGGGGACTCGTGCGCGCGTTGCCGGACACGGCCGATCCACGACGCAGCCTTTATAGCGCGGCCGATATCGATGGGCTCGTCACGCGCAAGCGGCGCGGACGGAAGCCGGAGCGCATCGCGGCGGGCACGCTGGACTGGGGACTTCCCGTGCTCACCTCGCACATCACGCGAATCGAAGGCGGTCAACTGAGTTATCGCGGCCGTGACGCGCTGGAGCTCGCGAAGGTCGCATCCTTCGAGGCAGTGGCCGCCTTGCTTTGGGGCTGCGGCGACAGCGACCCTTTCGCCGCGCCCATGCCGGCGGTCGGTGACGCCTGGGACGAACTCTCGCGGCTGATGGCGGCACGCTCCCTGCCGGAGCGCTGCGGCGTGCTGCTCCCTTTGATGCCTGGCGCCAGCGCGACGCTCTGGCGGCGCGAACTGCGTCTCGTCTGGCCCAATGCTGCCACGCTGCTGCGGACGATGGCCGCCGCCGCGGTCGGCCGCGCGCCGCGTGCCACGCCGATCGCGGAGGTCCTGGCGGAGGCGTGGGGTCTCGAGCCCGGACACGCGAGCACTGACCATTTGCGCGCGGCGCTCGTGTTGCTCGCCGATCATGAGCTCAACGCATCCGCCTTTGCGGTGCGTGTCGTCGCTTCCACCGGCGCTTCGCTGGCGGCCGCGCTTACCGGCGGGCTCGCGGCCTTGGGCGGGCCGCGCCATGGCGGCACGACGAGCCTCGTCGAAATCCTCTTCGACGAGATCGAGCGCGCAGGGGATGCCGGGCGCGTGGTCGATGAGCGCTTGTGGCGCGGCGATCTCCTGCCGGGTTTCGACCATCCGCTTTATCCGGATGGCGACCCGCGCGCCGTGGCGCTGCTCGGCCGGCTGCCGCCTGATGGTGAGCGCGACTCGCTCATCGCCGCCGTCGGCGCGCTCGGGAAGCGGCCGAATGTGGATTTCGCGCTCGTTTCACTGCGGCGGGCGCTCGGGCTGCCGCGCGGCGCGGCCTTCACGCTGTTCGCCGTCGGGCGCACCGCTGGATGGATCGCCCATGCGCTGGAGCAGCTCGCGGACGGACGGCTCATCCGCCCCCGCGCCCGTTACGATGATCCTGAGGAGTAGATGGACAAGCATCCACCAGCGTCATCCCCGGCTTTATGCGGGGGATGACGCTCGGAAGGGCACCAGACCTTAGGTATCGGGATGGCCGGGACAAGCCCGGCCATGACACGAGTTTCACGCACTCAATCAGATCGAACAATTATCCAACTCAAGCCGACAGCTGGTAGCTGTGGGCCTTCTCGTTCTCGTGGCGCGCCAGGATCTGGTCGGCCATCTTCTCGGCGATCATGATGGTCGGCAGATTGGTATTGGCGCGCGGCACGGTCGGCATGACCGAGGCATCGACGACGCTCAAGCCACCTACGCCGATGACCTGGCCGGTGCGGGCGTCGACGACGGCGAGCGGGTCGGCGGGGTCGCCCATGCGGCAGGTTCCGGATGCGTGCCAACCGCCGATGGTGTGTTTGCGGACCGTGGCCTCCAGAAGGTCGTCGTCCGCGAGGATGGTCGCGAGCGCCGGGCCGGGCGCCAGCAGCCGCTCGATGACCTGCCGCCGCAGGGCCGCCGGTCCATCGGTCAGGAGCGCCGGACCGATGGTCATCAGCCAGTTCCGGGCGCTGATCTGTCCGACGAGGGCGGCCATGGCCCCGTGGGTCGAGGCGAAGGGGTCGAGCGCCGCCACCCGCATCTCGGGTGTCGCGAAGATCGCCGCCATCCGGCGGAACACGGCTTTCATGCGCGTGAGGTCGCGTGGGTCCGTCAGCAGCTGGAAGGCGACTTCCGGATAGACGTTCGGATCGGGCGAGGTCAGCTTCACCCAGCCTTGGCTGTAGGGCTTGTTGATCCAGCTAAACAGCGAGCCTATCCGCCGGCCGATGGGGTGCCAGGCGGATTTTGCGACGACGACCGTGAACATGTCGTTGGCGGGCGCGTCCGGCAGGTCCGAGGTGTAGCGCAGCGCCATCTGCACATGGCGACGCGGGGTCTCGCCCATGCGCGCGCCGGGCTTGATCCAGGCCGACATCGACATCGACGGATGTTCCTGCAGATTGGCCCCGACGCCGGGCAGGTCGTGGATGACCGGGACGCTTATGGCGCGCAGGTCGGCGGCGGGGCCGATGCCTGCGCGGAGGAGGATCGCTGGTGAGCGCAGGGCGCCCGCGGCGAGGATGATCTCGCGGCCGCGAACGACCTCGCCGTTGACCTCGACGCCGACCGCGCGGCCCTCTTCCACCACGATGCGCGAGACGATGGCACGGGCGCGAATCGTCAGGTTCCGGCGGGCGCGGGTCGTCGCGTCGAGATAGCCCATCGCCGCCGACCGGCGCTGCTTGCGATCGGTCGTCAGGGCCATCGGGAACCAGCCGTCGTCAAAACAGCCGTTCTGGTCTTCGATGTTGCGATAGCCCAGCCGTTTGAAGGCGCCCGCGGCGGCCTTCGTGAAGCCCGGCCAGACTGCCTCGGGCACACGGCTGATGGTGATGGGGCCATCCGCGCCGTGGAGCGGGCCTGTATGGTCGAGATCGGTTTCGAGCTTGCGGAAATAGGGCAGGACCGAGGCCCAGTCCCAGCCGGTTGCGCCAAGCTCTCCCCATTCGTCATAGTCGTCCGGCGTGCCGCGATTGCCGAGCTCGCCGTTGATGGTCGAGCCGCCGCCCATGACGCGCGCCTGTCCATAGGGCTTCAGCGGCGGCCGGCGCGGATCATTGTGAGGCACGGGCTCGAAATAGGCTTTCAGCCCCTGCCATTGATAATTGGCATTGAAGGCCGCCCGATAAGGATAGACATCCTTGATCTCGTCCGGCTCCTCACCGGGGAGATGGTCCTCGCCCGCCTCCAGCAGGAGCACCTGGTTGGCGCTCCGAGCCGACAGGCGATTGGCGAGGACACAGCCGGCGGAGCCGCCGCCGACGATGATGAAGTCCCAATGCTGCGTCATGATGTGCTCTTCATGGACGTGATGACGTGCGCGATGGCCGCGAGCCCCTGGCGTCGTCTTCAGTCTCGCGGGGTGAAGACGTGGAGCGCCGTGCGGTGCCGGGCGATGTAGTCCCAGTCGTAGTCGACGCCAAGGCCCGGGCCTTCGGGGACGGGCATGCAGCCATCCTCGCCGATCGCCTCGAGTTCGTCGCTGTAGCCTGAGCCGAAGACGGGCGGCATGGGATTGCGCACGCCCGGCGCGACCAGCGACAGCTCGTACCAGTTGCTGTTGCGCATCGCCGCCATGCAATGGCGTTGCGAGGGGCCGGCGGCATGGATCTCGCAATCGAGCCCGAAGGCCTCGGCGAGATGGGCGATCTTCATCGCACCGGTGATACCCATGTCGTAATCGGGATCGGTGCGGATGAAATCCGTCGCGCGCTCTGTCAGCCACGGCACCTTGGCCTCGAGGCCGCGCACATGCTCGGTCAGCAGCAGCGGCGTCTTGACATGCTCCTTGAGCTGGCGCGCGGCATGCGGTGACCAGCCGGCGTCCATGAAGGGGTCCTCGTACCAGTAGTAGTTGCCCTCGTCGCAGGCCTTGCCGACATAGATGGCGTCGGCGAATGTCTTCAGCTCACTCGCGGCGTCGTACATCAACGTCATCTTGTCGCCGACGCGGGCCGCGCAGTGGAGCAGGTTCTCCGCCTCCTCGCGCCGGTCGCCTTCGCCCCAGCCATGGATCTTGTAGCCGCGGAAGCCGAGTTCCAGGCATTCCTCGGCAAAGTCGGCATAGGCCTCCTTGCTGTCGAGGATGCCGGCGCGGCCGCCGTTAAGGGTGCTGGCATAGGTGGGCAGGCGCGAGCGATAGCCGCCGAGCAGCCGCCAGACAGGCTTGCCGACGGATTTGCCGGCGAGATCCCAGAGCGCGATGTCGAGCGCGGAATGCCCAACGGCCATGAAATGCCGGTGCATGCGCTTGAGCTTATTGTAGATGGCCTCGCGCGCCTCGGCATCCTCACCGAGGATATGCGCGGCGAGGCCGCGAACCTGTCCGACAAGAACGCCGTTCTTGCCACTATGCGCGGTGCAATATTCACCCCGCTGCCCGTCGGCCGTTTCAATGGACAGGGCGAAAGACGGCACCTCGCTGGTGGCACCTTTCATGACACAGCGGTTGCCGCTGGCGTCACGGCCAAGGCCTTCAACCTTATAGTCAAATTCGTGAATCTCGACGCGTGTGATGCGGCTGCCTGGCCGTGCTGCCGTCTGTGTGCTCATGGTGGGCGGTCTCCGTCCGCGGCGCTTGTCGGTTCTGTGCAAAGGCACTTGTCAACGCCGATCTGTCTGACTAGTATTGTTGTAGTCCGATAACTTGGAGCGCGTCAATGTCCGATATCAGCGAGCAGGAGAGCCGGGTCGATGCGGCCTACAGGCATCTCGTCGCCTACATCGAACGTGAGAACGTGCCCGAGGGCAGCCGTCTGCCTTCGGAGAGCGAATTCGTGGAGCGCTTTGGTTTGTCGCGGGCCAGCATTCGTGAGGCCCTGGCTCGCCTCAGGGCGGAGGGGCGGGCGGTCTCGCGCCGCGGCTCCGGCACCTTCACGGCGCGTGGTCTGCCGGCGGAGCTCGTTCGCCTCTCGGCGATCGATTCGGTTCAGGACCTCATCGACTGGCAAGAGTTCCGCGTCGCTCTCGAAAGCGAGGTCGCGGCACTGGCGGCTGAACGGCGCGATGACGCTGATTTGGCTCGGATTCATGCC
This sequence comes from Chelatococcus sp. HY11, assembly GCF_018398335.1. Taxonomy (NCBI): domain Bacteria; kingdom Pseudomonadati; phylum Pseudomonadota; class Alphaproteobacteria; order Hyphomicrobiales; family Chelatococcaceae; genus Chelatococcus; species Chelatococcus sp. HY11. The sequence goes on from NZ_JAHBRX010000001.1 coordinate 4,384,561, forward strand.
GCGCAAGAGGCGTTGATGGCCAAACTCGCGAGCGAGCATGGCCAGGCCGAGGACGCCGAATTTCACCGGTCCATCGCCGTGGCTGCCCATAACGGGAAGCTTCTGGACGGCGTGAGTGCGCTGGCCAATCACATCTTTCGCTGGAGCGGGCAGACGCGGGAGCGCGGCATTCTCACGCTCAGTGAACGCCGGGAGATCATCGCGGCCGAGCACGGCGAGATCATCAACGCGATCACGGAACGCAAGCCCGACCAGGCTCGCTTCGCTCTCCGCCGGCATCTGTTGAATGGCCGGGCGCGCTTTCTCGGAACGTTGCGCCTGTAGCGCACGTAGGTCTCAAAGTAGTCAGACAGGAAGATAAGCTGTCCGTCAGGGAGGACATGGGGAATGACCGGGATGGAATCCAGGCTGATCGATCGCCGATCAGCGCTCAAGGGCGGGCTTGCGGCGGGTGTCGCAATGCCGTTCCTCTCGCGGGCGGGGTTCGCACAAGCTGCGGGCAGTGTCCGCATCTGGACTTTCATGAGCGCGGAAGGACAATCTCCGCGCGAGAAGGTCTTCAAGGCGCTCATCGACGAATTCGAGGCCAAGAACAAGGTCAAAGTTGTCGTCGAGCCGCAGCCGTTCCAGGAGCTGGAAACAAAATTCGTGGCCGCGGTCGCGCAGAAGCGCGCTCCGGATCTCGTGTGGCTGCGCGACACCTTCCTCAGCCTCGTGGTCGACCGTAAAGGACTTGCGGATCTGAACGAGGTGCTGACGCCGGATTTCAAGCGCGACGCGCTGCCGGACATGTTCGATGTCTTCACGCAGAAGGCGGTCTTCGACGGCAAGCGCGTGTCGTTGCCCATCTGGCCATCGCCAGCGCAGATCATCTTCTATCGCAAGGACGCCTTGCGGGAGATCGGCATCGATGCGCCGCCGCTCGCCTGGGATACCTTCATCGACGCGGCCGCGAAGCTCACGAAGGGCGATCGCATCGCCTTGGGCCTGCCGACGAGCGACAACAGCGTGTCGGCCTTCATCAACATCATGACCGGTTTTGGCCCGGAGATTTTCGACAAGGCGACCGGGCGCATCGATCTCACAGGTGCGCAGGCGATCGAGACGGCCAATGTGGTGCGGACGCTGGTGGCAAGGGGCGCGGTGTCGAAGACCCTGCTGAACGCCATGGGTGACGATATCCAGGACCAGTTCGCCGCTGGCCGCTTCGCCATGGCGCAGGCCTTCGCGCCGCGCTTCCAGCAGTATCAGAAGATCGCCGCCGGCTACGACCCGAAGGAACTGGCGATTTCCGCCTGGCCGTCCTTCGGCGGGCGCCCGCCGGCCGTTCTCCTTGGGCCTTATTGGACGGTCGGCCTTGCCGCCACCTCGCAGAACAAGGAGGCGGCTGTCGCCTTCCTGGAATCTATGTATACGCCCGAGGCGTCGATGCGCTGGGCGAAGGATGCGAGCCTCATTCCCGATCGACGCTCCGTCATGAAGGATCCGTGGTTCGAGAAACCCGAGGCGGCCGTCACGCGGAATTTCTACGAACTCCTGTCGGGCAAAGGTGCATTCGTCTTCCCGCAGCGCGTGCCTGACGTCACCAAGATCTTCGCTGTGCTCAATACGTCCCTGCAAGAAATCATCGGCACGGACGAGAAGGTCGAGGCGATCCTCAGCCGCGCCAAGACGTCGCTCAACTGGTAGGACACCGCGACAGATGGTCAGCGTTCCAGCGTCTGGTACGACAACATTCACCCGATCGATCGAGGACGCGGCGCGCGCCGGGCGCCGCGTCGGGACGACGCTGGTTGGTCCGGCGGTACTCGTCGTGATCGCCGTCAATATATTGCCGGCGTTCTTCGGCTTCTACTCGAGCCTGCGCAAGATCTTCTTCTTCGGAGACGAAGGTTTTGCCGGCCTCGACAATTTCAGGGCACTCTTCGCTGATCCCGTGACCTGGGAGGCGATTGGCCGGTCGCTTATCTTCACCTTCGGAGCGCTGGCGCTCGCGGTTCCGCTGGCGCTGCTCGCGGCGCTGGCGGTTCGTGAGCTTGGCGCGCGCGGCCGTATCCTGCTGACTATTCTGCTTGTGCCGTGGGCGATGAGCCCGATCGTCGTCGCGCTCCTGTGGAAGTGGATCCTCCTGCCGTCGCCGGGCGGTCTCTTCGCGTCCATCTTAGCCACCTTCGGCATGCCGCCCGCCAACCTCCTGTCCAATCCGACATGGGCGATGCCGACCGTGATCGCGGTTGCGGTATGGCGGACTTTCGCCTTCGCCGCCATCATCCTGACGGCCGGCCTCGGCCAGATCCCGAAGGACCTCTACAAGGCAGCGGCCGTCGATGGCCTGACGGCGGTGGAGCGCTTCTCGCGCATCACCGTGCCGTTGCTCGCGCCGTCGATCCTGATCGTCCTGTCGATGTTGACGATCAGCTATTTCAACGAGGTCCAGGTCATCATCGGGCTGACGTCGGGTGGACCTATCCGCTCCACGACGACGCTCGCCTACCAGCTCTACCTCACCGGTTTCGTGGAGCTGGACCAGGGACGCGGAAACGCGATCGCCGTGGTGATGTTCCTGATCAATCTCGTGCTCATCGTCGGCTATGTCCAACTCCTCGGCAACAAGAAGGGCGGTGAAGCATGAACCAGAGCATGCGCCTGTCCGGCCGCGCGGCTCTTCTCGCGGCGTCGGCGATTGCCTCGGTCGTGGTGCTCGGTCCGATCATCTGGGCGCTGTCCACGTCGCTGAAGTCGGACAACCACATCTTCGCGGTCCCGCCGCGTCTCATCCCCGATGAGCCCACGCTGATGCATTTCCAGCGCCTCATCGCGGAAGGCGTGCAGTGGAGTTTCCTCAACAGCGCCTTTTATACCGTGGTCTCCGTCGCCTTTGCCGTCGCTGTCGGAGGCACCGCGGGCTACGCGCTGGTGCGGTATCCCGTCCCGGCCAAGCGCGCGCTGCTCGTCCTGTTCATGGGCGTCATGTCGATCCCGAGCTACGCGCTTCTGCTGCCGACGCAGGTTATCTTCGTGCGGCTGGGGATCTTCGACACGCGGCTCGCGCTGCCGATCCTCTATGCCGCCCACGTCATTCCCTTCGCGGTGTGGATGACCCGGGCGCATTTCGCGACCGTGCCGCGCGAGCTTGAACAGGCCGCTCTCGTCGATGGGTACTCACGCTTCGAGGCGGTGTGGAAGGTCATCATTCCCGGTGCCCGCCCGGCCCTGATCGCGGCGTCCGCCTTCGGCTTCCTCTATGCCTGGAACGACTACATCACCGCGACGACGATGGTGGAAGCGCCCGATCTCCGGACGTTGCCGGTTGCCCTCATCTTCTTCCAGGGCTTCCACGGCCGGGACTGGGGCGCGCTGATGGCCGGGGTGGTCATCGCCACGCTGCCGCCTGTCGTCCTCTTCCTCGTCTATCGCCGCTATCTGATCGGCGGCTTCTCGGAAGGTTCGGTGAAGGGGTGACCCACGCCGACGCCAACGCAATCCGCCAGCCGGACGACAAAGCGCAAGACGTTATTCTGCCAAAGACGCTATTCTGCAATGTGAGAGCCAAGGAATGAACGTGCACAGCCAGGATATCGCATCACGCGCCGTCGGCGCTTCCGCGCGTTCCGTCCGCTTTGTCGATGTCGCCAAGCGCTTCGGCTCCGTCACGGCGGTCGGCGATGTCAACCTCACCATCGCGCCGGGACAGTTCGTCACGCTGCTCGGCCCTTCCGGCTGCGGAAAATCAACGACGCTCAGCATGATCGCCGGACTGGAGCTGCCGAGCCAGGGGCACATCTATATAGGCGAGAAGGACGTGACGACGGTCCCTCCGGCGGACCGGGACATCGCCATGGTGTTCCAGTCCTACGCGCTCTATCCGCATCTCACGATCTTCGAGAACATCGCCTTTCCCCTGCGGGCGAAGCGCCGGCGCACCACCGAGGCCGAGGTCAACCGCAAGGTGACGGACGCCGCGCGGATGCTCGGTCTCGACAAGCTGCTCGCGCGCTTTCCCCGCGAGATCTCCGGCGGCCAGCGCCAGCGCGTGGCGCTCGGCCGGGCGATGGTGCGCACGCCGACCATCTATCTCCTCGATGAGCCGCTCTCGAACCTCGACCAGCAGCTGAGGGTGCAGATGCGCTCCGAGCTGAAGGATCTCCACCAGCGGCTCGGCGCCACCATGCTCTACGTCACCCACGATCAGGGTGAGGCGATGACGCTGTCGGACATCATTGCGGTCATGTCGGCCGGGCGCATCGAGCAGGTGGGGGCGCCACGGGAGCTTTACGACCGGCCGGCCAATCTGTTCGTCGCGCGCTTTCTCGGCGAGCCCGGCATGAACATCCTGAACGGCGATATCGGCGATGGCCGGCTGCGCGGGCCCGGCGTCGCGATCGCGCTTCCGCCGACCGTGAAGGCAGGGCCCGGCAAGCTGTGCGCCGGCATCCGGCCGGAAGATCTCATGCTTTGCCCGGCTGATGAGGCCGAGTTGACCGGGGTGGTACGGACGGTCGAGTTCCTCGGCTCGCGCTGCCTGATGCGCGCCGATATCGGTGAGACACTCGTCACCGCCTTCCTGCCGGCCGAAGTCACGACCCAGCCCGGCGAGACGGTCGGTCTCAAGGCGTCTCACCCGGGCCGCACGCGCTGGTTCGACGTGGCGTCCGGCCTCGCGGTCGGTCATTAAGGCGATTGCGATGCGACAGATACTCAGCATTGAGACGACTGAGGCCTTGAAGGTCGCGTCGGCGGCGCTCGAGGCGGGCGCCGGGCGCGGTCATGCGCTCGCGGTCTGCGTGGTCGACGCGACCGGCACACCGCTCATCCTCCTGCGCGACGACCGGGCGCGGTTGACGACCGTCGAGATGGCCATCAACAAGGCGTGGACGGCGGCGGCTCATCAGCGTGCGACCCATGAACTCGCGGCCGTCGTGCAACCCGGCCAGCCGGGGTTCGGCGCCAATATCCAGTTCGGCGGACGGCTGTCGCCCTTGCCCGGTGGATTGCCGATCGCAGTCGAGGGCGGTGTCGCCGGCGGCATCGGCGTCAGCGGAGGAGACGCGGAGACAGACATCGCCGCGGCCCGCGCGGGGCTGGCGGCACTTGGCTGAGCCGAATTCACGTCGCCTCGCGTCGACCCCGGCCAATCAACGCCACGGCATGACCGGTCAGTATGTCCGCTGCTCGTGACGTTGAGCCGGCCGCGCGGGCAGGACTGCGCCTTGCAGGGCGCGCGCGGCCGGGTGGGTGAAGTGAAGCGGCCGTATCACCGGGACATCCTCGACGATGCGGCCTCCATCCATGACGACGACACGCTCGCAGAAGCGGTGGACGAGCCGGAGGTCGTGCGTGACGAAGAGAAAGGCGGTGCCGCGCGCCGCCTGGATTTCCTTGAACAGATCGATGGTCTGGATCTGCAGCACGAGGTCGAGATTCGAGACCGCCTCGTCGAGCACGATAAGCTCGGGCTGCGGCGCCAGCGCGCGCGCAATGCAGACACGCTGCAATTGTCCCCCGCTCATCTGCACGGGCAACTTTTCGGCGTCATCCGGTGCAAGCCCCACTTCGACGAGGAGTTCGCGGACGCGTGCCGCCCGCTGGCGCTCGTCAAGGTCGGTAAGGTGGCGCAGGGGCTCGGCGACGATGCGTTCCACGCTGTGGCGCGGGTTCACGGCTTCCAGCGAATCCTGGAACACCACCTGGACAGCGCGGCGGAAGGCGAGAAGGTCCGCGCTGTCGAGCGTACTGAGAGGTCTGCCCTTGAAGCGGATATCGCCACGGTCCGGCTTCTCCAGGCCCAGGATGAGTCGGCCGAGCGTGCTCTTGCCGCAGCCACTGCGGCCTAGCAGGCCCAGCGTCTCGCCCGGCTGGATCGTCAGGTCGATGCCATCGAGCACCACTTTCGGCGCGGCGCGGCCGACCAGCGCAAAGCTGCGATAGCTGCGGCCGATACCGCGCGCTTCGATGAGGGGCGTCACGCCACTTCCTCGTCGACATAGAGCGCGAGATGCGCGGCGATGAGGCTCTGGGTGACTGGATGCGCCGGCGCGTCGAAGATCGCGCGCACCGAGCCGCGTTCCACGATCCGGCCGGCGCTCATGACGGCCATGTCGTCGGCGAGCCGTGCCACCACGCCCATGTCGTGGGTGATGAGAAGGACACCGAGTTGGCGCTCCCGCGCGACACGCTCGATGAGATCGAGCAAACGCGCCTGCACCACGAGATCGATGTCCGTTGTCGGCTCGTCAGCGAAGAGAAACGGCGCGCGTGACAAGAGCGCGAGTGCGATCATCATGCGCTGGAGCATGCCGCCGCTCATCTCGAACGGATGGAGCGCGAGGATCCGCGCGGGATCGTCGAGCCCGACCTCCGCCATGGTGTCACGGATGGCGTCTTCGGAGCCGGCGTCCCGATGGCCGACGGCGGCCAGCGTTTCCACCGCGTGGGCGCGCATGGTCTTCACCGGATTGAAGGCGCTGCGCGGGTTCTGCATGATGGTGGCGATGGTGCGTCCGCGGAGTGTCGCGGCCGGCTTTTCCTCTCCATCCAGCAGGATACGACCGATCCGGCGGCTTACCCCGGCCGGCAGCACGCCCTGCGCGCCGCTTGCCGTCAGGGATTTCCCCGAGCCACTCGGCCCCACGAGTGCGAGGATACGCCCTGCCTCCAGCGTAAGCGTGAGCCCGTCGACGAGGGCGATCTCCCTGCCATGCCGATGCGTCGTGATGGTGAGGTCTTCGATGGTGAGCGTCGGCATCAGTGCTGGTGCTCCGCTGCGAGATGCGGATCCAGCTTGTCGCGAATGGCGTCGCCCGCGAGATTGAATGCCGCGACCGCCACGAACAGCGCAAATCCCGGCCAGAACAGCAGCATCGGCTCCGTCCAGACGAACTGACGCGCGTCGTTGATCATGACGCCCCATTCCGCTGTCGGCGCCATCACCCCGAGGCCGAGAAACGACAGGCCGGAGACGTGGAGCATGATGTGGCCGATATCGAGCGTCGCCAGCACGACGAGCTGCGCGAAAGTCGGCGGCAGCAGATGCTCGATGAAGATGCGCGTGCGGCTGGCGCCGGCAACACGTGCTGCCAGAATGAAATCGCGCCGTTTGAAGGAGAGAACGAGCCCGCGCACGATACGTGCGTACCACGCCCAATGCGACAGCACGATCGCGATGATGACATTGACGAGGCCCGTGCCCAGCATGCCGACCATGAACAGGGCCAGCACGATGGTCGGGAACGTCAGGAACACGTCGCAGCAGCGCATGATGACCTGGTCCGCACGGCCGCCCAGCACGGCCGAGGTCCCGCCGATGACGATGCCGAGTGCGATGATGCCCGAAAGCGCGATGGCGACCGCGCCCAGCGAGACGCGGGAACCGTAGATCAGGCGGGACAGCATGTCGCGGCCGAGGTGATCCGTGCCCATCCAATGGGCGAGGCTCGGTCCCTGGAGGCGCCCGGGCAAGTCGACCGCGTTCGGATCATAGGGCGCGATCAGGGGCGCGGCGATGGCGGCCAGGAGAAGAACGGCGACCAGCCCGCAGGCGATGCGCGAACTCCAGCGCATGCTGGCGAAGAAGCCGCGCGCCGGTGCGACGGCGGCGCTGTCGTGCTCGACGATCGCGGTCATTCCGCGCTCCCGGCGTTGAGGCGGATCCGCGGATCGGCCCAGGCGTAGAAGATGTCGACGAGGAGGTTACAGAGCACGAAGATCAGCACCATCATGAGCGTGAAGCACTGGATCACGGGATAGTCGCGGTTGAAGATGGCCGAGACGGCATAGCGGCCGAGGCCCGGCCAGCCGAACACGCTTTCGATGACCAGGGTGCCGCCGATGAGTTCCCCCGCATGCATGCCCGTTGCGGTGATGATCGGCAGGATGGCATTGCGCAGCACATGGCCGCGCTCGACCTTGCCGTCGCTCAGGCCCCTGAGGCGCGCGTAGTACACGTGCCGCTGCCCGGCGACCTCCAGCATGCTGGCCCTTAAGAGCCGCGCGTTGATGGCCAGCGACATGAAGCAGATGGCGATGACCGGCATGATGAGATGGGCGGCGGTGCCACGGCCCATCGGCGGCAGCCAGCCGAGCTGCAGCGAGAAGAGCAGCACCAGCAGGAAGCCGAGCCAGAAGTTGGGCATGGAGACGCCGAGGAAGGCGATGCTGCGTACCACCTGATCCGGCCATTTGTCGCGATGCCGGGCCGCCCACATGCCGAGCGGAACGGAGACGAGGAGCGTGAAGGCGAGCGCGATGCCCGCGAGTTGCAGCGTCGCGGGCAGGAAATGCAACACCTCCGGCAAGACGGGGCGCTGCAAGGCGTAGGACGTGCCGAAATCGAGCCGCAACGCATCCCATAGCCAAAGGAGATATTGGGTCAGCAGCGGCCTGTCCAAGCCAAGCAAGGCGCGCGCTTCGACAAGCGCCTGGTCGGTGGGCGGTATTCGCGACAGGCGGAGATAGTCGAGCGCGGGGTCGCTTGGCCCGAGCCTCAGCATCAGGAAGATGACGAGCGAGGCGCCGAGCAGCATCGGGATGAGAAGCAGGATGCGCCTGACGATGAAGGAAGCCATCGGTGCGGCTCAGCGGTTTGCAGGCTTGATCTTGTCGAACGGGATCTCGCTCGACATGGCCCCGAAGGGGATCTCGCCCAGCGCCGGTTTGGCGACAGCGATGGCGGTCACGTAGGTCAGCGGCAGATAGACAGCCTGCTCATGGAGGCTGGTCAGGATCTTCGCGTAGAGCGCCCGACGCTTTTCCTCATCCGTGGAGATGAGGGCCGCGCCGATGTCGGCGTCGATCTCGGCCTTGTCCGGCAGGCCGAGTTGCGCCTGGTAGTCCGCGTGCGAGGGCAGCCGCATGGAGCTGAGGAAAGCGTGCGGGTCATAGGGCGCGCCCCATGTCCGGTTGAAGATCATGCCGAAGCGCCCATCGCGCTGGCGGGCATAGACGCTGCTTTCTTCCTCGCCAACGAGGAAGGCGTCGATCCCGACCTTGCGCAGATCCGCCTGGATCACCTCTGCCATCGACTTCGCCACCGCGTCCGGACCGACATAGTTCAGCTCGATCGAGAGCGGTTTGCCGCCCTTCGCGCGAATGGGCTGGCCGGGCGCCAACACCCAGCCGGCCTTGTCGAGAATAGTGGCCGCCTGCGCCGGATCGTAGGCAAACGGCTTCAGGCCGATGTCGGCATAGGGCACGTTGGGCGCGAACAGGGTGTCGGCGCGCTTCTGGGTGCCGTAGAGCACCGTCTTGATCATCGTGTCCTTGTCGACGGCATGGTTGATCGCCTGTCGCACGGCAAGTTCGTTGGTCGGCGCCCGGTTGGTGTTGATGGCGAGCGGCCGCGTCTCCAGCGGTTCGGAGAGGCGGGCGCTGTAGGTCTTGCCTTGCGCGAATCGGGCGAAGGTGTCCGGCGAGATCGGGCCGTCGGCCCCGTAGATCAGGTCGATCTCACCGGTCTCCAGAGCGATGGCGCGGGTGTTGGGATCAGGAATGACCTTGACGACGACCTGCTCGAAGGCCGGCTTGTCGCCCCAGTAATCGGCGTTGCGCTTGAAGATGTCATGCTCGCCGAGGCTGATCGCATCGAGCGTCCAGGGACCGGTGCCGATCGGCGCCTTAATGCCGTCCATCGTGCCGCCCTTCTCCCCGAACTGCGAGGGAGCGATGAAGCGGAATGGCCGGGGGAGGGCGAGTTCCTGCAAGACCGGGTAATAGGCGTCCTTCAGGGTCAGCCGCAGCGTCGCCTCGTCGATCGCCTCGGCCTTCACGATCTGGTTGGCCAGTTCGAGCCAGGCGTGCCGCTTGCGGTTGGCGAGGATCGCGTCGAAATTGGCGACGGCCGCCTCGGCGTTGAAGGGTTCGCCGTTAGAGAACTTCACGCCGGGCCGCAGCTTGAAGGTGTAGGTCTTGCCGTCCTCGGAGATCTCCCAGGACTGCGCGAGCCACGGAATGACCTTGCCGTCCGCCTGGTAGCGGACGAGCGGCTCATAGACCATCGCCTGCGCGAACATCTGGTTGGGTGAATAGAGATGGGGATTGAGCGGGCCGACATTCTGCGGCCAGGAGAAATTGAGGGTCTGGGCTTGCGCCGTCTGGGCCGGCGTGACGCAAGCGGCTGCCAGAACAAAACCTGCCCCGCCGAGCCATCGGAATAACTTGCGCATTGCTGAGCCCCGCTTGTCGCTGCCACACTCAAGTATGATGATTCTATAGAAACATCATACTGCCGGCGCAATCGGGATTTAGCGATGCTGATGGAAATATTGTTAAAGCACAGTATTTTATGATCTGATGAAAGCTCGGCGTGCCTCGGCGCTCTGATCAATCGTCGTGATGATGATGGCTATGGACGCCCGGGTGATGGGTATGGGGATGCCCGTGGTCACGATCATGGGCATGGGGTTCATCCGGGCCGGCCGGCATCACATGGAGATGGCCATGGCGCACGCCACGCTGGCTTGAAACGCTGTCGGCGAAATGCTGCATCGCGTGCACGGTGCCCCTGAGGATCGACACCTCGAGGCAGAGGTCGTGGTCCACATGCACATGCATCGTCGCGACGGATAGATCCGAATGGTCGTGGTGGTTTGACGTCAGACGGCTCGCCAAGGCGCGGGTGTGGTGATCATAAACATAGGAAAGGACACCGTGGCCACGCGCCTCGCTGGGCGGGAGGGCCTCTTCCAGCGTTTCCTTACGCGAGAACTCGGCGCGGATGACATCGCGCAAGGCCTCGGAGCGGCTCTGGTATCCCTTGCGTTCGCAGAACGCGTCGATGCCGGCCAGGAGGTCGTCGTCAATCGTCACGGTGATCCGTTGCATGGCGCGGCATCCTCTCTCTGGCCGCCATTGCAGGCAACCGAGTTTGATGGATTCGAGGTTTCACCCTGTGATGGCGCTCGGGCGCAGGACCTTACGGACCCGTGACAATAAAACCCGCAAAACCATCCCAATGGCTTTCCGCGTCATGTGGTCCGCGCTGCGGACGCTATTGTCAAGACTGAAGGCTTGCGCTCCGCATCGATACGCTCGGCCACGCTGGCGGCAGGAAGCGTTTGACGCGTAGCTTCAGAGCTCCAGCGGATGCGGCAGCACGGCCCATTGCCAGAAAGGCAGGCCATCCACATCGAAAGGCTCACTGAGGAGAACGAAGCCGGCGGGCGTGTCGCGCCCTGTATCACGCATGGCGTTGGTGAGGGCCTGTCGCAGTCCGTAGCTGAGCGGCAGCGTGTCGATGGTACCCCGTCCGTCCTGAACCGTCAGACCCGACTCATCGACCGCGATGATCGTCAACCGCCGGCCGATCCAGCGATCGTCCGGGCCCGTGGACGCAACGGCAGGAGGCTCGAGAGCCAAGCTCAACAGTCGCAGGAGGTTGTGCTTGAGGGTCAGTATCATGCGGGGCCATGCGGTTAATTCTCCACTCAGTCAATCATGTTTGTATATTTATTTAAATAACATAATCAATCTGTTGTTTTCGCGTTCCTCTGTCAGCCTGGGCGGCGAAGCGATCGAACATCAGCGCGGCGGATGATAACGGGCGACCGGCGATGGTGAGGCGATTCAGAGAACGGCCGATCTTCACCCCGGTCACATTGATGATCTGCAGTTTGCCCAAGGCCAGCATGTCGGCCGCCGCCGTCCGCGAAATCACCGCGATGCCGAGCCCAGCCGCCACCGCCTGCATGATGGCCGCGGTGCTGTCCACCTCCATTGTCTCAGTGGGTATGACGCCGAGATCACGAAGCGCGCTGTCGACGACGTCGCGGGTGCCGGAGCCGTGTTCGCGAACGATATGACGGTGTTGGGCCAGATCCCGGGTGGTCGCCTTTCGCCCCATGGCGAGGGGGTGGGAGGGAGCCGAGACGATCACCAGCTCGTCGACGCGCCAGGGGGTGAGCGTCAGGCCGGGGAGATCCACGGGCCCTTCCACAAAGGCGAGATCGATCGAACGGGAGGTCAGCAAGTTCGCGATGTCACGCGTGTTCGCGCTCGTCAGCCGCAGCTGGATCGTCGGATGCGCTTCATGGAACAGGCCGAGGATCGGCGGAAGGATATAGGTCGCAATCGTCGTGCTGGCGCCGATATGCAGGCCGCCGCGCTCGATGCCGCGAAAGGCCTGGAGCTCCGCTTCCGCTCCCCGTTCGATCGTGAAGAGAAGTTTCGCGTGGTGCAGCAGGGCCTGGCCGGCATCTGTCAGAACGACGCTGCCGCGAGTGCGGTCGAGCAGCGCAACGCCAACCTGTCGCTCAAATTCGCGGACCCCCTTCGAGACAGCTGACTGGCTGATCGCGAGCGCGTCGCCGGCCCGCGAGAAACTTTCGCATTGGGCGACTGTGGTGAACAGGCGCAGGAGGTGCAGATTGAGCGCCATGGCGACCTATGTGAATGGGCAAACGATATGAATTAAAGTCATGTCGAGATGAAAACTATGCGTTTGCATCCCGGTGAAATCAACTCACATTAGGGGGATGGTTTCGTTCGTGTCTGCGCTCGCGTCGGATCGGCGCCAGTTCCCCGCCTTCACCGTCCTGCCCGGGGTCGCGCTCTGCGCGGCCATTGGAATTATTGCCTGGCTGATTGAGGCGGTCGAATATCGCATCAGTGGGCACCCCTATATCGAGGCGCTCGTCCTTGCGATCTTGATCGGCGCCGGCATCCGGGCCGTCTGGTCGCCGAGCAAAGTCTTCACCCCCGGTATCCAATTCAGCGCCAAGACCTTGCTTGAAGTCGCGGTCATGATGCTGGGCGCGTCACTGAGCGCGACGTCGATCATCGCCGCGGGCGGGCCGCTGCTGGCCGGCATCGCTGCCGTCGTGGTCTGCTCGCTGTTCGTCAGCTATGCCCTGAGCCGCCTGTCGGGATTGCCGCATACCATGGCGGTGCTGATCGCCTGCGGTAACTCTATCTGCGGCAACTCCGCGATTGCGGCGGTGGCATCGGTCATGCGGGCGGATGGCAATGACGTGGCGGCGGCGGTTGCGTTCACGGCCCTTCTCGGCGTTCTCATGGTGCTGTTGCTGCCACTCAGCGTACCGCTTCTCGAGATGACCGAACTCCAGTATGGCGCCATGGCGGGTCTGACGGTCTATGCGGTGCCGCAGGTGCTTGCCGCGACGATGCCCGTGGGCCTCGTCAGCGCGCAGATCGGCACCCTGGTCAAGCTTATCCGGGTGCTGATGCTCGGGCCGGTGGTCTTCGCGGCTGCGCTCGCCTCCCGGGATACCGGTCAGGGGGCGGTTCGCCTGTCCTTCTTCAAGCTGGTGCCCTGGTTCGTGATCGGTTTTGCCGCGCTCAGCGTCGCGCGTTCACTCGGACTGATCCCCGACGCGGTCATCCCGGTTATCCGCCAGACCGCCACGGTCTTCACGGTGCTGGCGATGGCGGCGCTCGGGCTTGGCGTGAATTTCGCCAGCCTACGGAAAACCGGCCTGCGCGCTACGGTTGCTGTGCTCGCATCCATGGCGGCGCTGCTGGTGATGAGCTACGCGCTGGTGATCCATATCCCCATCACCCTCTGATGATGGGGATCAGGCTTTCCAGAACGGCTCGGCTCCTTTGAAAGCCTTCCACCGGCTGCCGAGTGATTTCATCGCCTCGACGCGGTCGCGCGCCAGCCAGCCGGCCATCAGCCCAATGCCACGATGAACGCCCGGATCCTGGGATCGCGCGGCGACGGCGCTGAGAAGATGTTCCGTCGTGGTGACATCGTTGTCGACGCCCAACGCGTCCTGCAGTTTCGAAAGCCGCCTGAGATAGCCCTTGGCGCTGTTGTCATCCTCGAAGAGTGGCAGGAAGAACTCTGTCGCGTAGCGGAGCTTCTTCAACGTCAGGCGCAGGCCGTGTCGGGCTTCCGGCTCCAGCTCGCTGAATCCGGAGCCTTGTTTGAGCGCCTTGCGATGCAGGCGGGACAGCGTGCGCTCGGCGAGGGCGGCGACCGGCTCGGTCAGGATGGTCAAGGTTTCACTGTCGATGTCATTGCGCCAGGTGCGCCGCGCGACGATCCGTCCGAGGGATAACGAGAAGCGGTTGGTGTGCTGGGCGGCCAGCATGGCGCGCACATCCGTGTAGCTTTGCTGGCGGATGGGCTCGGCCGCGGAGCGCAGGGCCTCGGCGTTGAAACCCGGCAGGTTCAGGTCCGCGATCGTCTGGACCGTCGACGTGCAGAACACGTCCCAGTTGCGTGCGTCGCCGAGGGCCCTGGCGATGGCCTTGGCGTCGGCCGAAAGCTGCTTCAGGCATGGAGCGGGAATCTCGCGATGGAACATGGACAACGCGGTGCGCATGCGTCGCAGGGCGACGCGCATCTGATGCACGCCCTCCTGCGTCTTGCCGTGCGCGGCCGCGGCCGTGTTGCGGACCATATGCGCATGGCATCCCATCAGCAGCTTGGCGATCGCCGCGTCCACGCTGTCCTCGGGTTTCAAGTCGGACGGTGCCGCGCGCGCGGCCGCGGGGGCGGCGTCGCGAGCAAGCGCGAAGCCGCGTTCGGCCTTGCTCTCCGTGCCAAACTGGAGAGGGGCGAGCTCGAGCAGCGCGAGTCCAAAGTCATAGAGCGCGCCGATATCGCCGCCCTTCAGCTCCAGCTCGATCTCGCTGAGCGGCGCCTGCTTGTCTCCAGCCTCGATGGCACCCTCATCAAAGGCCAGCTCAACTGTTGCGCTTGGAAGCGCGATGATGCGTGTCCACCGGCGCACCCGCGTTGTAAACACGGGCGCGATCTCGTCGACGCTCAGATTTTCGAGAGGGCCGCCGATCTCGGCGAGTGGGAAAAGGCCGAGTTCCGGCGCCATTCCGGATACCGGTGTTTCCCATTCCGGACGGCTGAGCTGACTGATATCCGGTGGCAGCTTGATCGTCTGGATGCACCGCTTGCCACTACGCCGCACACGCAGTGAAACGCCATGCGTGGAAAGTTTATGATCTGGTGTGTCGAAATAAACGGCTTCCAGAAGTCGCACACTGCCCTTGTTCCGGGCGTGTTGCACAATGATCGGCGCGTCATGAATTTGCTTGAGTACGCCGGGAGGGGCCAGCAGCTTCAGCTCGATCTCACGCGGAGTTTCGGCTTGCGGAGATTTCGGCGCGCTGTCATCCGAGTGGTCCGCATCGCTGGGCATCGCGTCCAACCCTGTACTCCCACTCATATATTATCCCCGTGCGGCGATCATATCCATGTGATCGGCGATCGTCTGCCGCTAAAATAGGCGGCGCATATCACGAGATCGTCGTCACATTCAAACCCGGCCACATAAAGCCACTGTCCTGATTTCAAGGATATGACACAGGTCAGCATATCGGTTGGCACCTGGGTCGTTCCGCCTGAGCGCTGCGCCGTCCGCATGGGATTGGAGCGGCGCCATGAAGCCGCCGCGCTCGATATTCCGAGCCGCAGGGAATATCGTGCCGGTCGGATACCGGCGGGCTTTCTTTGCGCCGCGGACATCAAAAGCCAAACGATAACGGACCCGTACAGGAGGACCGCACGATGCAGTATGGCAGATTGGGTACGACGGGCACCGAGATCTCGCGTCTGTGCCTTGGGTGCATGACCTTCGGCGATCCGGACAGGGGCGATCATAGCTGGACGCTGCCGGAGGATGAAAGCAAGCCCTTGCTGCGCAAGGCCGTGGAAGCCGGCATCAACTTCTTCGACACCGCGAATGTCTATTCCGACGGCACCTCGGAGGAGATTATAGGTCGCGCGCTCAAGGAACTGACACGTCGCGACGAGATTGTGGTCGCGACGAAGGTCTTCAACCGCATGCGCCCCGGTCCGAATGGCGCTGGCCTGTCGCGCAAGGCGATCATGACGGAGATCGACCACAGTCTGCGCCGCCTCGGCATGGACTATGTCGACCTCTACCAGATCCATCGCTGGGACCCGAATGTCGAGGCCGAGGAGATCATGGAGGCCCTGCATGACGTCGTGAAGGCCGGCAAGGCGCGCTACATCGGGGCGTCGTCGATGCAGGCATGGCGTTTTGCCAAGGCGCAGCACATCGCCGACAGCAACGGCTGGACCCGTTTCGTGACCATGCAGAACCATCTCAACCTGCTCTACCGCGAAGAGGAGCGGGAGATGCTGCCGCTTTGCCAGGACCAGGGCGTGGGGCTCATTCCCTGGAGCCCGATGGCCCGGGGGCGCCTGACGCGTGACTGGAACGAGGAAACGGAGCGCACGCGCAGCGACCGTGTGATGCACCGCCTGTACGACGGGACCGTGGAGGCCGACCGCAAGGTTATCGAGCGGGTGGCGGAGGTCGCGGCGGAGCGTGGCGTGTCGCGCGCCCAGGTCGCGCTTGCGTGGGTCATTCAGAAGCCCGGCGTGTCGGCTCCGATCATCGGCGCGTCGAAGCTCAGTCACTATGATGATGCTATCGCCGCGCTGTCGCTGAACCTCTCACCGGAGGAGATCGCGCGTCTCGAGGAGCCCTACGTGCCCCATGCGGCGATGCCGCTGGCATAGGGTGCGGCGGTCGTAGCCGCTTTTCCATGGCAAGGCCGGGCTCGTCCCGGCCTTTGCTTTTCCAGACCGAGGCCTCGCCGGGACGCGGCCTACTCAGTTCGGCCGTGCGACGACGGCGACGAAAGCGGTCACCGCATCGTCCAGCGCGCCACCGTTGTCGATCTCCACATCCACGCGGATGGAGCGCAGCGCCGCCGCGCGATCCAGTCGCTTCGTCGCCTCGTCCTCGCTCTCGCGGGCGCGGCCAAAGATGCGCGCTGCCAGAACATCGCGCGATGCGGTTATGCCAACCACAGTGACATGCTGGTAACGTAGCCGCGCGGTATCCAGCACCGTGCGCGAAACGTTGCAGATGACGGTGGCGCCACGGGCGATCGCGGTGTCGATCGCCCGTGGCACGCCGTAGCGATGGCCGTGGGCGCGCCAGTGCAGCGCGAAGGCATCCGCGTCGATGAGAGCTACGAAGGCATCCTCGTTGAGGCTGAGGTTGTCCTCATCGGCGGAAGGGGGACGTGTCACGCTGCGGCGGGGAAAGACATAGCGAGCATCGTGGGCGAGACGATCACGGGCGCCGCGCAGGACACTGTCCTTGCCCGCGCCGCTCGGACCGACCACAAGGATGAGGCGGCCGGGGCCGATAAGCTCCTCGGGCGCACGGTCCTCTTGAGATCTCAGACTGACGTCCGTTTCGCCATCCATGGTTATGCGACCCGGTTGCCCTGCCGGTAGACCTCGCGGACGACAGGATATCCATCGACCAGCGCCACAAGCAGAAGGTCGGCGCGTTTTCCGACAGCGATCTCTCCCCGGTCGGCGAAACCGGCGACCCTGGCCGGCGTTTGCGTGACGAGGCGGATGGCGCCGGAAATGCCCCCGACGGCTGGCACGTCGGCGAGCGCGATCGCGCCAGCCAGCAGGCTCGCGGGGACATAGTCCGACGACAGGATGTCCAGCAGTCCTTCCTCGGCGAGATGGCGCGCGGAGACGTTGCCCGAATGGGAGCCGCCGAGCAGCACATTCGGCGCACCCATCAGCACCGACAGACCGGCGCCGTGGGAAGCCGCCGCGGCTTCCAGGGTGGTGGGGAATTCGGCCACCGCCACACCGAGCGAAAGCGATTCCGCGACATGGTCCTCGGTGGTGTCATCATGGCTCGCCATAGCGATGCCATGGAATTTGGCGAGGGCGACGATCCCCTCCTTGTTGGCGGTGGCGAACAATTTCGCATAGCGCTTGCGCTCCGCGAAGTATTCGTCGAGGTCGGATTCCGTTTTCGTGGTCTTGCCGCGGTAGTAGTTGCGCAGCTTTTCCTCATCCCGGAACTGGCGTTCACCTGGGGTGTGGTCCATGAGCGACATCAGCCGGACGTCGAAATTCGCGAGATACTGGCGCGCGTCGTCCACCATGCCTTCGCAGGGAATTTCGCACCGCAGATGGGTGAAATGGTCGGCGCGCAGGAGGCCCGTGCCGCGCGCACGCGCGATGGCCTGACCAAGCTCGAACAGCGCCGAGCCCGCTCCCTTCGCGTTGTCGAAGTCGCGGCCGACGCGAAGGCTGTCGAGCACTGTGGTGATGCCGGCCGCGGCGATCTGCGCGTCATAGGAGAAGACGGCGGAGAAGGAATCCCAGTTGACCTTCGGGCGCGGGGTGAAATGGGGCTCCAGATGGTCGGTGTGGAGCTCGACGAGGCCCGGGATCAGGAGGTCGTCGCCACAGTCGATCGCGCCTTCCGCGATCACATCCTGCTCGATGCCGACGATGAGACCCTGCTCGACATGAATGGTTCCCGCGATCTCGCGATCGGCGAGGACGAGGCGACGGGCGGCCAGGGAAAGCGAGCCGGTGGAGAGGGTGGGCGGGACGTGCTTGTTCATGGAACTCTCTAGAAAAAGGCTTTCGCCCACCGCGCGGGGTGGGTCAAGGGTCTTCGTTTCTCACTTGACGCGGCCGGCGCCGACATCGGGCTGATGTCGCTCGCCGTCATACGACCGTCGGTCGCGCGCCAATGATCGCGCTCCTGAGCCGTGTGGAAAGCGTATCGATGACAGCAACCGTCGCCAGGATGAGAATGACGAGAAATGCCACATGCTGCCATTCGAGCGTTCGAATTTGCTCGGACAGATGAAGCCCGATTCCCCCCGCGCCGACAATCCCTATGATGGTGGCCGAACGCGTATTGGATTCGAAGAAATAGAGCACCTGGCTCGCGAAGACCGGCAGCACCTGGGGAAGGATGCCGAAGCGCACGGCCGCCAGGCGGCTGCCTCCCGCCGACATAACACCTTCTACAGGCCGGCGGCTTGCCGTTTCGATCGCCTCGGAGAAGAGCTTTCCGAGGGCGCCGGTATCGGAGCACATGATGGCGAGGACCCCGGCAAAGGGGCCGAGCCCGACGACATTTACCCACAGCAGCGCCCAGATCAGCGTATCGACACCGCGCACCGTGTCGAGCATCCGGCGTGACAGGAAATGCACGATGCGGTTGGCGACGACGTTCTTGGCGGCGAGAAACCCGAAGGGCAGGGCGATGCACGCCGCCAGCATCGTTCCGAGCGCGGCGATCGCGACCGTTTCGCCGAGGGCGTGGAGGAACAGAAAAAGCCGCCTCATGGTGCCGGGTGTCGGGGGCCACATCAGAACGACGAAAGTGCCGAGCTGATCGAGGCCCGCGAGCATTTTTGCGAAGGAGAAGCCAAGCGCCGCGAAGCCATAGATGAAAATGGTGAGCAGCACGACGGTGAGCATCAGCCCGAGGACGCCGTTACGCGTCACGCGGCGGAAAGCATCGGCATGCCGGGCCCGCAGTTGTGGCAGTTCGCGCAGGGCGTCCTCGCGCAGGCGACTGACGGGGCGCGGGGCGCGTGCGCTGCCGGGGAGTGAGATTGGCGCGTTCATGAGGGCGTTCCCGTCAGTGCGTGGCGGATGCGCTCCGTGACGATGTCGATCACCATGACGGTCACGATGATCAGGATGAGGATCGCGCTGACATCCGAGTAGTAGAACTTGCGGATGGCTTCCAGAAGGTCCTGGCCGATGCCGCCCGCGCCCACGAAACCCATGACCGCGGCGCCGCGCACGTTGATCTCGAAACGCAGCAGGGTGTAGCTGACGAAACCCGACAGAACTTGCGGCAGCACCGCGAAGCGGATGACGGCGACGCGGCCGGCGCCGGTGGCGCGGATGCCCTCGACGGGGGCCATGTCGATGTTCTCGACGATTTCGGAGAACAGCTTGCCGAGCGCCCCGGTGCCGTGGATGGCGAGCGCCAGCACGCCGGGTATGGGGCCGAGCCCGAAGGCGATGACGAAGACAAGCGCGAAGACAATTTCGGGGACGCTGCGGCAGAATTCCAGAAAGCGTCGCGCCACGAAGCGGACGCGCGGGGACGGCGTGAGATTGATGGCGGCGGGGAAGCTCAGGACAAACGCGCAGATGGCGCCGAGCGCCGTGCCGAGATAGGCGATGATCAGCGTTTCGCCGAGGAGCACGGTCCATTTGTGGAGGCCCCAGAACCATTCCCCGAAGTCCGTCCAGACAGGCTCGCCATTCGCGAGATGCGCTAGCCGGACGATATAGGAGCCGAAGGCGCCGATGTTCTGGAAGAGCTTGCCGAGATCGACCTCCGTCATCCACCCCGAGGTCGCCATGGCAGCGATGAAGATCGCGATGCCGAGCAGGACACGGCGGCGCCTGGTCGCGACTTCCCGGTCGTACCGGAGGGCGAGCGCCTGGCTCTGCGCCGGCGGCAGGGTGGGTACGGATGCGGTCATGGGCAATCTGCGATCATGTCAATTCATCGGGGCACGTTGGCCCCGATGAAGAGCGGCTTCCCCGTGCATGCGCCAGAAGAGCCCATGCACGGATGACGGGGGCGTCGCCCGCGCGGGCGCGTCCCGTCAGCTCGATTTCTTGCGGAGGCTGTCGACGAAGCTGTTCAGCTCGATGATCGGCTTGTAGGCTGTGTTGTCGACCGGCTGCCAGGGGCCTTGCTTGCCTTCATAGATCTTGTCGAAGGCGGCCTTGTCCTTCGTCTGGATGTCCATGAACGCCTGGCGGATCTTGGTCTTCAGGTCAGGCGGAAGGTTGGAGAGCATCGCGATCGGCGAGTTCACGATCTGCTCGGACTTGAAGATGATGCGGAAATCGTCGGCATTGACCATGTTCTTGCGGGCCATACGCAGAAGGTTCGACTCCTGCTCGTCGTTCCACCAGTTGGCGGCGACATCGACGGTGCCCTGGTTCAGGGCGATGACGGCGTTCTCGTGGCTGCCGGTGTAGACGACCTTGCCGAAGAAGGCGGCGGGGTCGATCTTCATCTGGTCGAGCGCGAAGCGCGGCACGTTGTTACCAGACGTGGAGTTCGGGTCGACGAGGCCGAGGTTCTTGCCCTTCAGATCTTCGATCTTCTGATAGGGGCTGTCCTTCTTCACGTAGAATACGGAGTAGTAGCCCTTCGTGCCGTCGAGGTTGGTCTCGATCGCGAAGGCTTCCGTGTTCACGCCGGTCATGAGCGCGCGGGCGAAGGAGGAGGGGCCGTAGGAGGCGATGTGGATGTTGCCGGAGCGCTGGCCTTCGATGACAGCCGCGTAGTCATTGGCGATGCGCAGCTTGACCGGAATGCCGAGTTCCTTGGACAGATACGTCATCAGCGGGTTGTAGCGCTCGGTCACGCCCGAGGCGTTCTCGGCCGGAATGATCGCGAAGGTGAGTTCCGGATACTGGGCCTTCCAGTCCTGCGCGAAGGCGGCGCCAGTGGTGAAGAGGCCGACAGCGGCCGCGATGACGAGACGACGGTTGAACATTGGGATCTCCGATCAGATCTATTGTGCGAATACGTTACGTATTCGGCGGTATTTGCGGGAACTGACTGCGAATTTCTTGCGCAAAAGTCCGGCTTCGTCTGCCGTTCTTCAGGACGCCAGACAGCTTGGACAATCGACCAAAAAGCCGATCGGCCGAAATCCTGGCGATTACGCCGGAATGGATATGGCGCTCGCCATCGCGGCCTGCGGTCGCGGTATGGCGGTCGCTTTTCCAAGTACTTCCTCGGCCTCCAGGCCATAGAGATCGCGCGCCACATCTTCCGTCAGCGCCTCCGGCGCGCCGTCGAAGACCACCCGGCCAGCGGCGATGCCGATGAGGCGATCGCAATAGGTCCGTGCGAGATCGAGCGAATGCAGGTTGCACAGGACGGTGATGCCGTAGTGCTTGTTGATGCGCAGCAACGCATCCATGACGACCTTGGTGTTGCGCGGATCAAGCGAGGCGACCGGCTCGTCGGCGAGGACGATCTGCGGCTCCTGCACCAGGGCCCGGGCGATTGCGACACGCTGCTGCTGGCCGCCGGACAGGCTTTCGGCCCGTTGAGCGGCGAGGCCGGCGATGTCGAACTGTTCGAGCGCCGACAGCGCGATGGCCTTGTCTTCCTCGGACCACATCTTCAGCACCGCGCGCGGGGCCGGAACATGATTAAGCCGGCCCATGAGCACATTCGTGAGCACATCGAGCCGGCCTGAAAGGTTGAACTGCTGAAAGATCATCGCGGCGGACTGGCGCCATCGGCGGAGTTCACGGCCACGCAGGCCGGTGACGTCAACGCCATCAAAGACGATGCGGCCGCTGGTGGGTTCCACAAGCCGGTTGATCATGCGCAGCAAGGTGGATTTTCCTGCGCCGGAACGGCCGATGACCCCAATGAAGTCCCCGGATTCAATATCCAGCGAGACGTTGTCGACGGCCGTCTTCGTTGCAAACTGGCGCGAGACATCGCGAATGCTGAGCAAGAACCCCTCCGCAGCAAGAAAACTATTCGCTACGCCAAGCCATCTCTGTCGTGTCAGAGATCGGCCGCCGCAGCCGGGACGATCATGGATGCCGCGTGATGCAGCGATTGCTGCGGACGCCAACATAGTGAACCGCAGTTGATCCCGCAGCCTCCAGGCTACGCTGATGCATAGACCTAGGGATATATTGTAACAATCCCATGACGGGCCGGTCGCGTGCGCCACTTATGCGCATCACGTCGCTGTGAATATTGGTGAGAAAGATGCGCTGGCTAATATTGTCTTGGCTAAGCACTTATTCCGGGGGCAGTTGCGGGCTCGCTGGCGTGAGCTGCGGGATGGCTACTCGATGATGATCTGCATGCGATCGCCGCAGTTGGCGCTGATGCCGAAAGCGATGGGGCGGCCATTGGCGTCGATGTCGACTTTTTGGGTCTCGAGGATAGGCCGGGTTCGCGCGATCTTCAGGAGGCGGGCCTCGCGGGCTGTCGGCATCCGGCTGATGATCCAGGTGCATTTGCGTGTGTAGTCCTGGACGCCGAACGCCTTCAGGGCCTTGGTATGGGAGACCGTCTCGCGCAACACGGTATCGAGACCACGGAACCGGTCGGCCGGATAGAAATTCTGGCTGAGACCCATGGGGCGCCCGTCAACCGAGGACAAGGTGTCGATGACGAGGACATCCGCGCCGCGCGCAAGCTCCAGCCGCTCGCAGACGAGCGAGTCGCCCGTCTCTATGGCCGTCGAGAGAATCTCCCGGTCCCCAGCGATGTTGAAGCGGCGCATATTGTCGGTGAAACGCGTGCGCTCGCCCACCGCATAGGGCACGATGTCTTCCGCCACGAAGAGGCCGCGTCCGTGCTCGATGCGGATGAGCCCTTCCTTTTCGAGCTCGGCCAGCGCCCGGCGGGTCGTGAAGCGGCTGACGGAGAAATGCTCCGAGAGTGCCGCCTCCGGCATGATCTGCTCGCCGGGCTTCAGGGTCTGGTCACGAATCTCGGTACGCAGGGCTGTCGCGACCTTCTGCCAAAGGGGAGGGGCCGCCTTCCGCGCCTTGGGGGATCCGTCTCTGGCCGGGGATGCTTCCATGTTGTTTCGGTCCGTTTTGTCCAGCGCGGGGTGCCCCGCGCGGCCTGTCGTACTGTTGCGATATGACACGCGTATACATGCCACCCATAGTCCGATCGCGTATCAGGCCGCAACGTCATTCAAATGATACACTGGCGGCGTAGACATCCGCATGTTAAATGAAAGGTACGTACCTTTCAAAGAAGATATGTGTTCTACGGCAGGCATACGGACCGGGCGGAGGTTTCGCTGCGGCTCTCGGGCCTGGGTTGCGGAGGCGATCGACACGGGATGACGAACATGCGGGCAGCGGGGCATGGCGATGATGCCGGGGATGCGGCGAGGCGATCGTGGCTGAGCGTGCTGGCGCGCGCGCCGCGTGATGAGCTGGAGGCCGCTTTCGCGGATGTGCCGGAATGCCCGGAGCATCGGTTCCTGCGGCAGCCGGAGATAGGCCTCGTCATGGTGCAGGGGCGGGCCGGCGGCAGCGGCAATGCCTTCAATCTCGGCGAGATGACGGTGACCCGTTGCGCCCTGCAGCTCGCGGACGGCACCATTGGTCTCGGCTATGTGCAGGGGCGCGATCGTCGTCGCGCGGAGATCGCAGCGATCATCGACGCCTTGTTGCAGGTGCCGGAGCGCCGCGCCGACCTCGAGACGGTCGTGATCGCGCCGCTCGCGGCGGCGCAGGCGGCGCGGCGGGATGCCCGCAGCCGCAAGGCGGCGTCGACCAAGGTCGAGTTCTTCACGATGGTAAGGGGAGACAATCCGCGATGACACTTGCATTCGATACGGCCGGGCTGGAGCCCGGCTTCTCCAATCCGGTCTTCGACAGCCAGTCCGTGTTCCGCAATGTGCTGAACGCCATCGCCTATCCCGGCGCGATCGAGCAGCTCGCGCAACGGCCCGGTGCCCCCGAGGGGGTCACCCCGGCGATGGCCGCGGTCGCGCTGACGCTGTGCGATCTCGACACGCCTGTCTGGCGCGATGCGGCTTTGTCGAGCGATGCGGTGGCGACCTATCTGCGCTTCCATTGCGGCGTGCCTGTTGTGGCCGAGCCGGCGGAGGCGCGTTTCGCGCTGATCGGCGATGCGGTGGCCATGCCGCGCCTCTCGGCGTTCGAGGCCGGCGACGAGCGCTATCCCGATCGTTCGGCCACGCTCGTCATCACCGTGCCCTCGCTGACGGAGGGCCCTCGGCGCCAGTGGTCCGGACCGGGCATTCCCCGCCGTCGGGCGGTCTCGGTCGCGGGCCTGCCGGATTGGTTCTGGGCGGATTGGGCGCTCAATCAAGGGCTCTATCCGCTTGGTGTGGATGTCCTTTTTGCATGTGGCGACGCGGTCGTGGGCTTGCCCCGGGGCATCGCGGTCAAGGAGTAGCCATGTATGTCGCGGTGAAGGGTGGCGAGCGCGCTATCCTGAATTCCCACAAGCTTGTGGCGGAGGAGCGTCGCGGGGACCCCGCGATCGCCGAACTCAGCCTCGCGCAGATCACCGAGCAGTTCCGCCTGGCCGTCGATCGCGTCATGAACGAGGGCTCGGTCTATGATCCCGAACTGGCGGCGCTGGCGCTGAAACAGGCCCAGGGCGACAGCGTGGAGGCCATTTTCCTCCTGCGCGCCTATCGTACCACCCTGCCGCGCATCGCGGTGTCCCGGCCCATCGAAACGGCCGGAATGGCGGTGCGCCGCCGTATCTCGGCCGCCTACAAGGACATGCCCGGCGGGCAGGTTCTCGGTCCGACCTACGACTACACCCATCGCCTGCTCGATTTCGCGCTAGCGGCGGAGGGCAACGAGGCGCCGCAGGCCGAGAAAGCCGAAACGCCCTTGCCGGAGACCATGTTGCCGGTGCTCGATATTCTCGCTCATGAGGGCCTGATCGAGGAGGAGGTCGCTGACCGGGAAGGCGAGCCCGTCTTCGACGTCACCCGCGATCCCATGTCCTTTCCCGCTGGCCGCGACCAGCGGCTGCAGAACCTCGCCCGCGGCGACGAGGGTTTCGTGCTCGGGCTCGCCTATTCGACGACGCGCGGTTATGGCGGCAGCCACCCTTTCGTGGGCGAGTTGCGGCTTGGTGAGGTTTCCGTCGAGATCGTGCCGGAAGAGCTCGGCTTTCCCATCGACATCGGCGAGATCACCGTCACCGAATGCCAGATGATCAACCAGTTCAAAGGCTCCACAGAGAAACCGCCGCAGTTCACCCGCGGCTACGGCTTGAGCTTCGGACATTGCGAGCGCAAGGCCATGGCCATGTCGCTCGTCGACCGCGCCTTGCGCTGCAAGGAGCTGGGTGAGGATGCGCTCCATCCCGCGCAGGACGACGAATTCGTCCTGTCGCATACGGACAACGTGGAGGCCGTCGGCTTCGTCACCCATTTCAAGCTGCCCCACTACGTGGATTTCCAGGCGGAGCTTGAACTCGTGCGCAAGATGCGGGCTGAGCAGGCCCGGGCCGAACCGCAGGAGGCGGCGGAATGACCAGCGACTACAACTTCGCCTATCTCGACGAGCAGACCAAGCGGATGATCCGGCGGACGCTTTTGAAGGCGCTTGCCATTCCCGGTTACCAGGTGCCGTTCGGTGGCCGCGAGATGCCGCTGGCCTATGGCTGGGGCACCGGCGGTATTCAGGTCACGGCCAGCATCATCGGGCCGCAGGACGTACTCAAGGTGATCGACCAGGGCGCCGACGACACCACGAATGCGGTGTCGATCCGCAGGTTCTTCGAGCGTGTCGCCGATGTCGCGACAACCGAATCGACAACGGACGCCACCATCATCCAGACACGCCACCGTATTCCGGAGGCCCCCTTGGTCGAGGGGCAGATCCTCGTCTACCAGGTGCCGCAGCCCGAGCCGCTCCGCCGGCTTGAGCCGCGCGAGACCGAGACGCGCAAGATGCACGCCTACGGCGAATACGGGCTGATGCAGGTGAAGCTCTACGAGGACATCGCTCAGTTCGGCCATATCGCGACGACCTACGACTATCCCGTCATCGTCAATGGTCGCTATCTCACCGCACCCTCGCCGATCCCGAAATTCGACAATCCCAAGATGCAGGACAATCCGGCGATTCAGCTCTTCGGCGCCGGTCGCGAAAAGCGCATCTACGCGATCCCGCCTTATACCAGCGTGAAGAGCCTCGATTTCGACGATCATCCCTTCACGGTCCAGCGCTGGGACGGCGCCTGCGCGCTCTGCGGCGCCACGGATAGCTACCTCGATGAGGTGGTGCTCGATGACAAGGGCAAGCGCATGTTCGTCTGCTCCGACACGGATTATTGCGGCCAGCGCCGGGCGGCAGGCCACGTCGGCGAGCAGCCGGATGTGGCCGATGCGCTCGCCTCGGAGGTGACGCCATGACGGTCGCCGTGCTTCAGAAGGCGGATAGCCAACCTTCGGCGGTGTCCGCTAGTCGCAAGCCGCTGTTGAAGGTGGAAGGTCTCAACAAGACCTTCGGGCGCACGATCGCCTGCCGGAACATCGACCTCACGCTTTATCCCGGCGAGGTCATCGGCATCGTCGGTGAATCCGGTTCCGGCAAGTCGACCCTGCTGAATTGCATCTCGGGCAGACTGGCCCCCGACGGCGGCTCGGTGGCCTATGACCTGCGGCGCGGCGGCGGCGATGCGCCGCTCGTCGATATTCTGACCCTGTCCGAGCCCGAGCGGCGCATGCTGATGCGCACTGACTGGGGTTTCGTGCATCAGAATCCGCGCGACGGGCTGCGCATGGCGGTGAGTGCCGGCGGCAACATCGGCGAGCGGCCGATGGCCATCGGCGCGCGCCACTACGGCGACATCCGCCGGGAAGCCGAGGACTGGCTGGCCCGGGTCGAGATCGACATCGGCCGCATCGATGACAAGCCGCGCGTCTTCTCCGGCGGCATGCAGCAACGTCTGCAGATCGCCCGCAACCTCGTGACCAGGCCGCGCCTCGTCTTCATGGATGAGCCGACCGGCGGCCTCGACGTCTCGGTGCAGGCGCGCCTGCTCGATCTCCTGCGCGGGCTGGTGCGCGACCTCGGCATCGCGGCCGTGGTGGTGACCCATGATCTCGCGGTGGTGCGGCTGCTGGCCGACCGCCTGATGGTGATGTGGCGCGGCGACGTGGTGGAGGAGGGGCTCACCGACCAGGTGCTTGATGACCCCCATCATCCCTACACGCAGCTTTTGGTCTCATCCGTGTTGCAGGCTTGAGCGCCGCAAGGATTGTTATGATGACGACGAGAATAGATGTCAGGGCGCTCAGCAAGAGCTTCGTCCTACACACGCAGGGGGGCGTGCGAATACCTGTATTCGCCAATCTCGATCTGAAGGTTCATGCCGGTGAATGTGTGTGCCTGCACGGGCCGTCCGGCGCCGGCAAGTCGACGTTGCTGCGCTCGCTCTATGCCAATTACAAGCCGGACAGTGGCGAGATCCTGGTGACGCACGACGGCGCGACCGTCGATCTCGCCAGCGCCGAACCCTGGCGCGTGGTGGAGGTTCGGCGCCGCACGATGGGCTACGTCAGCCAGTTCCTGCGGGTCATTCCGCGTGTTTCCACACTCGACATTGTCGCTGATCCGGCGCAGATGCGCGGGGTCGAGCGCGAGCAGGCCGAAGCGCGTGCCGGCGATCTCCTTAGCCGGCTGAATATACCACGGCGGCTGTGGTCGCTGGCTCCGGCGACCTTCTCCGGTGGTGAGCAGCAGCGGGTCAATATCGCCCGCAGCTTCGTCATCGACTACCCCATCCTCCTGCTCGATGAGCCGACGGCCTCGCTCGATGCGGCCAATCGCCAGACCGTGATCGCCCTGATCCGCGAGGCCAAGGCGAGGGGCACCGCTGTCGTCGGCATCTTCCACGACGCGGAAGTGCGCGATGCCGTCGCTGATCGCCTGTTTGAAGTTGCACAGTTTCAGAGGGCTGCATGACCAAATTGTCCGAAACGGCGCTGATCCATCCGACCGCCGCGGTCAAGGACAGCGAACTGGGCCGTTATGTCGAGATCGGCGCCCGGTGCCATGTCGCGTTCTCGCGCATGGGTGACTATTCCTATGCTGTCGAGGGCACGCAGATCGCCTATGCGGATATTGGCAAGTTTTCCAATATCGCCGCGCATGTGCGCATCTACGCCAGCATGCATCCTATGGACCGGGCCTCCCTGCACCACTTTTCGTATCGGTCGAGCTGGTATTTCGACGGTGAGACCGACGATGCCGACTTCTTCGACTGGCGGGCGGACAGCCGCATCACGATCGGCCACGACACGTGGATCGGCCATGGCGCGGTCGTCATGCCGGGCGTGACGATCGGGACGGGCGCGGTTGTCGGCTCGAATGCGGTCGTGACGCGTGACATTCCCGATTTCGCGATCGCCGTCGGCGTGCCCGCGAAGACAATCCGCCAGCGGTTCCCCGATGGGGTGGCGCAAGCCTTGCTGGACCTTGCCTGGTGGGATTGGCCACACGAGAGATTGCATCAGGCGCTGCCCGATTTTCGCACCATGGCGGCTGAGGATTTCATAGATAAATACAAATAATACATATGAATTTATACTTGAGGCTGTTGATAATATAGATAGTAAATTCGATTTACTGTGGCGATATCATATCTTGTCACAAAATTGATTCATAGATGATCTAAGTTAATCTCCAATATATATCTATCCAAAGGATATGGATATGCTGGATCTGTCACGTCGTTCATTCATGGCGGGAAGCGCCGCTGCTGCCACGCTCGCGGCCACCGGAGTGTCGGCGCAGGCCAAGCGCCCGGAACTGCGCATCGCGGTGCAGGGGCTGCCGGTCACGCTCGAGCCCGTCAATGCCATCAGCAATGTCGGCAATCGCATCTCGAATGCGATCTTCGACACGCTCATCCGGCGCGATTTCTTTGCCGATGGCTCGGGCTCGGCAACGGCGCTGGTGCCGGCGATCGCCAAATCCTGGAAGCGCGAGGATGCGCGCACGGTCACCGTGACCATTGCCGACGGCATCAAGTTCCACAACGGCGATGTGGTCACCGCCAAGGATGTGGCGTTCACCTTCTCGGCCGATCGCGCCTGGGGCGCCAAGCCGATGGTGCCGCGCGGCCCGCTGTTTTCCGCGAATTTCGAGAGCGTGGAAGCGATCGACGACAAGACCGTGCGCTTCAAGACCAAGGCCGACGACTTCAGCCTGGAGAAGCGTCTCGCGTCGTGGATCTCCTGGGTCGTTCCGGAGAAGCTCTATCGTGAGCAGGGACCGGAAGCCTTCGGCCTGAAGCCGGTCGGTACGGGCCCCTACAAGCTCGTCGAGTTCATTCCGGGCGACCGCGTCGTTCTCGAAGCCTTCGATGATTACTATCTCGGGCGCCCGACAGCCTCGCGCGTCACCTTCCAGGTCGTGCCGGAAGTCGCCACCCGCGCCGCCGGCCTCATCAGCGGCGACTATGATATCGTCTGCGCCCTGACGCCGGACAACCTGCCGCTGCTGGCTTCCCAGTCCCATGTCGAGGCGCGTTCGTCGCAGATCGAGAACGTGCATCTCGTGGTGTACCAGTCGGACGCGCCGGCGCTGTCCGACAAGCGCATGCGCCAGGCCCTCAACCTCAGCATCGACCGCGACCTGATCAACAAGACGCTGTGGGGCGGTCTTGCCGGCATCACCAACGGCTTCCAGATCCCGCAGTATGGCGTGGTCTATGACCCAAAGCGCCCCGGGTTCAAGCATGATCCGGCCGCGGCGCGTGAACTGGTGAAGGCGGCGGGCTACAAGGGCGAGCCGATCACCTTCCGCACGTTGAACGATTACTACGTGAACTCCAACGCGGCGATCCAGATGATGCTGGAGATGTGGAAGGCCGTCGGTATCAACGCGCGGATGGAGATTCTCGACCAGTGGAGCCAGGTGCTGGCGCCGGGCCTCCAGATCCGCAACTGGTCGAACGGTTTCCAGATGCCCGACGCGGCGACCCCGCTCCCGAGCGACTGGGGTCCGAAGGGCTCCGTGCAGACCGTCCACGGCTGGAAGGCTCCCCAGGCTTTCAACGATCTCGCGGCGCAGGTCGCGAGCATGCCCGATGGCGACGATCGCCGTGGCGCCTTCCAGCGCCTGCTCGACATCTGGGAAGACGAGGCGCCCGGCGCCGTGCTCTATCGCCCGGTCGAGATCTATGGCATCCGCCGGGACATCAACTGGAAGCCTGTCAGCTTCGAGTTCATGGATCTGCGGCCTTATAATCTCTCCTTCGCGGGATGAGTTGGGGCATGGCCGAGCGCTCGACAGTGCGCGTCGAGGTCGAGGGGCTCACCCTCGCCTCGGCGGCCGGAGACATCCTCGTCAATGGTGTCGACCTTGCCGTGTCAAGCGGCGAGATCGTTGCCCTCGTCGGGGAGAGCGGCTCCGGCAAGAGCCTGACGGCGCTCGCCATTCTCGGCCTCCTGCCGCGTGGCATCACGCGGCTCCGCGGCCGGGTGCGTCTCAATGGTATTGACGTGACGGATCTGGCCGGCCCGCATGCGGCCGTGCGCGGGCGGCAGATCGCGGCCATCTTCCAGGATCCGCAGGCCTCGCTCGACCCACGCTGGACGGTGGGGCGCTATCTCGCCGGCCAGTTCCGGCGCTATGGCGCGACGGGCCGGCGCGCGGCCGAGACGGCTGCCGCCGACATGCTCGCGCGTGTCGGCCTTGGTGATCCCGGCCGCGTCATGGGCGCCTATCCGCATGAGCTCTCCGGCGGCATGGCCCAGCGGGTGATGATCGCCGGGGCGCTCGCCGCCGGACCGCAGTTCCTTATCGCCGACGAGCCGACGACCGCGCTCGACGTGACGACGCAGGCGCAGATCCTCGACCTTCTCGAAGATCTCCAGGCGGAGACGGGGCTCGGCGTCCTGCTCATCACCCACGATCTCGGCGTCGTCGCGGAGATGGCGCAACGCGTGGTCGTGCTCTATGGCGGCTCGGTGATGGAGACGGGGGAGGCGTCCGACGTGCTGGGCGCGTCCTGGCACCCCTACACCCAGGCGCTTCTGGCCGCGATGCCCGATCTCGCGCAGCTGGAACCGCCGCGTCCTATTCCCGGTTCGCCGGGCGATCGCCTTGCCGCCGGCACCGGCTGTCCCTTCCAGCCGCGCTGCCGGGACGCGATCCCGCTTTGCGCACAACGTCCGCCGTCGGTTGTCGTCAGCGGCAGCCATCGCGCGGCCTGCCATCGCAGTGAGCCGCGCATGCCGCGATCTGCCGGGCAGGCTTTGGCGCGGCCGCAGGGCGATGCCGGCGAGAGCACGGGTTGGCTGTCGACCCCGAACCATCCCTTGCCCGCTGTGGGCGCTTCGCCGGGGGAGCGCCGCCATGTCGGTTGATCGCAGGATGTCGGTTGATGCGCTCGTTGAGGCGCGCGGCGTCGGGCGATCCTTCAGCGTCGGCGGCTGGCTCGGCGCTCGCCGCGCCATCGCCGCCGTCGGCCATGTGGATCTTGCCATCCGGCGCGGAGAGACGCTGGCTATCGTGGGCGAAAGCGGCTGCGGCAAGAGCACGCTTGGCCGCCTGCTGCTCGGCCTGGAGCGTCCGACTCAGGGACAGGTGCTGTTCGACGGGCGGGATCTCGCGGGACTGGGCGAGCGCCGGCTCAGGCATCTCAGGGCGCACATGCAGCTCGTCTTCCAGAACACGCTGGCGGCGCTCGATCCGCGCATGACGATCGGCCAGCAGATCCTCGAGCCATTCCGCATTCATCGTATGGATGTGCCCGCCAGCGCGCCGCCCATCGAGCAGCTTCTTGCCGATGTCGGCCTCGCGCCGGCGCTCGCCGAGCGCTTTCCGCACCAGCTGTCCGGGGGCCAGCGCCAACGGGTCGTCATGGCCCGGGCGCTTGCGACGGAGCCGGATTTCGTCGTGTTCGACGAGCCGGTCTCGGCGCTCGACGTGTCCGTCCAGGCGCAGATCATTGCCCTCATTCGCAGCCTACAGCGCCAGCGCGGCTTCGCCTCGGTGTTCATTTCCCATGACCTCCGGGTCGTGCGCCATATCGCGGACCGCATTGCCGTCATGTATCTCGGCCGCGTGGTGGAGGAGGGGCCGATCGCGAAGGTCTTCGCGGCGCCCGCCCACCCCTATACGCGCGCGCTGGTGTCGTCCGTGCCACGGGTCGCCCTGGGAGCCCGGCGGCAGCGCGTGCGGCTGGCTGGCGAGCCGCCGAGCCCGGCCGCCATCCCCGCTGGCTGTCCCTTCCATCCCCGCTGCGCCCTGGCGCAGGATGTCTGCCGCAGGGACAGGCCCGCGCTGGCCGTCGTCGGGGGAGGCCAATCGGCCGCTTGCCACTTCGCCGCCACCGCTGCCGAGGACGCGGCCATAACACCGACACTTGTGCCGACAGATCCGCCGCCGCTGCGGCAGGCACACGCCTGACTGCCATAGCCCACGAAAAGAGGCATCCCGATGCGCGTCGTCACCTACAACATCCAGTACGGCAAGGGCCGCGATGGCCGCTACGACATCGATCGCGTCGCCGATGTGCTCGTTGGCGCCGACATCATCGGCCTACAGGAGATCGAGGCCTATTGGGAGCGCTCAGGCAATATCCACCAGGTCGAGCGCATCGTGGAACGCCTTGGCGACTACCACGCCGTGTACGGCGCGACGGTCGACATCGACAAGCGTCTCGACGGCCGGCATGTCCGTCGCCAGTTCG
This sequence comes from Chelatococcus sp. HY11, assembly GCF_018398335.1. Taxonomy (NCBI): domain Bacteria; kingdom Pseudomonadati; phylum Pseudomonadota; class Alphaproteobacteria; order Hyphomicrobiales; family Chelatococcaceae; genus Chelatococcus; species Chelatococcus sp. HY11. Next base: position 4,417,533 of record NZ_JAHBRX010000001.1, read on the forward strand.
GCAATGCCATCCTCTCGCGCTGGCCGATCGTTACGACGCGCACCTTCCTGTTTCCGAAGCTGACGCCGCTCACGGCCCACGCCATCCAGCGCGGCGTGACCGAGGCGACGATTGAGACGCCGCTCGGTCTCATCCGCGTCTATTCCAGCCATTTCTCGCATCTGTGCGACGAGGAGCGGCTCATCCACGCGCAGGTGACACTCGACGTGCATCGCCGCGCCCGGAACGACGGGCCTGTATCGGCGGGCGGCCATCCAGACACCACGTGGCTGGAAGAGCCGCCGCCGGCGGTCCCCGCCGAGGCGATCCTGATGGGCGATCTCAACCTGACGCCGGACAGCCCCGTCTACGAGCTCCTCGTCGGCCCGACCAGCGGCATGTATGGCCGCCTCAACCCGCCCGACTGCTTCTGCGATGCCTGGGTCGCCGCCGGCCATGCCGAGAACGAGGGCGACACCATCTATCTCGACTGGGATGCCAAGACCGGCAAGCGCATCGACTACATCATGGTGACGCCCGGTCTCCGGGCCAAGGTCGCCTCGGCCGAGGTTCTGCGCGACGCCGATGCCTCCGACCATCAGCCGCTCGCGGTCACCTTTCGCGACTGACGCGCCATGTTCGGATTCGCGATCATCAAGATTGTGCGGGCCATCATCACCCTCTGGGCGGTGATGACCTTCGCCTTCGTTTTCATGCGTCTGACGGGCGATCCCGCCCGCGAACTCCTGCCGGACAATGCGACGGAGGAGGTGATCGCGCTCTTCCGGGCCCGCTGGGGGCTCGATCAGACGCTGTGGACGCAATATGTCGTTTACATCACCAACCTGGTGCAGGGTGATTTCGGGCGCTCGCTCGCCAACGGACGGGAGGCGCTGACCGTGGTGCTGGAGCGGTTGCCCGCCACCTTGACCCTGACGGGAACGGCGTTCGCGCTCGTATTGGCGATCGGCATTCCCGGAGGGATCATTGCCGCGCTCAATCGTGGCCGGCCGCTCGACCAGATCATGATGCTGTTCTGTTCTCTAGGCTACAGCCTGCCGAATTTCGTGCTTGGCGTGACGCTCATCTTCTTCCTGGCGGTGGGGCTGCGCCTCTTGCCGAGTTCGGGCAGCGCGACGCCCGCTCATCTCGTCATGCCGGTCATCACGCTCGGCTTTTCCGGCGCTGCGGTCATCGCGCGATTCACGCGCTCCGCCGTGCTCGAGGTGCTTGAACAACCCTATGTCCGCGCGGCGATGGCGGCGGGTGAGACACGCGGGCAGGCCATCTTCAATCACGTCCTGCCTAATGCGGCGGTCCCGATCGTCACGATCATCGGCTTCTCGCTCGGCGGCCTTGTCGGCGGCTCCATCATCGTCGAGCAGGTTTTCGGCTGGCCCGGCGTCGGGCGGCTGCTCGTCGATGTCGTCGGCCTGCGTGACCTCGCCGTCGTGCAGGCCCTGGTGATGCTCTTCGCCACGACGATGACGCTCGCCAATCTGTCCGTCGACCTCGCCTATGGCTTCCTCAACCCGAAAATCCGCAGGCGGCACTGACATGAGCGTCATCGATCTCGGGCGCGGTCTCCGTATCGGCCGGCGGCGGGGCAAGCCCCTGCCGGCGGCGATCGTGGTCGCCTTCCTCTGGATCGCCGTGATCCTCATCGCGTCGGTCGCGGCGCCGCTCATCGCGCCGTTCGGCTATGCGGAGCAGCAGCCGCTCCTGCGCCTGAAGCCGCCGGCGATCCTCGGCCACGACAATCCCTTCCTCTTCGGCAGCGACCATCTCGGCCGCGATGTCTTCAGCCGGGTCCTCTATGGCATCCGCTTCTCCATCATCATCGCGCTGTTCGGCACGCTCCTCGGCATGCTCATCGGCGTGGCGCTCGGCATGCTGGCGGCGCGGCTGCGCGGCTGGTGGGAGGAGACGATCATGATGCTCGTCGACATCCAGGCGTCGCTGCCCTTCATCATCTTCGCCATCACGGTCGTCGCCTTCTTCGGCAAGAGCTTCTGGCTGCTCGTCATCATCGTCGGCTTCGCCGGCTGGGAGCGCTATGCCCGGCTCGCGCGCGGGCTCGTGCTCGACGCCGAGACGGCCGGCTACGCGGGCGCGCTTCGGGCGCTCGGGGCGGGCTCGCCGCGCATCTATGTCAGGCACATCCTGCCCAATATCATCGGCGCGCTCATCGTGCAGATGACGCTCAACTTTCCCGAAGTCATCCTGCTGGAGACTGGCCTCAGCTTCCTCGGTCTCGGCGTGCAGCCGCCGCTGACCTCGCTCGGTCTGCTCGTCAACGAGAGCCGGAACTACATCGTGCTCGCATGGTGGATGGCGGCCGTACCGGGCGCCGTCATCGTCCTCACCACCTTGTCCGTCAGCCTGATCGGCGACTGGATGCGTGACCGCTTCGACGCGCGCCTGCGCTGAGCCGACGAAGCGGCGCGAGGATTGCATCAATCATTAAACCAACTGGTTGACTAACGGGCCCGGATCGGTTAATTAAACCATATGGTTGAACAGCAGCCGGCGATGCTCGATCGTGTGTTCCATGCACTCGCGGACCCGACGCGACGGGCGATGTTGCGCGCGCTATCGCAGCAGGACCAAGCGATCGGGGCACTCGCGGAACCATTCGCGATGTCCTTCGCCGCCGCCTCGAAGCACATCCGTGTGCTGGAAGGGGCTGGTCTCGTGACGCGCCGCATCCAGGGCAGATCGCATATCTGCCGCATCGCCCCGGAGCCATTGGCAATGGCCGAGGAGTGGCTGCGCTTCTATCAGCGCTTCTGGTCGGATCGCCTGGATGGACTGGAAGCCTTGCTCAAGGCCGAGGACGCCGCCGGCGGCGCTTGAGAGGGGATCCCCCTCAAAACGCCTGCTGTGAAACAAGAGGGAGACGCACTGTGACATCAGAGCCCCATGGCCTCCGCCTCGTGCGGACATTCGATACGTCACCGCAAGCCCTGTACGCCGCGTGGACGGAGCCATCGCTTGTCCGTCGCTGGCTTTTCACCTCGCCCGAGAGTGAGAAGAATAGCCATGAACTCGACGTGCGCGTCGGCGGCCGCTGGACGATTACCGACCGGCGCGGTGGACAGGACTACACGGCGGTCGGTGAATATACCGCTGTCGATGCGCCCCACAGGCTCGCGTTCACCTTCGCGATGCCGCAGTTCTCGCCGAACAGCGACCTCATCACCGTGGAGTTTGAACCCGATGGTGATCACACACGCATGGTCTTCACCCAGGCGGGGGACGACATCGCGAAAGAAATTGCGGAGCAGGGTGAAGACGCCGAAGCGGGAACCGCTCACGGCTGGGCCCTGATGTTTGACAGGCTGGCAGGGCTCTTCCAGCTCGACGAGCGGCCCGGCGAAAAGATCGACGCCCATACGGTTCGCTTCGAGCGGCTTTTGCCGGGCCCCATCGAACGCGTCTGGGCTTATCTCACGGAATCCGACAAGCGCGGCCAATGGCTGGCGTCCGGCGCCATGCCGAGCACGCCCGGAGCCAGTTTCACGATCCGCTTCGATCATATATCCCTGTCACCGCACAAGCTGGAGACGCCGGCCCGCTTCAAGGACTATGAATGCGGCATCGACAGCCCGCACCGCATGCTCCGCTACGAGCCGCCGCATGTCCTTGCCTTCACCTGGGGCGATGGCATTGAGGACAAGTCGGAGGTTCGGTTCGAGCTCTCGCAGGTCGGAGACAAGGTGCGGCTCGTCCTGACCCATAGCCGCCTCGGCGCGATGAAGGACATGGTCAATGTGTCCGGTGGCTGGCAGCCTCATCTGGCCGTATTGGCGCATCGGCTGGCCGGGCTGACCCCGCCGTCGTTCTGGCAGCTCTTCGAGGGCGTTGAGGATGCCTATGCCGGGCGCTTCTCCGCGTGAAGCCCACCGCAAGGCCGCGATGGCGGCCCTGCGGATGCCGCGAGACGCCGCGGACAACAAGACTTCTCAGGTCGGCTGGACGAAACTCGGGTCCATGTAGAAGATTTCCCAGGCGTGACCATCGAGATCGTGGAAAGCCTTCTGGTACATGAAGCCGTGATCCTTCGGCTCGCTATAGGTCTTGCCGCCTGCGGCGACTGCCTTGCTCACCAGGGTATCGACCGCCTCGCGGCTTTCCAGGGATATCGCAAGCAGGACCTCGACATCCTTTGACGTGTCGCAGATGTTGCGCGGCGTGAACTCCTTGAATTTCGCCTCCGTCAACAACATCGCATAGATCGTGTCGCTCATGACCATGCAGGTCGCGGTCTCATCCGTGAATTGAGCGTTGAATGTGAAGCCAAGTGACTTGAAGAATGCAATCGATGAATCGAGGTTCTTGACCGGCAGATTCACGAATATACCCTTGACCATGAGGTTTCCTTCCAGGTTTTTCCAGCGGATATATAGATTGGCTGTGTCTGTCGTCGCGGCTGACCCCGACTGTGGGTGTCCGCGAAGCGGCATGAACTTGAGTGCAGCTATCGAAAGGCATTCGCTCTTCGTAGCCTATGCGTCAGGGCGAGAGCCCGGGTAGCCGCCAGACCGTTCCAACCGGATCGCGCGCTGCTATGCTCTCTATCGCGACGCCATCAGGCAATTCGGCCAAGGTCGTTGCGAAGACGTTCGGGGACGCCGTCGCCAAGCAAGGCGTCAACGATGGCATGTTCGCGTTTCCAGATCGGGACCGCCTCCGCGAGCAAGGTTTTGCCGCCCGCGGTCAGCGACAGAAGGCGGCTGCGCTTATCCCTGGGATCCGGCGCGATGGTGATGAGTTCACGCCGTTCCAAGGGTTTCAGGGCGGCCGTCAACGTCGTCCTGTCCATGGCCAGAAGCGAAGCCACCGAACCGATTGCCGGTGGATGGGGCCGGTTCAGGGACATCAGCAGGGAGAACTGCCCGTTCGTCAGTCCAAGAGGTCGGAGAGCCTCGTCGAAACGCCGTGCCAATGCACGGGCCGCGCGCTGCACATGCAGGCAGAGGCACGTATCGCGCACCAGAATTGTCGTTTCAAAAGGGATCTCGACGTGCTTTGACATGACCTAATAATGTTGATATCAACATAATTGTCAAGCCACAAGCTGATATCTGCTGCAAGGAGGCCGCAATGCAAGGCAATCCTGTCGTGTCCCGCGACGAATGGCTCACCGCGCGCAAGGCCCTGTTGGAGAAGGAAAAGGAAATGACGCGGCTGCGCGATGCGGTCAACGCCGCGCGGCTGGCGCTGCCCTGGACGAGGGTCGACAAGGCCTATGTCTTTGATACCCCGGAGGGGCGGAAGACCCTGGGCGGGCTGTTCGCCGGGCGCAGCCAGCTCGTCATCTATCACTTCATGTTCGGGCCGGATTGGGAGGCTGGCTGCCCGAGCTGCTCATTCCTTGCGGACCATCTCGAAGGTGCCTTGCCCCATCTGGAGCATCATGATGTCACGGTGACGCTGGTGTCACGGGCTCCTCTTGAGAAGCTGCAGGCCTACAAGACGCGCATGGGATGGCATTTGCCATGGGTGTCATCCTATAAGAGCGACTTCAACTTTGATTATCATGTATCATTTTCGCCCGATGAGATTAACAGCGGCAGTATAGTCTACAATTTCGACATGATGTCCCCGTTCGGGGATCTGGATGAACTGCACGGGCTAAGCGCCTTCACGAAAAATGAAGCGGGAGAGGTGCTCCACACCTATTCCGGTTACGCAAGAGGCCTTGAGGAGCTCCTGGGTGCCATGATGGTTCTCGATCGTGCGCCAAAGGGGCGCAACGAAAAGACCATCATGGATTTCGTGCGTCGCCACGATGAGTATGGGCCCCAATCGCAATCCACCTGTTGTCATTCAAAAGGATGAGCACACTCATGAAAGTCGAACCGCAGAAAGAACATCGCTGGCTCGAGCAACTGGTCGGCGAGTGGACCGTGTCCATGCCCGCCTGTGACGACGGCTCCACGGCTTCATCAGAAGCTCCATCCAAGCCTTGGTCCGAGACGACGCGCATGCTCCATGGCGTTTGGCTGATTTCCGAGGGCAGCGGCGAGATGTCTGATGGCGGATCGGGTACAAACCAGCTGACTCTCGGCTATGACCCGGCCAAACAGCGGTATGTCGGAACCTGGGTCGGTTCGATGATGACGCATCTCTGGGTCTACGAAGGCGCGCTCGACCCGACGGGCAAGGTTCTGACTCTCGATACCGTGGGGCCTGGGTTCGAGGATCCTGCCAAAAGCACGCGCTATCAGGATGTCATCACAATTGAGGACGATAACAACCGCACGCTGTCATCCCGCTTCCTCGCCGAGGACGGAACGTGGAAGCCGGTCATGACGATGCACTATCGCCGCAAGATGTGATTTCAACCTTTCCGTCAGACGTTTTCAAAAGGGAGGACATGTGATGGCCGGTCCAGAGGGTAAGTTCGTCTGGTACGAGTTGGCCACCAGCGACAAGGAGGCCGCTGAAGCGTTCTACAAGAACGTCGTAGGCTGGACTATGCAGGATTCAGGCATGGTCGATTTTGCCTATACCATCCTGCATGCGGGCGAGCAGCCTATCGGCGGCCTCATGACACTGCCGCAGGACGCTTGCGACGCTGGCGCCAAGCCGGGATGGATGGGTTATATCGGCGTCGCGGATGTGGATGCCAAGGCGGATGCCGTCGTAAAGGCCGGCGGCAAGATCTACCGCGCGCCGGAAGACATCCCCGAAGTCGGGCGCTTCGCTGTCGTCGCGGATCCGCAGGGTGCGGTTTTCACCCTGTTCAAGGGCCAGGGCGAGGATCAGCCGGACGCGGCGCCTGGCGCCAACGGCCATGTGGGGTGGCATGAGCTGATGGCCATCGATCACAAGGCCGCGCTCGCCTTCTATTCCGGCCTGTTCGGCTGGACGAAGGACGAGAGCCTTGATATGGGCGAGATGGGCACATACCAGCTCTTCGCGTGCGGAAGCCAACCCGTCGGCGGGATGATGGACAAGCCGCCGGTCGTTCCCGCCCCCTTCTGGACCTTCTATTTCAACGTCGAGGACATCGACGCGGCCATCGACCGGCTCAAGGCGGGCGGCGGACAGGTCATCAACGGGCCGATGGAAGTGCCCGGCGGCGCCTGGATCGTCCAGGCGCTCGATCCCCAGGGCGTTGTGTTCTCGCTGACGGCGCCACCCAAGGGCGGCATGACCTCCACCATGTAAGAGGACAGCCTCGCACTGATGGGCTGGTCCATAAGGCCAACCCTCATATGACGAAATTGTCGGCCGGCTCCTCGGGGCCGGCCGTCGCTTCGACCATGACGGGGATGACCCAATTGGCCGCGTAGCTCTCACGGTCCGGCTGCGCGGCCTCGGGCTGGCGGTTGCCGAGGACGTCCGTGGCACGGGACTTGAGATGGTAGCGGCCGGGGGCGGGCGGCGTCCAAATGAATTCCCAGAGGCGCCAGCCGTGCGGCGAGGCCGGGCCTACGAGGGTCGCGGCCTGCCACGGCGCATCGTCGCCAGTGGCGACCTCGACGATGCTGATGCCGGCCTCACCCGCCCAGGCGGCGCCATGGATGCGCAGGGGACGGCCGGCTTCAACGACCGCGCCGTTGACGGGCTGCGCGATCTGCGACTTGACGTTCATGGTCGTCAGCGGCGCAACCATGGGTTCGCCGAGGCTCCGATCCCATTGGATATAATCCCGCGTCTGCCAGTAGCCGGTGAAAGGCTGCTCGACGACCCGGACCTCCACCAGCCACTTGATCCAGGCCATGCCGTACCAGCCGCCGATCGCCGCACGCAGGGGAAAGCCGTGTTCCAGCATGAGGGGTTCGTTGTTCATGGCATAGGCGAGGAGCGCGCTTTCCGACATGGCCTTGGTGACCGGTAGGCTGCGCGCGAAGGCGATCTCGCCGGGTGACGCGGTCTTCTTGCCGGCGTCGACCAGCCCGCGATCCGCGCCGATCAACACCACCTCGACCGCATTCGTCCGGACGCCGGCAAGCGCCAGGACGTCACGCAGCAGCACACCGGACCAGTGCGCGTTGCCCACGGCGCCGTCCTGCCATTGCAGGCCCTCCCTGGCGGGTTCATAGAAGACGCGGCCGTTGCCCGCGCATTCCATGACGGCCGCAAATTCCGCCTTCGGCAGGGCCTTCAGCGCATCGAGATCAAGCGAGAGCGGCCTGTCCACCGCGCCTGTGACGGCAAGCCGCCAGTCTGTCACGGCTAATCCCGGCATGCGGAAGTGGTTCCGGATGTAGAACTGATCGCTGGGGATCAGCCAATCTGATAATCGGGAGAAGGGATATTCGACATTCAGCGGCGACTGTTGCCGGACGATCGGCGCGGGCTGCTTGCTGTCTGCCATGGACCGTGGTTCCCTCGGGGCTCTCGTGTGCGTTGTCAGGGTAGTGACGCGTTGGGCCACGTCAATGCCGCGCAGTTGCGGCTGTCGCGCGCGTATGGTTCATCGGTATGGACGTGCGGGCGTCGGGCTCTGGCCGGCGTAGCAGCATTGCGCGATAGCAACGGCGTCCGATCAGTGTGCAACGGGCGATTGTTGGAGTGTCATCAGCGGGACAGTGTGCGTTCCGCTGGTCTTTTTTGGGCTTTTTTGACCTGACGCGTTTCTGTGGAATTTGACTTGTAGGACTGTTTCACCCACTTAGGACCCATCGCTGTCCAGTCCCAGCCGGGTCGCGTTTCAACATCTGTCTTTGCCAAGGACTCTTATTCATGAAGGTCGTTGTCGTCGAATCTCCGGCCAAAGCCAAGACAATCAATAAGTATCTGGGTAGTGGCTACGAGGTTCTGGCATCCTTTGGGCATATCCGCGATTTGCCCGCCAAGGACGGTTCGGTTGATCCTGACGCCGATTTCGCGATGGTATGGGAGCTCGAGGATCGCGGCGCCAAGCGCATGTCGGAGATCGTGCGCGCCGTTAAGGGCGCTGACAAGCTGATACTCGCCACCGACCCCGATCGCGAAGGCGAGGCTATTTCCTGGCACGTGGTGGAGGCGCTCGGCGAAAAAAAGGCTCTGCGTGGCATTCCGGTCGAACGCGTGACCTTCAACGCGATCACCAAGGATGCTGTTCTGGACGCGATGGCGCATCCCCGGCAAATCGACCAGGCGCTCGTCGACGCCTATCTCGCGCGCCGGGCGCTCGACTATCTCGTCGGCTTTACCCTGTCACCAGTGCTCTGGCGCAAGCTGCCGGGCGCCCGTTCCGCCGGTCGGGTCCAATCAGTCGCGCTCAGGCTGGTCTGTGACCGCGAGCGCGAGATCGAAACCTTCGTTCCACGCGAGTATTGGTCCCTTATCGCCCTGCTTGCGACGACGCATGGAGCGACCTTCGAGGCGCGCCTTGTGGGTGCCGATGGGCAGAAGATAAGCCGGCTCGATATCGGCAAGGGCGAAGAAGCCGCAGCCTTCAAGCGTGATCTCGAAGCGGCGACGTTCCAGGTCGTCAGCGTGGAGGCGAAGCCCGCCAAGCGCCATCCGCAGCCGCCCTTCACTACCTCCACCCTGCAACAGGAGGCCTCGCGAAAGCTGGGGCTTGCACCGGCGCGGACCATGCAGATCGCGCAGAAGCTGTACGAGGGTGTCGAAATCGGCGGCGAAACGGTCGGTCTCATCACCTATATGCGAACCGATGGCGTCGATATGGCGCCAGAAGCCATCACATCCGCCCGCAGCGTAATCGGCAAAGAATTTGGCGATCGCTATGTGCCGCCGCAGCCCCGCAAGTACAGCGTGAAGGCCAAGAATGCGCAGGAAGCGCACGAGGCCGTGCGTCCCACCGATCTTTCGCGCCTGCCGGCCGATGTGCTGCGTTATCTCGATGCAGACCAAGCCCGCCTCTATGAGCTGATCTGGACGCGCACGATCGCCAGCCAGATGGAGTCGGCGACTTTCGAACGCACAACCGTTGATATCGCAGCGCGTGTCGGCTCGCGCGTGCTGGATCTGCGCGCGACCGGCCAGGTCGTGGTCTTTGATGGCTTCCTGAAGCTCTATCAAGAGGGCAAGGACGACGAGGCCGACGAGGACGGCGGCCGACTGCCGGCGATGAAAGCCGGTGAAAATCTCGAAAAGCGCGAGATCCGCGCCACTCAGCATTTCACGGAGCCGCCGCCGCGCTTCACCGAGGCGAGCCTCGTCAAGCGAATGGAAGAGCTCGGCATCGGCCGGCCCTCCACCTATGCCGCCGTGCTCGCGGTGCTGCGCGACCGCGAATATGTCAGCCTCGACAAGAAGCGCCTCGTGCCCGACGACAAGGGGCGCATCGTCACCGCCTTCCTCGAAAGCTTCTTCCGCCGTTATGTGGAGTACGACTTCACCGCGGATCTTGAGGAGAAGCTCGACAAGGTCTCCAACCACGAGATCGACTGGAAGGCGGTGCTCCGGGATTTCTGGCGCGACTTCATCGTGGCCGTGGATGAGACCAAGAGCCTGCGCATGACGGAGGTGCTCGACGCCCTCAATGAGGAACTCGGGCCGCATATTTTCCCGCCACGCGCCGACGGCGGCGATCCACGCCTGTGCCCCTCCTGCGGAGTGGGCCGGCTGTCGCTCAAGCTTGGCAAGTTCGGCTCGTTCATTGGTTGCTCGAACTACCCGGAATGTCGCTATACCCGCCAGCTGGCCGCAGGTGGCAACGGCGACGCAGAGGGTGCCGGCGAGGCCGGCGGGGGCCCGAAGGTGCTCGGCCGCGATCCGGCCACTGACCTTGAAGTCACCCTACGTGATGGCCGCTATGGTCCTTACGTGCAGCTGGGGGAGGGCGAAAAGCCCAAGCGTCAGACCCTTCCGAAGGGGACCCCGCCGGATGTGGTGAGCCTCGAGATGGCGCTCAAGCTCCTGTCGCTGCCGCGACAAGTCGCGATACATCCGGAGACGGGCAAGCCGATCCTCGCCAATATCGGCCGTTTCGGCCCCTATGTGCAGCACGAGAAGACCTACGCCAATATCGGCCGGGATGATGACGTGCTGGAAATTGGCGCGAACCGCGCGATCGATCTCATCGTCGCGAAGGAGCAGGGCGGCGGCCGCAGGGGCTCCAACGATCCCGGCCGTCCGCTGGGCGATGATCCGGAGAGTGGGAAGCCGGTGGTCGTCAAGGCTGGCCGCTATGGGCCGTATGTGACGGATGGCGAGACGAATGCGACCTTGCCGAAAGGCACCGAGAGCGACGCCGTGACGCTCCAGGAGGCCCTCGCTTTGCTTAAGGCCCGCCGGGAGGCTGGCGGGAGCAAGAAGGGTGGGCGCAAGGTTGCGGCCAAGAAGCCGGCCGCCAAGAAGCCAGCCGCCAAGGTGGCGAAATCGGGGGCGGACAAGGCCTCGTCCAAGAAAGCAGCCTCCACGAAGGCAGCTTCCACCAAGGCAGCTTCCACGAAGGCCGGGGCGAAAAAGTCTGTTGCCCAGAAGGCTGGCGCGGCGGCGGCAGACGACATGTCAACGACGGATGAGCCTGCTGCGCCGCCTGCCAAGTCCGCGGCTGCCAAGTCCGCAGCTGGTGGCTGACCGTCGTTCCAGAATTTCAGGGAGGCGCGATGTTTGGCTGGGTCTCCCCCGACGCTGGCAGAAGTCCCGTCAAGCTTTACCGCCGCGGTTCTGCTAACCCTTGGCCGGCGGTGATGCCGTCGGGATGAAAACATGGAACTTCCCGAGGTTCGGCTCGTTCTTCTCGTAGAGATTACTATGGAGGAGCCAGTATGAACTGGGATCGTGTTGAAGGTAACTGGAAGCAGTTTAAGGGAAATTTGCAGCAGCAGTGGGGTAAGCTCACTAACGACGATCTGGATGTCGTGCAGGGCAAGCGCACGGAACTCGCCGGGAAGCTGCAGGAGCGCTATGGCGTGGCGAAGGATGAAGCCGAGCGGCAGATCGACGACTGGCTCAAGAAAACCCACTAGCGCTATTTCCTGCGGGTCGTTCGGATCTTCAGAATTTTGATGCGTTGAATAGCGCCCAGCCAATCGAGCGTCAGATCGGAGCGATTGGCTGGGCGATATTTGGTAATGGGCGTGGCCCCGCAGTCTTTTCCATTGCAGACGGACCTTTAGATATGAAGGGAGCGTCAAGGTTTTTGGCGCTGCGACAAGCGAGACGATCGCCAAGTGGAGCGATAGGAAGCTTTCGATTTTCACTACGTTTGCGCTTCGGCGTTGATCTCGGGTGCCTTGCGAATAAGAATGTGAGTTCTTGCTAAGGAGTAGCTTAATGGCCACCAAGCCGAATGAAGGGGAGTATGGCGCCGAGATCGCCAAGCTTCGCGAGGATATCACGCAGTTGTCCAACAGCATCGCGCAACTGGTGCAGCGTGAGGCGGACAACGCGGCGGCGCAGCTGAGGACCTCCGTTGGCCGGGCTGCTGATGCGGTCGCAGGCCGGGTCAATTCGGTCGCTGACGATGTTGCCCGGACTGGACGTCAAATGGCGTCGGACGCGCAACACGGCGTTCGGAATGCCGCGACGGAGCTTGAATCCAATATCGAGCGCAATCCCCTGACGGCTGTGCTGATCGCCGGTGGCATCGGCCTGGTGTTGGGCCTCCTGAGCCGCAAGTAAATGATCAGGCTCCTCAGGCAATTGGCTGCCGGAGCGATCGCGCCGATGCAGGAGGCCGCCCGCCGCACGGTCATCGATGTCGTGCTGCTGAGTGCGGTCGGACTGCTTGTGGTGATCGCGCTGATCTTCGGCGCTATCTCGGCGACCCATTGGCTCAGCCTGCGTTATGGTTTCATCCAGGCGACCGCGATCATGGCGGCCGGTTTTTTTGTGGCGGCCCTCGTCGTGCTCGCTGTCCGGATAGCCATCAATCGCCGCTCAACCGCGTCAAGGACGGCCTCTTCACGCGGCGTGAGGATGGAGGCGGCTGCTCAGGTTGGGCTCGCTGGCGCGTCGGCTTCCGGGGCAAGCCAGGGGCAACCAAAGAGCGGCATGACGGCCGAGGAGCTTGCACTCCTTGGCACCCAGGACATCGTCAAGTCACTGACCCCATTCCAGCTGACACTGGTGGCCGCCTTGGCTGGTTTTGTCGGCGGACGTCTTCTCGAGAAGAAGAAGTAGTTCCGGGCTAACCGTTCGGGATCTTGCCTGTGAGATCCCCGGGGACTGAAGCAGCGGATGCTGGGCAAGGCTTGAGTTCGTTCGGGCCTATTCCAGCGAAGCATGCCAGCGAACCTCCACATTCAGCCATCGGCTACGGGTGCTCCCAGTCCACGACTCACGATACGAACTTCGCCCCCGGACGTAATCCGGGGGCGGTGTTCAATTACCGAGGTTCCGAAACGGAAGAGACCCTAGACGCATTGATCAGCTGGCCGCCGCGGCGTCAGCGCGGTGGGACCGCCGGTCGAAGAAGAGCGCCTGGCTGATGATCGCCTTTACGGCATCCGCGTTGAACGGCTTGGTAACAAGAAATGTCGGCTCGGGGCGCAGGCCGGTCAGGAGCCGCTCGGGGTAAGCCGTGATAAAGATCACGGGTATCTCGATTTCCGAGAGGATGTCGTTTACGGCGTCGATGCCCGAGCTGCCATCGGCAAGCTGGATATCGGCAAGCACCAATCCCGGCTTTTGTGTCGCGATGGCGCCGACGGCTTCGCGATGTGTACGCGCGATATTTGTCACGCGATGGCCGAGGCTTTCCACAAGGGCCTCCAGATCCATCGCGATGATGGGTTCGTCCTCAATAATAAGGATGTCCGTGGCCAGCTGATCGGAAATGTCCTTGCTCGCCTGCCCGAGAAGTTCTGCGACTTCATCCTGGCTGCAATCGAGGGTTTCGGCGATACGCTGAACGGAAAAGCCTTCCACTGCCTGGAGGAGAAAAGCGAGACGGGGGCGCGGAGGAAGCGCCTCCAGTCTGCGCTGGACGTTGGCCTCGGCACCCATGGCGGGTTCTATGTCCATGGGCGAAACGGGATTGGCCGCTTCATTGAGTGGCACCGAGTTCCAGACACGCAACAGAATACGGAAGAGAGCGACGCGAAGATCTTGCGCATCGTCGATTTCCGCCGGATCCGCCATGATGGCTTCCAGCGTGGCAACGGCATAGGCATCACCACCACTTTGGGTGCCGGATAAGGCACGCGCGAATCGGCGCAGATAGGGCAGATGTGGTGCAATTGCCTGAGAGAGGGACATGAACGAACCCTTTTTCCTTGCGTTTAGACTTATCATGAGTCACGACACGTAAAATCAGTGTAACGGCAATGCTTGTGCTGGCGCGAGGGGGAAGTGTGACGCGCGATCCAAATTAAGAACGCTGCTTTCATTGATAAGTTCCGGCACTCTGGAACCTTTGCGACGCCGTTGCGTTTAATCCGGCACCAGGGGTTATACCCGGTTTGGTGAGAGGGTGGTTTTGATATGCGGTGGAGGTGCTGATGGACCGGGAGGAACGTCCGCGAGTTGTGCGGACTGTGCCGGCTGATAGGAGCGCACCGGGGCATTCAGCGAACACGACCACTCCGGCTGAACGTGGTGTCGACGGCGAGAAGCACTCAGTACAAGATCAGATTGGGCTTCAATTGCGGTCTATGTATGATGACGTATTGAACGAAGCCACGCCGGAGCGTTTCTTAAAGCTTCTTCAAGATCTGGATGAGAAAACGAAGTCCGAATGATATCGTTAGCTGATATCTATGCATATCGACGTGCGTGATATTGTCGACTTGGATTTTCGCATTCATGTCCATAGAAGGAATTATGTCGTCGGGGTTTAACATGTGCGGCTGACACTGATGGCGGCGCGGGGAGCCTGGATATTCGAAGGACATAGGCTCGCATGCGCCGACGCCGCTTCATCCATAAGTACCGGGCAGCTTGGCCGGCCGACCGCCAAGCGGGACCCGGGTCCGTGCGCCATGGATGCGGCTTCGCGACTTGTCGAGGCCCACGATGACATTTGGCCGTAGCCTTCGCAGCAGGATTGTCGTTACCCTCGGCTTTGTTCTCCTACCTGCTGTTGTTCTCGCCTTTGTGTGGATCTTCACGAATGTGAACGCCCTTCGCGATGCGAAGGTGGCTAACGCGACGCGCGCGGCGTCCGCCATGGCTCTCCAGGTCAACGAGTCGTTGCGGGATATGATCCTCGCAAGCGCCGGCCTCGATGCCAACGCAGGGACGACCAAGTCCACGACGGCGTGCAATCGCGAGCTCGGATCGATCGTCGGCGCACAACAGAGTTACGTCGGTGGAGCCGTTGTGGACCACGGGCGCATAGCCTGCGCGATCGGCGTGCCGGAGGATGCCTTTGCACGCCTCGCTTCGCCTGAACGTCTGGCGACAATCACCGCGGAACTGTCGACTGGAGCTCCCCTTGTGCTGGAGCGGCTCGACAATACCGACGCTGAAAAGATTCTGACGGATAATGGTCTGGCTATCCCGACCGACGGTTATCTCCTGGCGGCCGTGCCGAGCAGCCTGAGCAAGGATGGTATGCTGCTCGTGCTCCTGACCAGAGAGCGCATTATCGCCGAGCTCAGCGTACCTTTCATGGACATCGCCCATGGCGCTGCGCTGTTCGGGGCGGATGGAACGATCCTGGCGGAATGGCGGTCGGACAGCCTGCCCGAACGCTGGCTGCCAGCCATGCCGTTCGACGGCGCGACCGCCGCGGGGGTCTCGATCTCCGGCCATAGTTTTCGCTATTTCAAACTGCCGCTAGCGCGTACAGGCGTCGCGCTGCTGGTGGGATATCCCGAAAGCGCGTTTTTCGCGGCTGAGCAGAACATTCTTTGGGTGACGCTGTTGCCGCCGGTTCTCATGATGGGCGCCGCGGGAGTTGGCGCGCTGCTGGCCGTGGATCGCCTTGTGATCCAATGGATCGTCTATCTGCAGCGTGTCACACGGGTCTACGGCAGCGGGCGCTATTCGGTTCGTGCCCTGCGCCTGAGCAGGGCGCCACGCGAACTTGGTGAGCTTGGCTATGCCTTCAACCATATGGCCGACAACATAGCCCATCACGCCACCGAACTGAGTTCGGCGATCGATGACAAGGAGCGATTGCTGCGGGAGCTACACCATCGGGTGAAGAACAACTTCCAGGTCATCGTCTCGCTTCTGAGTCTGCATAAGCAAAGTCTTCCGGACAAGGAGCGCGATGAGGTCCGCTTCATAGAAGATCACGTGAACGCCATGGCCGTGGCTTACCGTGTCGGTTACAGCTATGGCGAGATGGGTGACGCACCGGTCGCGGAGCTTCTTTACGATATTGTCGATGGGTTGCGGCGCACGGCGGATCTAGCGCCAGACAACGTCGTGGTCGAGGTTCCGCCCGTCACGACCCGGATTGATCTCGATCGGGCGATTGGGATCGGTTTGTATCTCGCGGCTATG
The DNA here is from genome assembly GCF_018398335.1 of Chelatococcus sp. HY11. Taxonomy (NCBI): domain Bacteria; kingdom Pseudomonadati; phylum Pseudomonadota; class Alphaproteobacteria; order Hyphomicrobiales; family Chelatococcaceae; genus Chelatococcus; species Chelatococcus sp. HY11. The sequence goes on from NZ_JAHBRX010000001.1 coordinate 4,433,823, forward strand.
CTGCCTGCTTATCTGGACACGGTCCGCGCGGACGCGGCTCACTCGTCCTCGCAGATGAAGGTGAGGGTAAGCGCCTTTGTTGAAGGGGAGACATTGCGGCTTGCCGTTTCCGTCCGGCCAGCGACGACGATTGTTCAACTGTCTCATCTGCGCGGGCGTCTTACACGCGCCTATATCCGGCAGCTGTCCGCCCAAGAGGTGCCTGCGGATGATTCAACGGAAAGGACTATCCTCATTCCGTTGGATGGGATCGACGCGATGGGGCTTCCTTCGGGGGACAGGCCTGCGAAAAGCTTTCGCATCAGCGGCAGGCATACCGGATCACCCGCCGGATGATCTCCAGGTGGTCCTCAACAATGGGGATGGTCCTCAACAATGGGGATGCTCTTGCGAGGTAGCTTGGCGCGCGGACGCAAGACGGGATCCGGAACGCCCTCCGCTCAGACTGACGTCCCCAAGCGTTGAAGGAGGTTGATCCAGATCCCGTTTCTGAAGCATCGAGGTGAAAAGTGCGTTACACCTTTCCATTAAATCCAATGCAATCAGATATATAGCGCTACGTCTCGACTTTCATGGAGCGTTCGCCGCACGAGGCGACTTCCCGACGCTTAAAGGGGCGACTGACGCCCGCGCACGATGCTGACAATCGCGGAAATGATGAAGAGCACGATTGCGACGTAGAAAATGATCTGTGCGATCGAAATAGCCGTTCCGGCAATTCCGCCGAAACCAAGTACCGCGGCAATAAGCGCGATAACTAGAAAAGTTATTGCCCAGCTGATCATGGTATGTCCCTTTATTGTAGAAAGTTTACGTCCTTCTGCCAGCGCTCGCGCAGTTGCGTTTTGGGGACGGCGGCCCTAGCGTCGATAGTCGCCGTACCGAACGGGCGTTGTAAAACAAACGTCTTCCCACATATGAAGTTCCCAAATATGGGAAATGGAAGATCCTCTAGTAATCAGGTCGGGTCTTGCGCGTCTTACATGCGTACAGCAGCGACATCAGTTTAGATCCCGCTCGGCAGTTTGCGATTTATGTTCGCCGTGGGGATAATACCCGTCCGCCTGTTTGCTATCCGCAGGAGCCTGTCAAGGAGGCAGGGAGATCCTATCAAGGGCGTGATTTGAAATTGTCTCTGCCGCCGGGGCTTGGCGACACAATCGGCGACACAAATCGGCAAGGCAAAGATGGAAGGAAACCCTAAAATTCCTGTTTCCGTCTAACTACTTGGTGATGCGGGCGGTGTAATTTACCCACCATTGCCTGGATGAGTAGTGGAACCATTGGCAAAGCTTCGCGTTCTTGAAAAGCGAAGATTATGTGGCCTGGGTCTCGCGCCCGGGTTTCAGCTCAGCTTCTCTCTCGCGAGGGCTGAATGTGAGTGGAGTGAAGCAATATGGGGGCGCGTCGCTCTGCAGATGAAGAGACGCAGGAGTTGCATCCCGGTACCCGTATCAACGGCGGCGTGAAACAAGGGGGTTCCGCATTTGAGGGCGAACGTGGCGTGCATATGACTCATCCAGCAACGGCGGTGGATGGAATGGGTGCCCAGCTTTCTCCCGCCTTGCGAGGGGTGAGCGCCCAATTTGCCGAACGGCTCACGGACCTCTATCGAACAACGCTTGAGCAGCCTGTGCCAGATCGCTTTCTTGAGCTGTTGGACAAGCTCGACCGCAGGGAAGGGCAGGGATGATGGAGGCAAGTGCGAACGTTAAGCAGGATCTGCTGAAAGCCATCCCCAATCTGCGTGCTTTCGCCATATCGCTGTGCGGAAATCCCGAGCGAGCCGATGACCTCGTGCAGGAAACGCTGATCCGCGCCTGGGCCAATCTCTCGTCCTTCACCGAAGGCACGAATATGGTGGCGTGGCTTTATACGATCCTGCGCAATGTCTTCTATTCGGAGTATCGCAAGCGCAGCCGGGAGGTCGAGGATGTGGAAGGGCGCATCGCCGCCACGCAGGCCTCTCCGCCACCACAAGACGGGCACATGAACCTGCGGGATTTCCGTCAGGCGCTTGATGAGTTGCCTGACGATCAGCGCGAGGCGCTCATCCTTGTGGGTGGCGCTGGCTTATCCTATGAAGAGGCGGCAGAAATCTGCGGTTGCGCGCTTGGCACCATCAAGAGCCGGGTAAACCGTGCGCGCACTCGGCTCGCGCATACGCTGGCCGTGCAATCCGCTCACGAATTTGGCCTTGAGCCCGAATGGCAGGCCATCCTCGACCGTTCGGGGTCCTCGCGCGCCAGCCGTTAAGCCTTTGGAAAACTGATCGAAGCAGGATGCGACGCGTGTTTACGCGTCGCATCCTCTGTTTTTCGTTATGTGGACTTGCGGATCAAGACCGCCGTGGCGGCCGCACTTCAGGCGTCAGCACTTGACAACGGGCAAGACGTGGCGCATCTCGTGAGAATAAACGTTCATTCTCACGAGATGCGCCTTTGTCCGAGGTTCAATCAGATCATAGCGATCGGCGCGAACGCATCCTGGATGCCGCGGAACGCTCCTTCACGCAGGCGGGGTTCCATCGCACCACCGTGCAGGATGTTGCACGCGAAGCGAGTATGAGTCCTGGAAACCTCTATCGTTATTTTCCGTCCAAGGACGCTATCGTAACGGGCCTTGTCGAGCGCGACCGTACGATGCTGCGCGAAGATTTCGAAAGCTTTGCCCAGACAGAACGGCTTGAGGTCGTCTTGCGGGCTTTGGCGCGCAAGCATTTCGAGGAAGCGCCCCGTTCCAAGGCCGTGCTCTGTGTGCAGATCTGGGCGGAGGCCACCGTCAACCCGGCAATCGCAGCGGCCAATGCGACGCTCGATAGCGATCTCATGGATGGGATGCAGCGTCTGATCGAAGCCGGTCGGGAGCGGGGCGAAGTGGCCGAAGGCGTTGACGCCGCGGCGACCGCGCGGCTCATCATGAGCATGAGCAGTGGCCTGTTTATGCGCCGCGCCCTTTTTCCAGATTTCGATGCGGACAACGAAATCCAAGCTCTTCTGTGTGTCATCGGCGGTGTCTTGCGAGGCGACATATCGCAAGGCGGGATTTCGCATCTCCCGTCCGAGGACATTCTTCTGGCCACTGAGACAGATCGATGAAAGCAAGTCACATAATCGCCGTGGCCGTTATTCTCGGAGCCGGAGCCTGGATTGGTTCCGGGGTCATCGGTCGTGAGCATCCCCAGGGCGAGAAAACGGACGCGGCAGCCGCCAAAGCCGCGCCGCGCTTTCGCGTCTCTGTGGTTGAGACCCGCGAGGAGCAGCATGCGCGTCGCATCGTGCTGTCCGGACGCACCGAGGCTGATCGCCGCGTGACCGTCGCGGCCCGCACCAATGGCACGGTCATCGACCTCAAGGTGCGCCGCGGTTCCGTCGTCAAGACGGGCGACGTCATGGCCGTGCTCTCGGATGAGGCGCGCGAGGCGATGGTCGCTCAGGCGAGTGCCAGGCTGGAACAGCGCCGTGCCGAACTGAAAGCCAGGCTCACGCTCATCGAGCAGGGCAATATGGCCTCGCTGCAGAAGCCCTCGCTGCAGGCGGAGCTGCGCGCGGCCGAGGCGAGCCTCGCCCAGGCCGAGGCGGAGCGCGACAAGAGCAAGGTGCGCGCGCCGATCGACGGCATCGTGAATGCGGTGCCGATCGAGAACGGGCAGGCGTTGCAGGTGGGCGCGGCGGTTGCCGATGTGGTCTCCATGGATCCCATGCTGGCGGTCGTCGAGGTTGCGGAACGCCAGCTGGCGGGCATCAAGGTCGGCGACAAGGCCACTGTGCGCCTGATTTCCGGTGGTGAAGTGGAGGGCAAGGTGCGGTTTGTCTCCGCGACCGCGAGCCCGCAGACCCGCACCTACAGGGTCGATGTGGAACTCGCCAATCCCAAAGGCGCCATTCCCGACGGAGTGACCTGCGAGGTGATGCTCTCTCTCGCACCCGTGCCCGCGACGAAGGTGCCGCGGTCTGCCCTGACGTTTTCAAATGAAGGGCGCCTTGGTGTTCGCTCGGTTGCGAAAGATGGCGTGGTCGCCTTTTCGGAGGTCGTCATCATCCAGGACGGTCGCGATCAGGTCTGGCTAAAGGGTGTGCCGGACGGTGCGGCGGTCATCGTGCAGGGCCAGGACTTCGTGAAGGAAGGCGAGATCGTGGAGACCGTTCAGGCTGGAACGCTCGCCAAGATGTAGCGATGGCCGCGCCCGTGGCAGCGGGCGGATATGAGGTATGGGTCCGGGGCCTTTCCGCCCGGACCGCGCTGTTCTGATCAAGAAGGTGGAGACGGATGCCGGGCCTCACGTGGGGCTCGGCATTCTCCAGGACCCCGATGGCCAATCCCGTTGACTATGCGATATCGCATGCGCGCCTGACGCTCTCGATCCTCGTGTTCCTGCTCCTGGCGGGCTGGTCCGCTTATGTGAGCATTCCCAAGGAATCCGAGCCCGATGTCCGCGTGCCAATCATCTACGTCAATGTCACGCAGCGCGGCATCAGCCCGGAGGATTCCGAGCGCCTGATCCTGCGGCCGCTGGAGACGCAGCTGAAATCGGTATCCAACGTCAAGGAGATGAGCGCCGCCGCCTACGAGGGTGGCGGCTATGTGCTGGTGGAATTCGAGGCCGGGTTCAATTCCGATGCCGCGCTCGCGGACGTGCGCGCCAAGGTCGATCAGGCGAAGCGGGATCTGCCGCGCGACGCGGATGAGCCGGTGGTGCAGGAGGTCAATCTCAGCCTCTTCCCGGTTCTTGTCGTGGCGCTGGGAGGCGACGTGCCGGAGCGGACATTGCTGCGACTGGCCCGGGACGCCAAGAGCGCCATCGAGCAGGTGCCGGGGGTTTTGACGGCGGATCTGCGCGGCGCGCGTGACGAAGCGGTTGAAATTATCGCCGAGCCCATGCTCATGAAGAGCTACGGCATTTCGCTCAACGATCTCATCGCTTCTTTCTCCGCCGGCAACAGCCTCGTGGCCGCGGGCGCGCTTGAGGGGGCGTCCGGTCGCTTCGCGGTGAAGGTCCCGGCGCTGATCGAGAAGCCGCAAGACGTTCTGAAATTTCCGATCGCGGCCTCCGGATCGGCTGTGGTGACGCTCGGGGACGTCGCGGAAGTCCGCCCGACGTTCAAGGATGCAGTGTCGATCACACGCGTCAACGGCAAGTCGGCGATCGCTATCGAGGTGGTCAAGCGCACGGGCTCCAACCTCATCGAGACCGTAGACGCGGTGAAGAAGGTTGTGGAGAGCCTGCGCGCCACCTGGCCGTCGACCGTGCAGGTGACGTTCACGCAGGATAAATCCAAGGACATCCGGTCGATGCTGCATGAACTGCAGAACAGCGTGATCACCGCCGTTCTGCTCGTCATCATCATCATGCTGCTGTTCCTCGGCGGGCGCGCCTCGCTGTTCATCGGCATCGCGATCCCTGCGTCCTTCCTTGCGGGCATCCTTGGCCTGCAACTCGCGGGCCTGACCGTGAATATCGTCGTCCTGTTCTCGCTGATCCTCGCGGTCGGCATGCTGGTCGATGATGCGATTATCGTGTCGGAATTCGCCGAGCGGCGCATGGCGGCCGGAATGCCTGCGCGGGAGGCCTATTCTTTGGCTTCCAAACGCATGGCGGGTCCCGTCATCGCCGCGACGGCGACGCGCGTGGCGGCCTTCTCGCCGCTGCTGTTCTGGCCGGGCATTGTCGGCGAATTCATGAAATACATGCCGCTGACGCTCATCGCGACCCTGTCGGCATCGCTGGTCGTCGCGCTGTTCTTCACGCCGACGCTCGGCGCCATGCTTGGGCGAGCGAGCGAGGTACATGACGAGCGTGTCGCCGAGCGCGGGTTCTATATGCGCGTGGTTCGCCTGTCGCTTCGCCATCCGTTGTCGACGCTCGGCCTCGCGGTCGCCTTGCTGGTGACCGTCGTCGCGGCTTATGGGCGTTATGGCAACGGCGTCGAGTTTTTCCCGTCCGTAGAGCCGGACTATGGTCTCATCCAGGTGCGCGCTCGCGGCAACCTCTCCATCGCCGAGAAAGACAAGCTGGTGCGGGAGGTGGAATCGCGATTGATGAACCTGCCGGAACTCGGCACCATCTATGCCCGCTCGGGCGAGGGGCAGCGCGGTTCCGACGAGGTTACCGAGGATACGGTCGGCACCGTGCAATTCGAATTTGTCGATTGGCAGAAGCGCAGGCCCGCGCATCTGATCATGGAGGAATTGCGCGAGCGTACGAAGGATATTCCAGGTGTGATCATCGAGGTCACCCAGCCCCGCGCCGGCCCGCCCACGGGCAAGCCCATCACGCTGCAGATTATGTCGCTTGATCCTGACAAGCTCTTTCCGGCGGCTCAGAAGGCGGCGGAAATCCTGCGGGCGCGTTCCGATACGCGCGACGTCGACGACGGTTTGCCGTTGCCGGGTATCGACTGGCGGCTCGAGGTCGACAAGGCGGAAGCTGCCAAGTTCGGCGCTAATCCGACAGTGGTCGGCACCGCCGTCCAGCTCGTGACCAACGGTGTGAAGGTCGCTGAATACCGACCCAACGATACCGACAAGTCTGTCGACATCCTCGTGCGTTTCCCCGAGGAGAGGCGCAGCCTCGACCAGCTCGATGACCTCCAGGTCAACACGGCGTCCGGCGCTGTACCGATCGGTAATTTCGTGGCGCGTCAGCCGGAGAGGAAGGTCGGGCTTATCAACCGTGTCGCCGCGCGCCGCGTCGTCACGGTGACCGCGAATGTCGCGGAAGGTGTGCAAACGGCAGCCGTGCAGCAGGCCGTCATGCAGGAGCTTGCGAAGACGGATTTCGGGCAGGGCGTTTCATTCAAGCTCAAGGGCGAGGATGAGGAGCGCGAGAAGGCTGGCGCCTTTCTCATGAATGCCTTTGCGGCCGCGATGTTCCTGATCTTCGCGATCCTGCTCGCCCAGTTCAACAAGTTCTCCAGCGTCTTTCTGGTGCTGTCGGCGGTGGTGCTGTCGACGATCGGCGTGCTGATCGGGCTCATGGTCATGGGCCAGGCCTTCGGCGTGGTGATGACCGGGATAGGCATCATCGCCAACGCCGGTGTCATCGTGAACAACAATATCGTTCTCATCGACACCTACGATCGGCTCCGGGCGGAGGGCGTGAACGCGTATGACGCGATCATCGAGACCTGTCGCGAGCGCGCCCGCCCCGTGGTGCTGACGGCCGTGACGGCGGTGCTCGGCGTGCTCGCCATCGCCTTCGGCGTCAATCTGGACTTTGTGACGCGGGACGTTTCCATAGGCGCGCCCTCCACGCAGTGGTGGGTGCATCTGTCGACGGCGATCGTCTTCGGCCTGGGCTTTGCCACGGTGCTGACCCTCGTCGTCACGCCGGCGGCGCTGATGATGATCGCCAACCTGGCGGATTGGCGCGAAAAAAGGCGGGCCCGACGGAAGGGTGGTCCGGTGGCACCTGGCTCCGACAAGGTTCTGGGACCGGATGCCGTATCCGGCGGATCCGCGACGAATTAATGAGCCGGACGGGCAGGATTCGTGGAGCAACAGCCCGGGAAACTCTGGCACTTTGCTGCATGGCACCCTACGTTCTCCGGACAGTGAACCGGAGACGACCATGTTCGACGCCAAGAAGCTTCTCGACGTCCTCGTAGCCTCGGCCTCATCCCAGGGCCCCCAGGGTTCGACAAAAGGCTCATCTACAGGGCCGGCCACATCCGGGGGGGCTTCTTCCGGCCTCGACCTTGGTCCCGATGCCAGCTCCGGCCTTGGCGGTCTCCTTGGATCGGTTCTCAATCAGCTCGGAGGGGCTGGCCGGCCGACGCAGGCCGGTCCCGCCGGTTCGAGTTCTGGTATCCCCGGTCTTCCCGGCGCCTCTGGAACGCCGAATGTCGGCGATCTCGTCACGAAAGCGCGCGATTTTCTGCAGAGCCCGGCGGGGCAGAACGCCGCCAGCGCGGTGATGGGCGGTCTCGCGGGCCTGCTGCTCGGCTCGAAATCCGGGCGCAAGGTCGCGACCTCCGCCGCCAAGGTCGGCGGGCTCGGCCTCATCGCGGCGCTGGCCTACAAGGCCTATCAGGGTTGGCAAAACGGCCAGCCAGCATCGAGCGAGGCGGCGGCCACCATTCCGGCGCTGCCCGCCCCGACCGGCACCGCTTTCGACGCCAGCACGGCCTCGCAGGATACGGCGCTTGTCCTGGTGCGTGCCATGATCGCGGCGGCGGCCTCCGACGGACATATCGACCCGGAGGAGCGTGGGCGGATTGTCGGTGGGCTCCAGCAGGCGGGCTTCGACATGGAAGCCTCGCGGTTCCTGGACACGGAGTTTTCGAACCCCGCCAGCATCACGACCCTCGCCGCGGCCGCGACGACCCCCGAGATCGGCACGCAGATCTATGCGGCGGCCCGTCTCGCCATCGATCCGGACACGCCGGAGGAAGCACGCTTCCTCAAGGAGTTGAGCGAGGCGCTGGCCCTTGACCCGTCGCTCGTCGCGCATCTCGACACGGCTGCGGCGAGTGTGAAGGTGTAGTTTCAAATAAATGCGGTGTGTCGCCGATTGATCGCGTCATCCCCGGGCGCTGCGTAAGCGGCGAACCCGGGATCCATGAACACCGTCCGTAGCTCATGAAAAAGCACTGTGTTCATGGATCCCGGACAACGGCTGCGCCGTTTCCGGGATGACAATCGCGTTTACATCGCTATCCCACCTTCACCCCGGGCGGTGCTCGCTCAGGAATTCGCCCATGCGTTCCAGAGCCTTGCGGATGTTCTCGGCTGAATTGGCGTAGGACAGGCGAATATAGCCCTCGCCGAGAATGCCGAAATCCGGTCCGCCGATGACCGCGACGCCTGCCTTATCCAGCAAGGCATTGGCGAGGGGCTTGGCCTTCCAGCCGGTCCGGGAGATGTTGGGGAAGGCATAGAACGCCCCCTTGGGCGTGGCCGCGCTGACATTTGGCAAACCATTCAGGCCTTCCACCACGATACGGCGGCGCTTGTCGAATTCCGCGACCATCTCCACGACGCAGTCCTGCGGACCCGTGAGGGCGGCAAGGCCCGCCCATTGGGCGGCCGCATTAACGCATGAATAGGAGTTCACGGCGAGCTTGCGGGCGGCATCGAGCAGGGGCGCCGGCCAGACCGAAAAGCCCATGCGCCAGCCGGTCATGGCGTAGGTCTTGGACCAGCCGTCGAGAAGGATCAGGCGATCCCTGATCTCTGGATAGGTGAGCAGCGAGACATGCTGTTCGCCATCATAGACCATCTGGCCATAGATCTCGTCCGACATGATGGCGACATCGGGATGGCGGGCGAGACCAGCGACCAGCTTGTCGATCTCACTCTTTGGAGTGACACCACCTGTTGGATTGGCCGGTGAATTGAGGATCAGCAGCCGCGTTTTCGAGGTGATCAGGCCAAGCGTTTCCTCAGCCGAAAAGGCGAAGCTGTTTTCCTCGCGGATGGGCACCGGCACCGGCGTCGCGCCGGTGAACTCGATCATGGAGCGATAAATCGGGAAGCCGGGATCGGGATAGAGGATCTCGGCGCCGGGTTCGCCGAACATCAGGATCGCCGCGAACATGGTGACCTTCCCGCCCGGCACGATGAGTACGTCGTCCGGCGAAACCGTCACCCCGAGGCGGCGGTGGATATCGGCGGCGACGCCCTCGCGTAGCGGCAGAATGCCAGTGGCCGGGGTATAGCCATGGTGTCCATCACGCAGGGCCTTGATGGCGGCCTCGACGATATGTGGCGGTGTTGGAAAATCCGGTTGGCCGATACCCAGATTGATGATGTCGCGGCCTTCCGCAGCAAGCGCTGTGGCGCGGGCCAATACAGCGAAAGCATTTTCTTCACCAATGCGGGCAAAAGCCGGAACGATCGTGGGCATGCGTTGTCCTCCTGTCGATCAGGCGTAGCGCGCCGTGGGCAGTGTTTCAATCCGCTGTGCCTGATGAGAAGAGCGCGACCCACGGGGGATCATGCGGCAAGGGCTTCCGCGACATTCGAGCCCTGTGCTCCATGCAATCGTCTGACGATTGATTTTGGTCGCCATTTCTGATGATGATTTTTAGAGCAAATCAAATCAGCGGTCCCACCGCTCGGAGTGTGGGATGTACTGCAGATGTGGGAGGTCTTGGCGATGAGCAATTCCGGACAGGACAAATCGAAGCTGCGCTCGCGGCAATGGTTCGACAACCCCGATAATCCGGGGATGACGGCGCTCTATCTCGAGCGCTATCTCAACTACGGGCTGACGCGCGAGGAACTGCAGTCGGGCAAACCGATCATCGGCATCGCGCAGACGGGCTCTGATCTCTCGCCCTGCAACCGCCATCACATCGAGCTCGCCAAGCGTACCCGTGAGGGCATCCTGGCCGCCGGCGGCGTGGTCATGGAATTCCCCGTCCATCCGATCCAGGAGACCGGCAAGCGCCCCACAGCTTCGCTGGATCGCAATCTCGCCTATCTCGGCCTCGTCGAGGTGCTCTACGGCTATCCGCTCGACGGTGTGGTGCTGACGACGGGCTGCGACAAGACTACACCCGCCTGCATCATGGCGGCGGCGACGGTGAATATTCCCTCGATCGTGCTGTCCGGCGGACCGATGCTGAATGGCTGGTTCCACGGCGAGCGCACGGGTTCCGGCACCGTCGTGTGGAAGGCGCGCGAGCTCCTGGCCGAAGGCAAGCTCGACTACGAGCAGTTCATCGAACTGGTGGCGTCATCGGCCCCGTCGGTCGGCCATTGCAACACCATGGGGACGGCCTCCACCATGAATTCGCTGGCCGAGGCGCTCGGGATGAGCCTGCCGGGCTGCGCGGCAATCCCCGCGCCCTATCGCGAGCGTGGCCAGATCGCCTACGCGACCGGGAAGCGTATCGTCGAGATGGTGTGGGAGGACCTGAAGCCCTCGGACATCATGACCCGCGAAGCGTTCGAGAATGTGATCGTGGTGAATTCGGCCATCGGCGGCTCGACCAACGCCCCCGTCCACATCAATGCCATTGCCCGTCACATCGGTGTCGAGCTCAATGTGAAGGACTGGGAGACCGTCGGCCACGAAGTGCCGCTTCTCGTCAATCTCCAGCCGGCCGGGAAATACCTCGGCGAGGAGTATCACCGGGCGGGCGGCGTACCGGCCGTGGTGCATGAGCTGATGAAACACGGCCTCATCCATGAGGGCGCGCTCACGGTGAACGGCCGCAGCATTGGTGACAACTGCCGCGAGAGCGCCGCCACCGACGCGGATGTCATCCGCAGCTTCGACACGGCCTTGATGCAGGACGCGGGCTTCATCGTGCTGTCGGGCAACCTGTTCGATTCCGCCATCATGAAGACGAGCGTGATCTCCGAGGAGTTCCGCAACCGCTATCTCGTCAACCCTAAGGACCCCAACGCCTTCGAGGGCAAGGCCTTCGTCTTCGATGGCCCGGAGCAGTATCACAAGCTCATCGACGACGAGTCGCTCGGGATCGACGAGCACTCCGTTCTGTTCATGCGCGGCGCCGGGCCAATCGGTTATCCCGGCGCGGCGGAGGTCGTGAACATGCAAGCTCCGGCCTATCTCCTCAAACGCGGCATCACCTCGCTGCCTTGCATCGGCGATGGCCGTCAGTCAGGCACCTCGGGTTCGCCGTCGATCCTGAATGCCTCACCGGAGGCGGCAGCCGGCGGTGGCCTTGCGATCCTGAAAACCGGTGATCGGGTGCGCATCGATCTGGAGAAACGCAGCGCCAACATCCTCATCTCCGATGCGGAAGTGGCGGAACGGCGTGAGGCACTGGAGAAGGCTGGAGGATACAAGTATCCGGGCAGCCAGACGCCCTGGCAGGAAATCCAGCGCGGTATTGTCGATCAATTGTCCGAGGGCATGGTCCTGAAACCCGCCGTTAAGTACCAGCGGGTTTCCGAGACCTATGGTGTTCCGCGCGACAACCATTGATCGCGGCCGCCTGCCGCGGGTCCTTGGGCCCGCGGCGATCTGGCCTTTCCTCTCTGTTTCGCGGTGAGTTGCGCGCCCAGTGCAAGGCGCCCTTGTCCTGATGGTGTTGCTGCCGGCTTGGAGCTGTGCTTCATCCGTGAGCAGGCAGCGTCGGGCGGGACGCTTGTCGCGTTATAGGGATGTTTTGCGGCCCAGCCGCTGACATCTCTTCATTGAAACACCGATAGTCACGGACGAATCGGTCGAGGCGACACACAACGTGGGAGGGGGCCGTGACCACAACCGTTCAGCAGCGGCGGCGGGCTTTGCGCAAGCTCCATGAGGGAAGCGGCATCTTCGTCATGCCGCATCCTTGGGATATCGGCACGGCGCGCTATCTCCAGCACCTCGGCTTCAAGGCCTTGTCGACGACCAGCGCCGGGATAGCCTTCTCGCAAGGGTTCCCCGACACGGAATGGGCTGTGCCCCGGGACATGATGCTCGATCACATCCGGGAGATCGTGGACGCGACACATCTGCCCGTCAGTGCGGATTTCGAGGCCGGTTATGCCCACGAGCCAGAAGGTGTCGCCTCCAACGTGCGCCTGTGCATGGCGACAGGGGTCGCCGGCCTGACACTCGAAGACCTGACGAATGATGCCAATCGCCGCCTCTATCCCGTCGAGCTCGCGGCTGAGCGCATAGCCGCCGCCCGATCGGCGATCGACGATGTCGCGGCGGGCGCTGTCTTGACAGCATCGACGGAGAGCCTCCAGGTCGCGGAGGATTCCTTTGACGAGGCCTTGCGCCGCCTGATCGCCTATGCCGAGGCTGGGGCCGACTGCCTTTACGCCCAGGGCATTCTCTCGCGTGAGCAGATCGCGACGCTCGTGAAGGCGATCGCGCCGAAAAGTTTGCAGATTCTCGTGCCGAGCCATGCGCCCTTCACCATGAAGGAGCTGGAGGACCTCGGCGTGAAGTGCATAAGCGGTGGCTCCGGCCTTTGCCGGGTGGCCTGGGGCAGCTTCATGCAGGCCGCGCGCAAGCTCTCGCAGGGCAGCCTGGAGATCTATGGCTCAGCTGTTCCGTTTCCGGAGATCAATGGGTTTTTCCGGCAGGATCTGGCCAAGGGGCGCCGCAAGGCATGAGCGGGTCGGATAGGGGCGCCCCGGCCTCCATCGCGCCTGCGCGCGGGGTGCCCGAGCGCACGGTCCTCACCGGCCGCTACTGCAGCCTTGAGCCGCTCGACGCGACGCGTCATGCGCCGGATCTCTGGCGGGCGCTCGCTGGCCATGACCACCTGTGGGATTATCTCATGCAGCCGCCGTTCGCCGACGAGGCGAGTTTCACGGCCTATGTGGCGGAGCGTGAGGCAAGGACAGATCCACTCGGCTATGTCGTGATCGATAGCGGCCGCGGGCAGGCGGTGGGCTGGGCCTCGCTGATGGAAATCCGCCCCGAGCACGGCGTGGTCGAGGTCGGCAACGTGCTCTTCTCGCCGCTTCTGCAGCGGACACGGATTGCGACTGAGGCGATCGCGCTCCTCGCTGCTTATGTCTTCGACGGGCTGGGGTATCGCCGTTTCGAATGGAAGTGCAATGCCCTGAACGCAGCCTCCCGGCGGGCGGCGCAGCGTTTTGGCTTCACCTTCGAGGGGATTTTTCGCCAGCATATGATCGTGAAGGGGCAGAACCGCGACACTGCATGGTTCGCCATGCTCGACAGCGAATGGCCAGCCCGCCGCGCGGCCTTCACGGCCTGGCTCGACCCGGGAAATTTCGACGCGCAGGGGGGGCAGCTCCGCTCGCTGGCGGCGATCCGGGACAGCCTGTGAACGGACTCGCCGTACGCCTGGCGGCGGCGACCGACCATACGGCGGTTCTCGCCTTGCAGCATGCGGCCTTTGCCCGGAACAGGGAGCGGCTCGGCGTCGAGCCACTGCCTCTGCTCGCCGATTACGGTGAAATCTTCGCCGGTGGTGGAACGTGGGAGATCTGGCTGGCCGTTGCGGCGGAAGGGATCGCCGGCGTGCTCATCCTGATGCCTCGGCAAGATGATCTCTACATCTGGAGCATCGCGACCGACCCCGCTTTTCAGGGGCGGGGAGTGGGAAGGGTACTTCTGGCCCATGCGCTGGTGCGGGCTCAGGCTCTGGAACTCTCGTCCTTGCGCCTGTGCACCGGAAGGGCCCTTTCCGAAAACATCGCCTGGTACGCGAGAGCGGGCTTTGTGATTGAACGGGAAGAGCTGATGCCGGACCGTGTCCTCGTGCATATGGCGAAGGCTCTGACCGCATCGTGACTGAGGGAAGGAGACTTGGGAATGGCGGGACGTCTTGCGAACAAGGTGTGTCTGGTAACGGCGGCGGGCCAGGGAATTGGGCGCTCTTGTGCCCGGTTGTTCGCGCAGGAGGGCGCGACGGTCATAGCGACGGATCTTGATGCGTCCAAGCTGGCGGACCTTGATGAAGCCACATGCCGCCCACTCGATGTGCGCTCGACTGAGGCCGTCGAGGCCCTTGCCAAGGAGATCGGGCCGATTGACGTGCTTCTGAACGCCGCCGGCTTCGTGCACCATGGCAGCGTGCTTGAATGCTCCGAGGCCGACTGGGATTTTTCATTCGACTTGAACGTCAAGTCCATGCACCGGACCATTCGCGCCTTCATCCCCGGCATGCTGGAGAAAGGCAAAGGCTCGATCATCAACATCGCATCCGGCGCCTCGTCCGTGCGCGGCATTCCCAATCGCTATGTCTATGGAGCCTCGAAGGCCGCGGTCGTCGGCCTGACCAAGGCGGTCGCGGCGGATTTCATCAAGCGCGGCATCCGCGCCAACGCGATTTGCCCGGGCACCATCGAATCGCCCTCGCTGGATGATCGCATCGCGACGCTCGCCGCACAGACGAACCAGACGATCGAGGCGGTGCGGCAGGCGTTCATCGATCGACAGCCGATGGCGCGGCTCGGCACGGCTGACGAAATCGGTTGGCTCGCCGTCTATCTCGCCTCCGACGAGGCGAGCTACACCACGGGCCAAGTGCATCTGGCGGACGGCGGTTTCGCTTTATAGGCGGTCGCGCGATGCCGGCAGCTCTCTGAAGAATCAGCAGGTTTCAAAAGAATCCCGAGTTGCCAACCACGAATGATGGCAACATCTGGGCTTTAGGCTCGCCACGCGGCTGCTCGCTGGCTTTCCCTTTCCCGCATGGGAGAGGGACAGGGTGAGGGGTAAACGGTGACTGCCTTGTCCCTCACCCGTCACTTCGTGGATGGTCCTAGCCCTTGCGTGGCCAGGGCGTCTCGACCACCGGTGTCACCGGCCCCTTGCCTTCGAACCACGACACGATGTTGTCCACGACGAGCTGGCCCATCGCGTCGCGCGTATGGTGGGTCGCCGAGCCGACATGCGGCAGCAGCACCACATGGTCCATGGCAATGAGTTCCGCGGGCACATGTGGCTCCTTCTCGAACACGTCGAGGCCTGCGGACAGGATGGTGCCGTCGGCGAGCGCCTTGATGAGCGCCTTTTCGTCGACCACGGTGCCGCGCGCCACATTGATGAGGATGCCCGTCGGCCCGAGCGCCGCGAGCACTTCGGCGTTGACGATCTTGTCCGTTTCACCCCCGCCGGGGATGACGACGATCAGGATGTCGACGGCCTTGGCGAGCCCGACGAGGCTGTCGAAATATTCGTAGGACACGTCCGCCTGCGGCCTGCGGCCGTGATAGGCGATCGGAAGATTGAAGGCTTCGCAGCGCTTGGCGATGGCCTTGCCGATGCGGCCGAGACCGAGGATGCCGACCTTGCGGCGGGCCAGCGTCGCGGTGAGCGGGTAGGCCTTCTCAAGCCAGTGGCCGGCGCGCAGGTAGCGATCGGCCTGGGGCAGCTGGCGGACCGTGGACAGGAGGAGGCCGAGGGCGAGATCGGCCACCTCGTCGCTCAGCACGTCAGGCGTGTTGGTGACGAGGACGCCTTTCTTGGCGGCATGGGCGGCGTCGATCTTGTCGTAGCCGACACCGAAGCTTGAAATGATCTCGAGAGCGGGCAGCCTGTCGATGAGTGTTGCGTCGACCGCGCTGCCGGCGACGACACCGCGCACGCGGCCGGCAATGTCAGCGAGCAGCGCGTCTGTGTCGGCGGCTTCCCAAAGGTTGTGGACCGTGAAGCGACCGCTCAGGCTCCTGGCCACGATAGGCTGCAATGGCGCGGTCATCAAAAGCTCCACGGCACCCGCTCCACCGTTCGTCTGTACCTCACTCACTGATCGTCTCCTCATTGACGGGGCCGAATTTGTCCGCAACCCCCTGGTCCAGGTTCCTCACCCGTGAATTCTGTACTACCGACCGCACCATGCCCAAACTCGCAGCCAGACGCGAGCGCTATGGATCGCCTGATTCCCGCCGGCCGGAAAGCGCTGTAGGCAGATTTGTCAGATTATTGAAATTCGTCGTTGTGATAGCTAGCCTAGCCATTGCATGATCCCTAGCATGGGCATGCGTGGTGCATGTATGGTCTTCTCGTGAGAAGGCCCAGCGAAGCGCGGCCGTAACAGCGGCAAGTGGAGGAAGCAGTCAAAGATGGCATCCGTAGAAATCAGAGAGGTCCGTAAGGCCTTTGGCGCAACGCCGGTTATCCACGGGGTATCGATTGATATCACCGACGGCGAATTCGTCATTTTGGTCGGGCCGTCCGGCTGCGGCAAGTCGACCCTCCTTCGTATGGTCGCTGGCCTTGAGAGCGTCACCGGCGGCGAGATCCGCATCGGCGAACGCGTGGTGAACAATGTCCCGCCGAAAGAGCGCGACATTGCCATGGTGTTCCAGAACTACGCCCTCTATCCGCATATGACCGTCGCGGACAACATGGGCTTTTCGCTGAAGCTCAAGAACGCCCCCAAGGCCGAGATCCAGCAGCGCGTGAACCGCGCGGCGGAGATCCTCGGCCTGACCAAGCTGCTCGATCGTTATCCGCGTCAGCTCTCGGGTGGCCAGCGGCAGCGCGTCGCCATGGGCCGCGCTATCGTGCGCGATCCGCAGGTCTTCCTCTTCGATGAGCCGCTGTCGAACCTCGACGCCAAGCTGCGCGTCCAGATGCGCACGGAGATCAAGGAGCTGCATCAGCGGCTGAAGACCACAACGGTCTACGTGACCCACGACCAGATCGAGGCCATGACCATGGCCGACAAGATTGTCGTGATGCACGACGGTATCGTCGAACAGATGGGCGCCCCGCTTGATCTTTACGATCGTCCGGCCAATCTCTTCGTGGCCGGCTTCATCGGTTCGCCTTCGATGAACTTCATCAAGGGCAAGATCGTTTCCGACGGGTCGCCGCGGGTCGTCACCGAGGGCGGTGTCTCGCTTCCGGTGAAGGAGGTTCCACAGGGTTCCGATGGCCGCCCCGTGGTCTACGGCATCCGCCCGGAGCACTTCATCATCGATTCCGAGAAGGGAATCCCCGCGGAGGTCGCGGTGGTGGAGCCGACGGGTTCGGAAACACAGGTCTTCGCCAAGCTTGGCGGGCAGGACATCGTGGGCGTGTTCCGTGAGCGCGTGACAGTGGGCCCAGGCGACAAGCTTCCCCTGTCCCCCAACCCCGCCCTTGTTCATCTGTTCGATCAGGAGACGGGCAACCGGATCTGAGGCAACGAGGGCATCGCGATAACGCGGTGCCCTTTTTTCTTGGCAGAACGTTTCTCTTGGCAGAACGTTTCTCGCGAGGCTTTCGCCTGAGTCTTTCTCGGCAAGCGAGAACCGTGCGGTTGCACCTGTCGGACATCATAGGAGGACCTGTACGCGTTGAGTGCGGTGCTCGTGCTGAACCTGGGACCCCAGGCAGAGCGCGGTCCGGGCTGGGCTCAGGGGGCTTCCACACCAGGAAAGGAATTGCCGGCGCGTAAAATTTCAAGAATTGGGGAGGGCAGGCGGCGCCGGCTTGAAACGGCTGCTTTCCGTGGAGGAAAAGCTGATGACGATTTCAAGGCGCGATCTCATGATTGCGGGTGGCGGCTTGGCCGCTAGCGCCGCGGGGCTACCGTTGCTCGGTACCCAATCCTTTGCACAAAGTTCTACCTATGAGCCGGAGAAGGGAGCGTCGCTGCGTGTTCTGCGCTGGTCGCCCTTCGTGAAGGGCGAAGAAGACGCCTGGCTCGCCAACACCAAGAAATTTACCGAGGCGACCGGTGTCGAGGTCCGTATCGACAAGGAAAGCTGGGAGGACATCCGCCCCAAGGCAGCGGTTGCGGCCAATGTCGGCTCTGGTCCGGACATCGTCTGGGTGTGGTTCGACGATGCCCAGCAATATCCTGACAAGCTGCTTGATGTGACCGACTTCGCCAACGCGCTCGGCAGCAAATATGGTGGCTGGTACGAGGGCCTCGAAGGCTACGCCAAGCGTGACGGGCGTTTCATCGCCGTACCGCTGGCGGCGATCGGCAACGCGGTCTGCTATCGCGACAGCTGGGTCAAGGAAGCTGGGTTCTCAACCTTCCCGGACAAGACCGATGCCTTCCTCGAGATGTGCAAGGCTTTGAAGGCCAAGGGGCATCCTGTGGGCTTCACGCTGGGCCATGGCGTCGGTGACGGCAACAACTTCTGCCATTGGGTGCTGTGGAGCCACGGCGGGAAGATGGTGGACGAGAGTGGCAAGGTCGTCATCAATAGTCCCGAGACGATCGCGGCACTGAAATTCGTGCGCGAGCTCTATCCCACCTTCATCGCCGGTACGGAGAGCTGGCTCGACGTCAACAACAACCGGGCCTTCCTCGCCGGCGAGATCTCTGTGACGGCCAACGGCGTGTCGCTCTACTACGCGGCGAAGAACGATCCGAAACTGCAGGAGATGGCGGCCGATATCCGCACGACCAACTTCCCTGTCGGTCCCGTGGGCAAGAAGGTCGAACTGCATCAGACGACATCGGCGGTGATCTTCAAATATTCGAAGTTCCCGAAGGCCGCTCTCGCCTATCTCCAGTTCATGTATGACAAGCCGCAGTTCGACGCCTGGATCACCGGCGCCAGCGCCTATTGCTGCCAGCCGCTGAAGGCTTTCGCCTCCAATCCGGTGTGGACGTCCACGCCTATCCACGCGCCTTACGCACTGGCTTCGGAGACGCTGCGGCCCAATGGCTATGCAGGCCCGCTTGGCTATGCTTCGGCCGCCTGCATGGCCGACTACATCGTGGTCGACATGGTGGCGGAAGCAGCCACCGGCCAGCGGACGCCTGAAGAGGCTGCCAAGCGTGCCGAGACCCGCGCCAACCGTTACTACAAGGTCTGAAGCGCACACGTTGCGCTGATTGGCAACAAGAGCGGGGGCGTCTTGGCCCCCGCGACAGACGCCAGGATTGCTGTCTCGTTTGAGGCGTGGCGCGGGACGGTGGTGCGGCCACCGTATGCTTGCGTATGTGTATGCTCACGCCTCGGTCCCTGATGGCAAGCGCGCATTGATGGCCGGCGAGCCGACGCTCCGGCTCCCAACCGAACGCCCGCGGTTTTTTGCTTCGCGCGAACCCGGGCGCGGAGCCACCGTGTCATTCCGGGGCGGGCCGAAAGGCCCGAGCCCGGAATCCATGAACACGACGGGGAACCGAAAGAGGGTCATAGGCGACGCGCCTTCTTGTCAGACCGCGTGTCCATGGATTCCGGGCTCCTCGCTGATGCGAGGCCCCGGAATGACTGCGGAATTCCATCCAAACTCAGCATGCTTTAGCCGGCAGGACGAATTCAAGGAGCGACACATGAGTATCGCCATGACGAGAAGCGAGGCGGGGAGACCGGCGCGACTGTTCGATCTCAGCCAGGGCAGGAATGTCCTTGGCCTCCTGTTCATGCTCCCCGCCGCAGTCTTTCTCCTGGTGTTTCTCACCTATCCGCTCGGGCTCGGCGTGTGGCTCGCCTTCACCGATACCCGTATCGGCCGGGCAGGGGTCTTCATCGGCCTGGAGAACTACATATCGCTCTGGGGCGATCATGTGTTCTGGCTCTCGGTGTTCAACACCGTCCTCTACACCGTCGGCGCGTCGATCCTGAAATTCGGGCTGGGCCTTTGGCTCGCGTTGATCCTGAACGAGCATCTGCCGTTCAAGGCCTTCTTCCGCGCCATCGTGCTGCTGCCGTGGGTGGTGCCCACCGTGCTTTCGGCTATTGCCTTCTGGTGGATCTTCGACGCGCAGTTCTCGATCATCTCGTGGCTGCTCATAAAGATCGGCCTAATCGACACGCCGATCAATTTCCTTGGCGATTCCACCAACGCGCGGGCCTCGGTGATCGCCGCCAATGTCTGGCGCGGCATTCCCTTCGTGGCGATTTCGCTTCTGGCCGGCCTCCAGACCATCCCGCAATCCCTGCATGAGGCGGCGACGCTCGATGGCGCATCCGGCTGGCAACGCTTCCGGAACATCACCCTGCCGATGCTGACACCCATCATCGCCGTGGTGATGACCTTCTCGGTGCTGTTCACCTTCACCGATTTCCAGCTCATCTACGTGCTGACCCGCGGCGGTCCGCTGAACGCCACGCATCTGATGGCGACACTCAGCTTCCAGCGCGCCATTCCGGGTGGCCAGCTCGGCGAGGGCGCGGCGATCGCGGTCGCCATGATTCCCTTCCTGCTGACGGCGATCCTGTTCAGCTATTTCGGCCTGCAGCGTCGTCGCTGGCAACAGGGCGGGGCTGACTGATGATTGAGGCAGCTTTCAAGGACATGCCGTTGGGCACTGTGCGGCGGAGCCGCATGAAAGCGAAGAGACAGGGCGTTGTCGCGGCCTCGAGCCAGCGGGCATGCTCAGGATTTAAAGAAAGGTGAAGCCGATGGCCGTTTCATCAGCCGCCAATATATCAGCACCGGAAACCGGCGATGAAGGCGGGATGCGCTATCTCGACCGGTTGCCGCGCCGGGTTGCCCTGGTTTATTTGCCGCTTTTCGTCTTCATGATCGTTCTTCTATTTCCCTTCTACTGGATGGCGATCACGGCGATCAAGCCCAACTATCAGCTGACGGACTACAATAACTACAGCCCATTCTGGGTTGTGGGGCCAACACTCGATCATATCCGCTATCTTCTGTTCGAGACCTCGTATCCGGGTTGGCTCTGGAATACCATCGTCATCTCCGTGGTCGCGACCTTCGTCTCGCTGGCGACGTCGGTCTTCGCGGCCTATGCGATCGAGAGGCTGCGTTTCACGGGCGCGAAATTCGTGGGGCTTGCCATCTTCCTGGCCTATCTGGTGCCGCCGTCGATCCTGTTCATTCCGCTTGCGCTGATGGTTTTCGGCTTCGGCATCTATGACACGAAGCTCGCCCTGATCTTCACTTATCCCACTTTCCTCGTGCCGTTCTGCACATGGCTCCTGATGGGGTATTTTCGCTCCATACCCTATGAACTGGAAGAATGCGCGCTGATTGACGGGGCCTCGCGCTGGCAGATCCTGACGCGGATCCTTTTACCGCTCTCTGTTCCCGGCCTCATTTCCGCTGGGATATTTGCTTTCACGCTGTCGTGGAACGAATTTATCTACGCGCTCACCTTTATCCAGTCGTCTGAGAACAAGACGGTTCCGGTCGGCGTTCTCACGGAGCTCGTTCGCAGCGACGTCTATGAATGGGGCTCGCTGATGGCCGGCGCGTTGATCGGTTCGCTGCCGGTGGTGATCCTCTATTCGTTCTTCGTGGAGCACTACGTCTCGTCTATGACCGGCGCGGTCAAGGAATAAGGCCGGATCGCGCGGCGGCTCGCCGCCGCTGCGCGACCACGCGCTCGCGATGGATGAGGTAAAGGCCGGAGGCGACAACGATGGTAGCGCCCACGATCGTGTAGGTATCCGGCACGGCGTTGAAGATGAGGTAGCTGAACAGCGTGACCCAGAGGAGATGGGTATAGCTGAAAGGCGCGATCACCGGCGCCGGCGCATGCCGGAACGCGAGGATGAGAAACCAGTGCCCGAGGGCGCCGGCCAGGCCGCAGATCGCCATCACCAGCCAGACCAGAGCGGATGGAGGCGTGACCCAGATGAAGGGCATGATCGGCGTCAAAACGACGATGCCGACGACGCCGGAATAGACCATCGTGGTCTCGGGAGAATCCCGGGACGCGAGCATGCGCGTGCTCAGGGTGTACCAAGCGCCGCAGAAGGCGCTCGCGATGGCCAGAAGTGCCGCAGGCTGGAAGCCGCCCAATCCCGGGCGGGTGATGATGAGTACGCCGATGAAGCCCACCGCGATGGCGGCGAGGCGGCGAGGCCCGGCCCATTCGCCGAGCACCGGGCCGGCGAGCAAGGCCACCATGAGCGGGCTCGAAAAGGCAATCGCTGCCACCTCCGGCAGTCCGAGATAGGCAAGGGCGAAGAAATTCAGGCCGGTCGAGAGGAGCAACAGTGTCGATCGCGCCGCCTGAAGCTTGGGGGCCTTGGTCCGGAACACGCCGGGGCGCGTCCATGGATTCAATAGGGCCAGAACAAACACCACACTTCCGAAATAACGGACCCAGGCGGTTTGCAAGGGATCGAAATACTGGTTCAGCCACTTGGCCGACGTGTCGATGCAAGCAAAGCCCAGGACCGACGTCAGACCAAGGCCGATCGCGACGAGCGTGTTTCCCGTAACGGGCCCCGGTTTTGCCGGCGGCGGGGCTGATGGACCGTTGGGCTGGGCCGGCTCGGCCATCGGGGTTTCAGGCTCTCCGTCATCTACAGGTTGTGGCTTCAGGCGTGCGATCACGGCGTTGCGAACTCTCAAGACAAGGCCCGCAGCTATGATCGCGGCTCCTGAACGACGGAGCCTGCTACCCAGACCAGCGAAGTGCCAATATGCCGTTACTGTAATCTATCGTTGGACTGTTCGCGACTTCCCGGGCTGCAGGGCTCGTCTGCGCAACACGCAGCCTCAACTTGGGCAATCCCTTGAAGCAGACCCATTCCTGGCGAACCTGATCTGCCGTCTTGCTTCATCTTGGGTGTTCCCTGTGAGCTCCGGCTCACGGGAAATACTCCAGGTTTTTGTTCTCACGCATTTTTTCGGATCGGTTTCGCTTCTCTCGAAAAAGCCCTAGGCAGCGACGGGATCGTCCAGATCGGCGTCGTCATCCTCGTCGCCGGGCAGCGATTTGTCGCTTGATCCCTTGTCGGCTAAGTTCTTAGCCATCTTTCGCAGCAGCTTGCGGGCGCGTTTGCGGTCCTTGCCGTCGAGGCCGTCGAGCAGTTGTTCCTCGGTGTCGCGCCAGAGGGCGTCGATGGCCGCGACTTTTTCGAGGCCTTCCCGCGTCAGGCTGACGATGATGATGCGGGCGTCTCCCGGCTCCGTCCGCCGCTCGACAAGCCCTTGCGCTGCTAGACGCGCCACGGTTTTCGACGCTGTCGGCGGTTTGACGCGCAGCAGTTCCGCCAATTCCCCCATTGTCGCGGGCTCGCCGGAGGCCAGCGCCTGCAGGACCTGCTCCTGGCCGGGAAACAGCCCCATTGAAGAAAGCCGTTCGCCGATACGGCTGCGGTGGAGGCGCGCGGCATAGACGAGCGCCCAGCCTATGCTTTTGGCGACGGGATGCTTCATGGGCCTGGTCTCTCCTCGGCGGGCGGAATCATCAGGTCGATCGGCATTGCCGCATAAATATTGCCGTCGAAATAATGGGCGCCTTGTGATGACGTTGCAATGACAATCGGCCACCGGACCGCTCCGCTCCGGGCTGGCTGGGCCGCGATGAGACCGCCAGTTCTTGAGTGTTATCGGAATGGCCGCTATTGCAGAGGTTCGAGCGAAAGGATCGCGCCATGCTGCCATCTCCCTTCTGGGCGGATCTGACGACCACGGATTTCGGCCGCGTGGCGATGGAAGACGTGACGCCCGTCCTGCCGGTGGCTGCGGTCGAGCAACATGGGCCGCATCTGCCGCTGGGTACCGATGCGATGATCATGGAGGGTTATATCGCGCGGGTCGTCGCCGCCTTGCCGGCTGATCTCGCGGTCTCGTTCCTGCCGACGCAAACCGTCGGCCATTCGCCGGAGCATCAGGCCTTCTCCGGCACGCTCACCTTGTCCGCCGAGGCCGCTATCGCGGCCTGGCGCGGGATCGGCGAGAGTGTCTACCGGGCGGGTTGCCGCAAGCTCGTCATCGTATCGTCCCACGGGGGCAATTCACCCGTCGTCGATATCGTGGCGCAGAGCCTGCGTGCGAATTGGGGGCTGACGGTCGTCACCGTGTCCTGGCAACGATTTGGCTATCCCGACGGGCTGTTCGATCCGGCCGAGATCCGCCACGGCATTCACGGTGGTGATATCGAGACGTCCCTGATGCTGGCTTTCCATCCCGACAAGGTGCGCATGGGCGAGGCCATGGCCTTCCCTTCGCTGACGGCGGACATGGAGCGAGACCACATCTGGCTGCGCCATCCACGGCCGGCTGGCTTTGCGTGGATGGCCCAAGATCTCAATTCAGCCGGTGTCGTCGGCGACGCAGCAGCCGCCACGGCCGCGAAAGGGGAGGTGGCGGCCGCCCATGGCGTCGCTGCCTTCATCGCGCTCTTGCGCGAGGTCAGGAATTTTTCGCTGTAGGCCGTATCGCCGTTGATGGTCCCACCCGACCTCGCTGCCGCGAGGCCGCCCTCCCCGGAGGGGAGGGATCAGCGCGGGCTATCCTGGACGCTCGGTCAGCCGGTAGCGATCATATCACTCGGCCTTCCAGGGGAAGATCCAGGTTTCGGTCAGCGCGCGACTGCCGGAGCGGAGGAACGCGCGGATGTCCACCTGCTGGCCGGGCTCCACCTCGATATCGATGGCGGCGCGCAGGCCACGCACCTTCGGATTGGGCACGAGATAGGTGCGCACCACACGCCCCGATGACAGGGAGGCGTCAATCTCCACGAGATTGGGGTCGCGCGCGAAGTAAGCCAGGTCATCGCCCGCGAAATCGATGAGGAAGCGTCGGGTTCCCGGCTTCACCTCTTCCGGCGAGCCGGCGGCCTTCGGTTTCGTCTGGTAGGTGTTCAGGGCCCGGCCGCCGGGGTGGAGTTGGTCGGCGTTGCCGAGCGACGTGATGCGGTAGCGGTAGACGAGCGTCTGCCCCGGCTCGGCAGGCGCGCGCGGCACCCAGCTCGCGACGATGTTGTCGTTCGTTTCCTCATTGGTCGGGATCTCGACCAGTTCGACGTGACCCTCGCCCCAGTTGCCACGGGGCTCCACCCAGTAGCCGGGCCGCAGTTCATAGTGCAGGTCGAGATCCTGATAGTGCTCGAAGATCCGGTCGCGCTGCAGCAGGCCGAAGCCGCGCAGGTTGTTGTCCACGAAGGCCGACGTCGCCAGATCGCGCGGGTTGCGGAGTGGACGCCATATCCATTCGCCGGTGCCGGAGTGAATGAGCAGCCCGTCCGAATCATGCAGCTCGGGACGATACTCATCAAGGAAGCGGCGGTCGTTCTCGCCGACGTAATACATGGACGTCAGCGGCGCGATGCCGAGCTTGTTGATCGTCTTGCGCGGAAAGAGCGTCGCGGTGACGTCGACCACGGTTTCCTTCGAGGGATAGACGAGGAACTGGAAGGCGCCAGTGATTGAGGCGCTGTCGAGCAGCGCGTAGATCACCACACGGTCCGCCCCGGGCGCGGGGTTGTCGATCCAGAATTCACGGAAGAACGGGAATTCCTCCTCGCCCCCCGCGTTGATGGCAAGGCCGCGCGCGGACAGGCCGTAGCGCTGGTCGCGGCCGAGGAAGCGGAAATAGCTCGCGCCGAGAAAGGCGATGAGCTCGTCATGCACACGCGGATCGTTGAGGGGGTAGTGAAGCCGGAAGCCGGCAAAGCCTGTGTTGACCGGCAACGGCTTGTCGAACTTGTTGCGTCCGTAGTCGAAGAGCTGAGCCGAATAAGGAACTGGAGTCGGCACGCCCTCGCGAATGATGTTGACCGTCACCGGCCGCTTGAACAGGAAGCCGGGATGGAACATCTGCATGCGGAACTGTCCGCCGCCCTGCGCGAGCAGCGAACGCTCCGGGCGGAAGCGGATGTCGCGATAGCCATCATAATCCAGGCGAGAGAGCGGCTCCGGCAATGCGGGCGGATTGGGCTCGTAGGGCACGGCTCCGAGTTCGCGCGCCCGGCGCACGACATCGTCGTACACGAATTGAGGGGGCGTCTGCGGCGGTGCGCTGCCGGAAGGCTGGTCGGTGGAAGCGGGAGGCGTCTGGGCCAGCACCATGGCGGGGGAGAGCACGGCGGTAGCGGACATCAATTCGAGAAGGCGGCGGCGCGACAGTTTTTTCATAAGGCCCAAACGTTAGAGGCATCCGTTTCGATGATCGCACATCTAATAACAATCAGAGGCGCATTCCATCAGATTTCGCGGGATAGTGAACGCCGCTTGAGGCGGTGATGGGGCAGGCGTCCCCGAACGAAAATTTTTCCGTTTTTTCTCATTCTCCCCTTGAGGTTAGGGGCGAACCACTCTATGTACCGCTCTGCCCTATTTCGCACGTGCCTGTGGCCGTGTGCCAGTCGGTGAGCATCCGGACAAGAGGCCGGACCGCTGCCCGGAATGTGGGACCCTCGGGTCTTCGTTCCGAACACTTGATTGGCAGCCGGAGGCGAAACCGGCGCACCCCGTTCTCAAGCGGGGGACGCGGCTTAAAGCAACGACGGAACGGGCTTTTTTGGTCTCTGCCGGCTTTCCACAGGCCGGCCCGGGCTACCGAAGAGGCTTGTCCTTCATTGCCGGGCGTGCGGAGGGAATTTTCCCATCCAATCCAAGGCAGCACGGTCGGTTAACAGCCGTCACCGTCGTCGCGTCTCCACAGCGCGTCGGCGTGGATAGCTGTATCCGCATCATGCCGGGCGCGCGACGCGCCCCTTGTGATTTTTTGGGAGAGTGCCATGACAGATCGCATTCGCGAATTCCTGCGCAACCGACGCGAAGACGGCCCCTGCCTGGTCGTCGATCTCGATGTGGTGCGCGACAACTACATGGCCTTTGCCAGGTCGCTGCCTGACAGCCGCGTGTTCTACGCGGTGAAGGCCAACCCGTCCCCGGAAGTGCTCTCGCTGCTTGCCTCGCTCGGCTCGTCCTTCGACACGGCTTCGGTCGTCGAGATCGAGATGGCTATGGCCGCCGGCGCGACGCCCGACCGCATCTCCTTCGGCAACACCATCAAGAAGGAGCGTGACGTCGCGCGCGCCTTCGCGCTCGGCGTTCGTCTCTTCGCCGTGGATTGCGAGGCCGAGGTCGAGAAGATCGCGCGTGCCGCCCCGGGTTCGAAGGTGTTCTGCCGCATCCTCTGCGACGGTGCCGGCGCCGAATGGCCGTTGTCCCGCAAGTTCGGCTGCGAGCCCTCGCTCGCGGTGGAGGTGCTGGAGCACGCCCATCGTCTCGGCCTCGAGGCTTACGGTGTGTCCTTCCATGTCGGCTCCCAGCAGGGCAATCCGCATGCCTGGGACCAGGCGCTCGCCTCGGCGGCGGGTGTGTTCCGTGCTTGCGCCGAGCGTGGCATCCATCTGTCGATGGTCAATCTCGGCGGTGGTTTCCCGACTAAGTATCTCCGCGACGTTCCCGCGGTCGAGACCTATGGTTCGTCGATCTTCGAGGGCCTGATGCGCCATTTCGGCAATGCCATTCCCGAGACGATCATCGAGCCCGGCCGCGGCATGGTCGGCAACGCCGGCATCATCGAGGCGGAAGTGGTTCTGGTCTCGACGAAGAGCGCGGAAGAAGAGGTTCGCTGGGTCTACCTCGACATCGGCAAGTTCGGTGGCCTGGCGGAGACCATGGACGAGGCGATCCGCTATCCCATCCGCACGCCGCGCGATGGCGACGAGACCAGCGACTGCATCATCGCGGGCCCGACCTGCGATTCGGCGGACGTGCTCTATGAGCGCACGCCCTATGCGCTGCCGGTCAGTCTCGCCATCGGCGACAAGGTGCTGATCGAAGGTACGGGTGCCTACACCACGACCTATTCGGCGGTTGCCTTCAACGGTTTTCCGCCATTGCGATCGTACCATATCTGAGAATGCCTCAGGCATGGCCGGCGTTGTCCGGCCATGCGCTGGGCGTCCAGGACGCAGCGGGCCGGATATTGGCGCTGCTTGCCGCCGGCTGGGTCCGGCGGCCTGATTTCCACGACGATGAACAAGAACGACGGGCGCTGGTCTGATGTCATCAGACCGCAGTCGGCCCGCGGCATCCTGTCGGCCGGCATCCGGTCGGCTCAGCGGATGTCGCGGGCTGATTGAGCCCACACGGCGTGTGCGAAGGAGCCACGACCATGATCATGATCCGCGATGAAATCGCCGCTGATATTTCCGCGCGCGAGGTTCTGCTTGACAAGGCCTTTGGCCCCGGCCGCTTCATGAAGACCTGCGAGCGCTTGCGGGAAGGTCGCCTGCCGGCCGAAGGTCTGGCGCTCAGCGCCGTCGATGAGGATGGCGCGCTCGTCGGCACATTGCGCTTGTGGTCCATCACCACGACCTCCGGCCATGACGCGCTGCTGCTGGGGCCGCTCGCGGTTTCGGCCGAGCGGCAGGGCAGCGGCCTTGGCTCCGCGCTCATGCGTGACGCGCTCATGCGCGCCGCGGCGTTCGGCCATGGTGCCGTGCTCCTCGTGGGCGATGAGCCCTACTACCGGCGATTTGCCTTCGCCTCCGCGCGCACGGCCACCCTCAGCTTGCCGGGGCCCTACGAGCGGGAGCGCTTCCTGGCTTGCGAGCTCAGGGCCGGCGCCCTGGACGGCGCGAGTGGTCTGGTCCTTGCTTCAGGAAGGCAGATCGTGCTGCCTGTCGAATTTGAGGTTGCGCGGGCCGCGTAATCTCTATGAGTGTGACTTCATAAGTGTGACTTCGCGCTACCCAACCGGAGGATCTGGACTCACATCCGTCCACCCCTTGTAACGGCCTCAACGGCCGAGGAGAAAAAGAATGACAGACTGGCCTGTTCACGCCCGTTTCGACGGCCCTATCGTGCTGGTGGGCTTTGGCTCCATCGGTCGGGGTGTCCTGCCGCTGCTCGAGCGGCATATCGCGCATGACAAGGCCAAGTTCACCATCATCGCGCCGGAGGGGGACATCCGTGGGATCGCGAAGGAGCGGGGCCTGCGCTTCATCGCGCTGGGTCTCACGCCGGATAACTTCCGTGAGATCCTGACGCCGTTGCTCACGCAAGGCCCGGGCCGCGGGATGATCGTGAACCTGTCCGTCGATGTCTCCTCGGTCGCCATGATGGACTTCGCCCGGGATGTCGATGCCTTCTATATCGATACCGTGGTGGAGCCCTGGGCCGGTTTCTACGCCGATCCTAAAGCCACTGTGGCGGAGCGCTCGAACTATGCCTTGCGGGAGAGCCTGCTCGCGCTGCGCGGCCGCCGGCCCGGTGGCGTGACGGCCGTCAATTGCTGCGGGGCCAACCCGGGCATGGTCTCCTGGCTGGTCAAGCAGGCTCTGGTCAACGTGGCCGCCGATCTCGGCATCGAGGCCGGTGAGCCGGTGAGCCGTGAGGACTGGGCGCGCCTCATGCAGCGCGTGGGCGTCAAGGGCATCCATGTCGCGGAGCGTGACACGCAGCGCGCCAAGACGGCACGCCCGCGCGGGATCTTCGTCAATACGTGGTCCGTCGAGGGTTTCGTCGGTGAGGGGCTCCAGCCGGCCGAGCTCGGCTGGGGAACCCATGAGAAGGCACTTCCGCCGGAAGGGCGCCAGCACGAGGCCGGCTGTGGCGCGGCGATCTATCTGATGCGGCCGGGCGCCGGGACGCGGGTCCGTTCCTGGACGCCAACGCCCCAGGCTCAGCACGGCTTCCTGATCACGCATAATGAGGCGATCTCGATCTCGGACTATTTCACGGTTCGTGATGGGGACAAGATCAGCTATCGCCCGACCTGCCACTATGCCTACCACCCCTGCGACGACGCGGTTCTGTCACTGGATGAGATGGCCGGCGCGCAGTGGCAGCCGCAGCCGGAATGGCGCATCCTCGAGGAGAATGAGATCCTCGATGGCATCGACGAGCTCGGGGTGCTGCTCTACGGCCATAGCAAGAACGCCTATTGGTACGGCTCCCAGCTCTCCGTTGAGGAAGCGCGGACGCTCGCGCCTTACCAGAACGCCACAGGCCTGCAGGTGACCTCCGCGGTGCTGGCCGGCATTGTCTGGATGCTGGAGAACCCGGATCGCGGCATCGTCGAGGCGGACGAGATGGACTATCGCCGGTGCCTCGAGGTGCAGCGTCCTTACCTCGGCCCGGTCATCGGCGCCTATACCGACTGGACACCGCTCAAGGATCGCGGTGTCCTGTTTCCGGAGGATCTCGATAACGACGATCCCTGGCAGTTCAAGAACGTTATTGTGCGCGGATAAATCCAGCGCATAGTGACAGCGTGAATTGTCGCTTTGCCGGAAATGGCGGGTTTTCCCTTGGACAATCCGCAACTTTTCCCCGCCATCCTGATGGCGCGAACAGGGCAGGGTGGAACGGCGTACAGGGATTCTCCAGCCGCTCCATCGCCCACAGGGACTGAGTAGACCGATGCCGTTTTTTGACGACTTCTACGCCGACAAGCTGCGGGGAGGGCTGGGCCGCGACGACGCGGAGGCCGTCATCGACCTCAGGGGCAAGGTCCGCCCGGATGCCGAGGCCCATGTCATCGCGCTGCTCGAAGGTCGCGGCGGCCGCCCGGTGCATAGCATCGCCATCCTGATCGACCCCGCGACCGCGACCAGCGGTGAGACCTTGTTCCAGCCCGTTGGTCGCCTTCTGCTGGACGGCAAGCGTCGCGGGGTGGTGGAGCGGTTGCTGCCGTTGCCGGCGCGCGATGGCCTCGGCTTCTTCGTGGTCTTTCCCGCAAAGGCCTGAAGGCCGACGTCAGCCGCGTGTCGCCGCCGCGCTTCGTCTACGGCGATGGAAGGGTTTCGCGAAGGCCCTGATGAAGCCATAGCCCGCGAAGAAGGCGAGCCCCCCGATCGTGAAGCTTTCCGCGGTGACAGGCGTCGCGGGCTCGAAATCCTCCCAGGTATTGCGCGTGAGGTCAGGATCGGCGGCCTGCGCGAAGACGACGAGGCGGTTGAGCGGGCCGGCCTCGCGAAAGGCCCGCTGCTGATCCTCAAGCCGCTCCAGCCGCACCGTGACCTGCGCCATGCTGGTGCCGTGGCGCGCTGTGAAGCCATCGCTGCTGCCCGCCAGCCGCTTCAGGGCCTCCTCTCGGTCCAGGCCGGCGGCGCTCGCGTCCGCGTCGAAGCGCTGCATCACAATCTTGAGCTCGTCGATGGCGCCGCCGAGGCGCTGGCGATACTGCTGCGCGAATTCGGGCAACTGCGTGCCGGCAACGGCCGCGAAGAGACCTGTGGCGAGGCCGAGGGTTCTGGAGATCATGGCGTTTTCGACATCATGGCCCGATCTTTCAAACGCAAGGTTAAGGAAAGGTGTCGGCCGGGTTCAATCGACATTCAGCCTTCTCAGCTGTCATGGCCGGGCTTGTCCCGGCCATCCCGATGTATCGAGATGGCCTTCCGGTCGGGATCACCGGAAAGCGCCCTTAAGCGCCCTGCCCCGCCGCGAGCGCTGCGTCGACATCGGCGCGGGTGATCTCGTCGGCGGCCAGCTCGATCTTGATGGCGCGCGTCTCCTGACCCGGCTCCATGATCAGCACCACGGTCTCGGTGCCGGGGCAGGAGGGGTCCGCGCAGATGATTTCATTGGCGGCGATCACCGTATCCTCGGGCAGGCGGGCGATCTCGCGCACCCAGGCCTTGATGGCGAGGAGCGCGGGGTTCTCGCCGCGCTTGTGCTTGCGTCCGAACAGGCCGAACCGCATCGCGCGTCAGCTCGGCAGGGTGAACAGCCCGCCGTTGCCGGCCTCGTCACCGAAGGCGAGACTGCGGCCCGTATCATTCCAGGCAAGTGCCGTGATCGGCGAGCCGGTGGCGTCCTGCACCAGAAGTTCGGAGGCGTCGGTGAGGCGGATGAGGAGGATGGTGCCGTCGTCATAGGCGCTCGCCAGCACCAGCGCCCTGGGATGGAAGGCGACGCGCGCCACGCGGACCGGCCGCACGCCGCATTCGCGCGGCGCCCGACCCATCGGGCCCTGCTTGTCGAACGGCCAGACGATGGCCGCTTCCGCGCCCGACGTCGCCAGCCAGTTGCCATCATGGGACCAGGACAGCGAGCGCGTCTTGCTGGGATAGCCGCTCATCCGCATGTCCTTGCGATCGCTCAGCCGCCAGCCATGCAGGGCGTTTTCCTGCATGGCGGTGACCGCATATTGACCGTCCGGCGAGACGGTGACGCTGAGATGGGAGCCCTTCCACGCGAAAACGTCAGGCTTCGCATCCGTATTGGGAAACCACAGCGTGACGCCGTTGTAATGCGCCACGGCGAGGCGGTAGCCCTTGGGCATGAAGGCAAGGCCCTGCGCCGTCGTGGGCGCCGTGAAAGAGCGCATCTGCCCCTTGCCGTCCAGCGTGCGGACAGCCTTGCCGGCGCTCCACGCAATCGCCCCGTCGCGGCCGCTGGCAAGCGCATCGATCCAGCGTCCCGGCTCCTTGCCGCACTCGCGGGTCGAGCCATCGGCGGCAGTCGCCACGACGCGGCCGTCGTCACCGCCGGTGACGATCGTCTTGCCGGCATGGGCCGAAACGAGAATCCCTCCGCCGGGGTGGGCGGCCACGCGGGTGTGCTCGCTGCCGTCCGTAAGGAGCAGATGGCCATCGGCAAGCGCGAAGGCCGCCTTCGATCCAAGCCAGCCGGCGCCGATGACATGGGCGCCAGCCTCGACCGCCACGACATGCTCGGTGAGGGATTGTGACGGAGCAACGGTCATGGCTTTTCTTCAAATCTGGCGACACAGGGAAGGTGGCACATCCGGCCGGTCAGGGAAGCCGGCCGGATACGCCACCAAGTCAGACAGCTAAAGCGATCAGGCCGCGCAGGCAAGGAAAGCCTTGTTGAGGGCCTCGCGGTTCAGATTGCGGCCGATGAAGACGATCTTCGATTGCCGCTTCTCACCCGGCTTCCAGTCCAGGGTCAGGTCTCCGTCGAGGATCATGTGCACGCCCTGGAAGACGAAGCGCTTCGGCTCGCCCTTGAAGGCGAGGATGCCCTTGGACCGGAGAATATTCGGCCCCTCCTGCTGCACGAGTTCGTTGATCCAGGGCATGAACTTGGCCGGGTCCACGTCGCCAGGGATGGTGAACGAAACGGACTGCACGTCCTCGTCATGGTGATGGTGATGGCCCTCCTCGAGGAAGGCGGGTTCGAGCTCCAGCACCCTGTCGAGATCGAAGGCATTGCGGCCGAGCACTTCGGCGATATCGACGCCGGCGCGCTGGGTGCGGTGGATCTTGGCATAGGGGTTGATGGCGCGGATCTGCGCCTCGACCGCCGCAAGCTCCTCGGCGGTCACGAGGTCGGTCTTGTTCAGGATGATGACATCAGCGAAGGCCACCTGGTTCTTCGCCTCGGGCGCATCCTTCAGGCGCTCGGTCAGCCATTTCGCATCGACCACCGTGACGACGGCATCGAGCCGCGTCTTGGACGAGACGTCCTCGTCCATGAAGAAGGTCTGCGCGACGGGCGCGGGATCGGCGAGGCCCGTCGTCTCGACGATGATGGCGTCGAACTGGCCCTTGCGCTTCATCAGCCCGTCGATGATGCGGATGAGATCGCCGCGCACGGTGCAGCAGATGCAGCCGTTGTTCATCTCGAAGACTTCCTCGTCGGCGCCGACGACAAGCTCGTTATCGATGCCAACCTCGCCGAACTCATTGACGACGACAGCGAATTTCTTGCCGTGCGGCTCGGAGAGGATGCGGTTCAGAAGTGTCGTCTTGCCCGCCCCGAGATAGCCTGTGAGGACGGTAACGGGGATCTTGTCCGACATGGTGGCTCCGCTTCATGACGACGCCGGGCGGGATGCGCACCGGTATCTGGCCGGGCAAGGCGCCGGCCCTCGGGAATACTGTTGGCGTCTACATATTCACCCGCAGCGGCCGGCTCAAGCCCCATGGCTGGTTAGCTCCCGTGGCTGGTCAGGTCCCTTGGCTGTCTTGGCGCCGGCACGGTGCAGGGGCTCGCCCCAAAAGGGCATTGCCCCCACCATTCATGGCTTGAGCGCGTCGGTGAAGGCTTTGACGTTGTGCTCGATCATCGCGATGTAGGTCGGCGCGGGTTCGCCTGGCCCCGAGAGGGCGTCGGAATAGACAGTGCCGCCGATTCGCGCGCCGGTTTCCTTGGCGATCTGGTTGATCAGTCGCGGATCGGTGATGTTCTCGAGGAAAACCGCGGGAATCTTCTCGGCCTTGATCTGCCGGATGATCGCCGCCACGTCCTTCGCCGAAGCCTCCGTCTCCGACGAGACGCCCTGCGGTGGAAGAACGGTGAGGCCATAGGCCTTGGCGAAATAGGCAAAGGCATCATGCGAGGTGACGATACGGCGGCGCTCCTCCGGGATGGAGGCGATCGCCGCCTTCACCTTAGCGTCGAGAGCGGAAAGCCTGTCGAGATACTGCGCAGCATTCGCCTCATAGGTCGCCTTGCCGTGGGGGTCCGCGGCGATCAACCCGTCACGGATGTTGCGCACGTAGATCGCGGCGTTCGCCACGGACTGCCAGGCGTGCGGATCGTCCGGGCCATGGTCATGTCCGTGGGCATCTGCATGCTTGTGGCCGCCCTTACCGTGGTCATCGTGATCGTCGTCCTCGGCGCTGAGAGGCGTGATGCCCTTGGTCGCGACGACTTGTGAGGTCTTCGAGCCCGCGGATTTGACCAGGCGCGGCATCCATCCCTCGAAGCCGAGGCCGTTGACGACCACGAGTTTGGCGGCCGACACCTTGCGGGCGTCGGCGGGGGAGGGCGAGAAGACATGGGCGTCGCCGTCCGGGCCGACCAATACCTCGACGGAAACGCGTTCGCCGCCGACATTGCGGACGAAATCACCGAGGATCGAGAAACTCGCCACGACCGGCAAGGGCTTGTCGGCGGCCTGGGCGGGCGACAGAGCCGGCGAGAAGCCGCCGAGCAGGAGAGCGGCCAATCCAAACGATATAACATTACGTTTCGTGGGCATCTTGATGTCCTTCAGAACCATCGAGCCGGCCGAGGCCAGCCTTACGGAGAATAGAAAAGCCCTTGGCAATCCCGGCGCCCGGCTTCGACCGAGGGCGCCGCTCATATCTCAGGCGGTGAGATGTCGTTGCGGTATGAGGCGCCAGATGAGGCCGCCG
The DNA here is from genome assembly GCF_018398335.1 of Chelatococcus sp. HY11. Lineage (NCBI taxonomy): Bacteria > Pseudomonadati > Pseudomonadota > Alphaproteobacteria > Hyphomicrobiales > Chelatococcaceae > Chelatococcus > Chelatococcus sp. HY11. The sequence continues at coordinate 4,468,886 of NZ_JAHBRX010000001.1, forward strand.
GCGCACCCGAAGATGAGCGAGGCGACGTGCATGCCGCCGGCGACGAGGATGATGCAGGGGCCTGTCGGCAGGCCGCTGTGATAGGAGACGATGATTCCGACGAGGCCCGACAGCATCCCGATCAGCGTTGCCAGCACGATCAGGCTCGTCATTTCCGAAGTCCAGAGGCGGGCGCTGGTTGCCGGCAGCATCATCAGCCCCACGGCGAGAAGCGTGCCGAGTGCCTGGAAGCCACCAACAAGGTTGAGCACGACAAGCGCCAGGAAGATGAGGTGGCTTGGCCCACCGGCCCGGCTCACCGAAGCAAGAAAGGTCGGGTCGACGCATTCCAGCACGAGCGGCCGATAGATCAGCGCGAGCGCGACGAGGGTGATCGTGGTGATGCTGGCTATCAGGATGAGCGCGGTGTCGTCGAGGGCCAGCACGGAGCCGAAGAGGACATGGAGGAGGTCGACATTCGAGCCGCGCAGCGAAACGAGCGTGACGCCGAGGGCCAGCGAGATCAGATAGAAACCCGCGAGCGAGGCATCCTCCCGCAAGGCGGTGACGCGAGCGACGAGGCCGGACAGCAGCGCCACCGCGAAGCCGACGACAAGGCCGCCTAACGTCATGGCCGGCAGCCAGAGGCCGTAGAGCAGATAGCCGACGGCCGCGCCCGGCAGCACGGCGTGGGCCATCGCGTCACCGGTCAGGCTCATGCGGCGCAGCATCAGGAAGACGCCGACCGGGCCGGCGCCCAGCGCCAGCGCCAGCGTGCCGACGAGCGCGCGGCGCATGAAATCAAATTCGACGAAGGGGGCGAGAACCAGATCGTACACCATGTCAGGCCGCGGACCGCTCGCAGAAGGCCGCGTCCGGATCATGCGATTCGATCATCCTGCGGGCACGCAGCAGGTTGTCCGCGACCAGCACCTCCTCGGTATCGCCCCAGGCGACGGGTTCGCGCGCCAGCAGGAGCGTCTCCGGAAAGGCGCGGCGCACGAGGTCAAGATCATGCAGAACCGCCACGACCGTACGCTCCTCCCGGTGCCAATGATGCACGAGATCGATGAGGTCGAGCGTGGTCTTCGCGTCGATGGCGGTGAAAGGCTCATCGAGCAGGATGACCTCGGCGTCCTGGAGCAGCAGGCGCGCGAACAGGGCGCGCTGCATCTGTCCGCCTGAGAGCGTGCCGATCGTGCGCCGCTCGAAGCCCGTGAGGCCGACCGCGGCGACCGCCTCCTCGATGGCCCGGCGACGGGCGCCACCGATGCCACCGAACAGCCCGGTCTGCCGCCACAGGCCCATGGCCACGAGGTCATAGACCGTGATCGGGAAGCTGCGATCAATGTCCATCGCTTGCGGGAGATAGGCGATGTTGGCGCGCTGGCAGCTGACCCGGATGCCGCCGTCGAGCGGCCGCAAGGCGCCCATTATGCCCTTGAGAAGCGTGGATTTGCCGGCTCCGTTCGGCCCCACGATCGCCGTGAGGCTGCCCGGGGCTATCCCGCCGTCGAGGTGGTGGACGGCCGGATGCCGATCATAACCCAGCGTGACATTGTCGAATCCGATGACCGAGTTGGTGATCGATCCGGCTGCCGGCCTGGCGACAGTCGACGGGGGCGACACTGAGGGCGAGGCGGTCATCCCATCACCAATAGGACAGCTGCCCATAGCGCTGCTATCAACACCGCGCTCATCGCAAGGCGCTGCCACGCGGACAGTCGCAGGAGCGAGGCCGTTGGCGCGAAAGGGACGGGATGATGGTGATGATGCGGGGCCATGACGTCAGCGAAAGAAATGTTCTAACATAACAAAACTCACCACGGCATGCGGCCGGAGTCAATCTCATCCTGTGCATGGCTGGGCATTTTCGCTCGCCTGCGCCTGCGCGCCATAGACCATCCATGCATGGGTTTCCGCCACTCCCCTTATAGGCGGGACTTTGGATGACGGGGCGCCAGCTCCACCTCTCCCCGGCGGGGAGAGGTCGGCACGCAGTGCCGGGTGAGGGGGCAAGACGCTCATTTTGGGAGGACACTGACGGTTTGCCCTCACCCTGTCCCTCTCACAGGCCAAGTCGGCTGTTGCCGGCTTGGCATTCTTGTAGAGCCCAACACGGCAACTGCCGGGCTGGGTGGAGAGGGGACGCCACTCAGCAGCGGCCTTGTTCCGGCCATCGCTTTACTGTCGATCGACCCTAGAACGGATGGTACTGGTAAAGCCAGGTTTCACTGAGAATGGTGTCGCCCGATCGCAGGAACAGGCGCATGTCGACCGGCCCCTTGCCATCGACGGCGAGATCGAACTGGGCGCGCCAGCGCGCTGGATTGTCGCCCGGCACGCGCTGGGTGAAAGCGCGGCTGAACTCTCCCCGCGATGCCCAGAGAACCGGCTCGGGCGCGACGTTCGGCGGAAGCGTGGCAAGCGGCTCGCCTGAGAATTCCACCATGAAGCGGCGGACACCATCCGGGCGCTGCTGTCCGGGCGTATTCGCACCACTCAGCCGCGTGGCGACGCAGCGCGCGAGCGGGGACGGGGTGGGCTCGTCGGCCAGCCAGTGCAGGCTATAGGCGAATTCAAGCTCGTCGCCCGCCTTGGTGGGCTTCGCCGGGTTCCAGTACGCGACAATATTGTCGTGGATCTCGTCGTCGGTCGGCAGCTCGATCAGCTGCACGGAACCCTTGCCCCACTTGCCCTTGGGTTCGACCCAGGCGGAAGGCCTGAGCTGATAGCGCACGCCGTCCTGGTAATTGTCGAAGTCGCGATCGCGCTGCATCAGGCCAAAGCCGCGCGGGGAGTCATCGAGGAAACTGGAGGTCATGATGGAGGACGGGTTGTTGAGCGGCCGCCATATGCGTTCGCCGGAGCCCGTCCAGATCGCGAGGCCATCGGAATCGTGCACCTCCGGGCGCCAGTCCACGCCTGCCGCTTTCGCCGTCTCCGAGAACCAGTACATGGAGGTCAAAGGCGCGATGCCGATCCGCGTGATGGGCTGTCGGAGGAAAAGCCGCGCGTCGATATCCATCACGACACCACGGGTACGGTGCATCACGAAGCGATAGGCACCGGTGAGGCTCGGCCCGTCGAGCAGGGCGTAGACCGTCACGGAATCGCTGTCGGCGGGCGAGGGTACGAACCAGAATGCCGTGAAATCGGGAAACTCCTCAGGCACGCCGGCGCCGGGGGTGACCGCGATGCCGCGGGCCGACAGCCCGACCTGGCCGAGTTCACCCACGCCGCGGAAATAGGAAGCGCCGAGGAATGTCGCCCAAGGTTCCTTGTCAGCCCAGTCCTTGCCGGGCTCGCGCACCCAGAAGCCGGCGAAGGCGGAGGGCTGCGCGGCGAGCTTCTGGGCGATGTGGTCCGTGCCCATGGTGAAATAATCGGGCTGGTAGAGAATCTCCCGCGCCTTGCCGCTCGCGACCGCGAACATCTGCACGGTCTTGGGGAAGAACTGTCCCACATGCATGAAGGTGATGGGGAAGGGCGACTTGCCGTCGGCAAACAGCGCGAAGTCAGTCTTGTATTTGAGCTTGCCGTGGGCGTCGTAGTCGATCTTGGAGACGATCGCGGGGTCAGGTCGCGGAGGCGACTGGTAGGGCTTGGCGGCTAGCTCGGCTGCGTGCTTGCGCAGCCAGTCGTAGGAAAAGGCGCGGGATCGGCCGAATTTCAGCCCGCCAGCCTGCTGCGCCATGGCAGCAGTGCTCAGGCCGCCTGTTCCAAGGGCCTGGGCCGCGAAACCCGCGACCATGATCTGGCCAAGCATACGTCGGTTGAGTAGGGGCACGATACTTACTCTCGGCGAATGCGCCCGAAGGAACGCGTGTCGAAATCAGACATTACCGAAGGGATTGTACTGGTAAAGCCAAGTTTCCGTCAGAACCTTGTCCCCGGCTTTCAGGAACAGGCGTATATCGACGGGATCGCTGCCTTCGACCGTGAGGTCGAACTGCGCACGCCAGTGGCCAGGCACGTCATCGGGCACGGCTTCGGTGAAGATGTAGGAGAACGTGCCCCGCGAGGCCGACAGCACGGCTTCCGGCTTGACGCCAAAGGGGAGATTGGCGAGCGGCCCGCCGATGAACTCCACCATGAATTTGCGCACACCCTTCGGGCGAGGCTGGCCAGGCTGGCCGCCGTTGCCGAGCCGCGTCGCGATGCTGCGTCCGAGCGGGGTGGGGAAAGGCTCATCGGCCAGCCAATGCAGGCGATAATTGTATTGGTAGTTGGCACCCGCCTTGGCGTCGCCGGCGGGAACCCACATGGCGACGATATTGTCGTGGATCTCATCGTCGGTAGGGATCTCGACGAGCTCGATCGCGCCCTTGCCCCACTGGCCGAGCGGCTCGACCCAGAGGCTCGGGCGGCGCTCGTAGTGAACGCCGTCCAGATAGTGTTCGAAGGCACGGTCGCGCTGGAGGAGCCCGAAGCCGCGCGGGTTGTCATCGCCGAAGGCGGAGACGCTGGTGCGGCCTGGATTGTTCAACGGGCGCCAGATGCGCTCGCCAGTGGCTGTCCAGAGCGCGAGGCCGTCCGAATCGTGCACCTCGGGACGCCAGTCGACAGCGGTTGGCTTCTTGGTTTCCGAGTACCAGAACATCGACGTCAGCGGCGCGATGCCGAGGCGCGCCACGTCCTTGCGCAGGAAGACCTGAGTATCGATGTCCATGACGACACCCGCCTTGCGGCTCATCACGAAGCGATAGGCTCCGGAGACGCTTGGACCATTGAGCAGCGCATAGACGGTGACCGTATCGCCGTTCTCGGCGGGCGTGTCGAAATAGAAATGCGTGAAGTCGGGGAATTCCTCAGGCTTGCCGGCGACCGCCACATCGATCGCGATGCCGCGGGCCGACAGGCCGTACTGGAACAGTTCGCCGATGGCACGGAAATAAGAGGCGCCGAGGAAAGCAACCCAGTCGTTGCGGCGCCAGTCGAGCTTGTCATCAAGGCGGCTTTCCTGGAACCGGAAGCCCGAGAAGCCGCTGCCGGCGGGCAGGGAATGCGCCGGGCTGTCCGGCGGCATGTTGAAATAGGAATCGTCGTAGATGATTTCCCGGGCTTCGTCCTTCGCCACGACATGCATGGCGACAGGGCTCTGGAAGAACTTGCCGAGGTGGAAGAAGGTAACGGGGTAGCGGCCTGGCCCATCCCCGAAGAGGGCGTGATCCGTGTTGAAATGGATCTTGCCATGCTCCTCGTAGGTCAGCTTGTCCAGGATTTCCGCTGGCGGACGCCTGGGGGCGACATACGGCTTCGCGGCCATGTCCTTGGCCCGCGCAATCAGCGCGTCATAGGAGAAAGGCTCGGCGGTGCCGAGTTTCAAGCCGTCCGCTGCGAGGGCGCGCGAGGAGAAACCGGTTGCTGCCAGGACGGCAGCGCCCGTGGCCGAGGCAAGGAAGGTGCGGCGGTCGAGAATCGCTTTGCTTGGGTCCATGGAGCCATTTCGACGGGGCTGGGGAACAACGTGGGGTTCTTATAGCCCTTTTGCCTGCAATCGTGGCGCGAGCATGGTCGCACGGTGCTGGAGCCGTGACAGGGGCCTATTATTAGTGGGAATCCGGCCCAAAGACCGGCTCGACCTTCAGGGCGCTGCGCGAGAAGGCAACAATCCCCCATAGGGCGAGCAGGGTAAAAATGCCCATGAAGGCGTATTCGACTGTTGTGCCGAGCTGGAACAGCCCGGCGAGCGCCCATCCGCCCGCGAGCGCGACGCACAAGAGCTCAACCGCGACGAGAACGATCGCGCTTCCCACAGTGAGGAGGCTTTTCGGGTTGAGACGGTTGTTGTTCGGCACGGATGTTCCCTCTCGGCGGACGATCGATCGACGGATTGAGCTTGACGAAAGCCGTCTCTCCACTACCGCAAAGGGACAGCAGCGGCAACATGTCCGGATGCAGGATGGTGACATCGTGATGTCGTGCTCTACCGCCAGTGCTCTGCGGGGACGGCGGGGACGGCGCGCGCCACAACACCTCACGCCTAGTCAGATTTGCGCGGCTTTGCGCGTCTTATGGTTGAGATTAATTCGAAGTATATATATTTGATTGCAGATGGGGCGAGGTTGTCGGTCTGCCTCCCACCCTAAGCCTTTCCGCACCTGATCGGTCGCGGCTTATCGCGGACGTGTCCCTTCAACCATGGCGGGATGCGGCCAGTTCTGCTTCTATCGGACGCAATCGCTCGCTGAAGAGGACAAAACGATGCCTGTTGCCGACGATACGCTGCGCGCCTTCATGCCCTATCCTGACACGCCCGTTGCCTCCGCGGCGACGGGGACATTGGCCGGGCAGCGTCTGGCGGTGAAGGACCTCTTCGATGTGGCCGGCTATCCGACCAGCATGGGAAGCCCGGTCTTCCTCGCCGCGACGGGGGTCCGCACGACGACCGCATTTCTGGTGCGGCAGCTTCTGGAGGCGGGTGCGCAATTCGTCGGCAAGACGATTTGCGATGAATTCGCCTATTCGATGATCGGCAAGAACGCCCATTTTGGCATGCCGGTGAACGCCGCCGCGCCGGATCGCGTGCCCGGCGGTTCCTCATCCGGTTCGGCATCGGCCGTGGCGGGAGGGCTCGCCGATATCGGGCTCGGCAGCGACACCGGCGGATCGACGCGCTTTCCGGGCAGTTTTTGCGGGCTTTTCTCCATTCGTCCAACCCATGGCCGGCTATCCCTCGAAGGTGCCGCGCCGATGGCGCCGAGCTTCGATACCGCGGGATGGTTTACCCGTGATGCCCTGCTCTTCGAAACTGTCGCGGATGTGCTGCTCGGAGAAGACACATCGCCGCTCGGTGACGAGCCGGAGCTGCATCTCGCGAACGATCTGTTCGCCTTCGCGGACCCTGTCGCGGCCGCCGCACTCAAGGCCGCGATCCAGCGCGCGACGCTGCGGATCGGTGATATCCGGGGACAGGACCTCGATGTTCCGGATGTCGGGGAACTGGTCACCGCCTTTCGCCGCTTGCAAGGCCGGGAGGCCTGGACCAGCTTGGGACCGCTGGTCGAACGCTACCGTCCGCCGCTTGGACCAGGTGTCGCGGAGCGCTTTGCGTTCGCGCGGGCGGTCACCGACGCGGAGGTAGAGAGCGCGGCCATCGTGCGGGACGAATTCCGTGCCCGTTTGCGGCGTATCCTGGGTTCGGACCGCGTGCTCCTTCTGCCTTCGGCTCCGGACATCGCGCCGCTCGCGAGCGACGGGGATGTCGAGCTCGATGATTTCCGCAGCCGGGCGCAGCGGCTTGCCGTGTTCGGCTCCCTGACCGGCTTCCCGCAGGTCACCATTCCGGTCGCCGAGAAGGATGGTGCGCCGATCGGCCTCTCCCTGCTCGGACCCGCCGGCTCCGACCGAGCTCTCGTGGCGCTGGGGCGCCGCTTCCACCGCGCGGCAGCGCTGCGCCTCGCCTGACAGGAACTCTCCCGACGTGACACCACCTGATCGCTATGCCGTCTATGTCGCTCCCGCGGCCGACAGCGCCCTTTGGCGCTTCGGCTCGGCCGTTCTCGGCTATGACGCCGAGAACGGAGAGGATGTGAGCCAACTCGTTCCGGCCGGAACGAACCGCGAGCGCTTCCGCGAACTGACGGCAGACCCCCGCGTCTACGGTTTCCACGCGACGATCAAGGCGCCCTTCCGTCTGGCGCCCGGTGAGTGCGAGGAGCGCTTGAAGGTGGCGTTCGATCGTTTCGCGGCGAGCCGGCGGCCATTCGCGTTGCCTCGACTCGTGCCGAGGGCCATCGGCGGCCGCTCAGGCCAGGGAGCCTTCATCGCGCTCGTCGAGCCGCAGCCGGCCGCGCCTCTGGCGGCGCTTGAACGGGCGACCGTGGAGGCCTTCGAGCCCTTTCGCGCCAGCCTCTCGCCGGCCGACTATGCCCGCCGGCAGCCCCAAAGACTGACCAGCCAGCAGCGCGGTTATCTCGATCGCTACGGCTATCCTTATGTGTTCGAGGAATTCCGCTTCCACATGACACTGACCAACCGGGTGCCGGAGGGCGAAGTGGAGGAGGTCCTGGCGGGGCTCTCGAAACTCTATGAGGAGATGGTGCCCGCGGGCCCGATGGCGATCGATCAGCTGGCGCTCTGCCGTCAGCCGCCGCGCAAGGCGGATGGGGAGGAGACGCCGCGTTTCCGCATCATTGCACGACGCGTCTTCGCGCAGCCCTGATCAGCCTCCGCTCGAGGCCCAGACACCGGAGAGCAGGGCGACGCCCGTCAACGCGACGAAAGCCGCCGCGAGCACTTCCAGCGCGGCGATGACCACCGGGCCGCGTCCGCGTCCGCCCGCGACCCGCAGGGCGAGCCCCTTCATGAATACCGCAAGCGCCGCGAGCGCGCCCGTGGTGATCGCGGTTCCGACCGCCATGGCAAGCGTCGCGGCGACGCCGGCCGCGAAGAGACCCTGGCCGAGCGCGAAGACGAGGATGATGATGGCCCCCGCGCAGGGGCGGATTCCCGCGGCGACGACGACACCGGCCCTGTCGCGCCAGTCGCCGAGGCGGTCGAGTTCGGCCGGCGGCGGGATATGCACGTGACCGCAATCCTGGGCGAAGTCCCGCGCCGGCCCGCCGAGCCCGGCGATCGCGAGGAAAGAGCCGGCCTTGCGCCAGAGGACGGCGAGGCCAAGCAGCATGACCGCACCAAAGCTCGCGAGCTCGATGGCATTGGCGGTGGCGCTCACCGTCGCCGCGGTCGCGCGGATCACCAGCGCCAGGACGGAAACGATCGCGATCGCCACGACGGCTTGCAGGAGGGCGGCCGCGCCGCTGAGCGACAGTCCACGACGGAGCGATTGGCGGCTGGCGACGATATAGCCGGCTATCACGCTTTTGCCATGGCCGGGGCCGGCGGCATGAAAGACGCCGTAAGTGAAGCCGATGGCCATCAGCGACCAGAAGGCCGAGCCATCCTCCTTCATCTCGCGCATGGCCCGGATCAGGAGCTGGTAGAACTCGCCCTGCACCGCGAGGATAAATCCGCCGATGCCGGTCGCGGCGGGAGCGGCTTCCCTGAGCCCGGTGCCGAAGGGGTTGCGTGGAGCCGGCGGAGGGGCGAGCCATGCCTCCAGCGCCATCCCCAGAGCGAGCAGAACGGCCCCCACAAGGACGAGCCCGGCGAGGGCCACACCCAGCCTCACCAGAAACCCGTAACCACCGTATGCTTTCGCTCCCGAATTCGCGCGCTGGTTCAGGGCTTCACCATCGCTCACGGGCAGGCGACCAGAATGCGATTGGAAAACTGCGCGCCAAAATTGGAATTGGCGGTCAATGCCTCAAAAAAGGCCTCCGATAGCTGTTGCTGCTGCGCCTCGTCCGGCTTTTTCGGGCGTATGATTTGCGTTGCGCAGCCCTTCGGCGCGCCGCTGGTCGTGGCCGCCTCATCGCCGTCCGCCAGGGCAAAGGCGACGAAATAGGTGTTGTCGTAGATCTCGAGCGTCAACATGCGACTGGCGGGCATCGGCGTTTTCGCTGGCAGCGTGAAATTGAGTGTCAGACGCCCGTCCTGGAAATTGAGGCTGTACTCGATCGGATTGGCGAAAGCGACGCTCTTGCCATTCGCCTTGCCTTTCGTGAAATAATTGAATTCACTTAATGAATCGACGTTGACCTTGGCGAGATCCGCGAGCTCCGCTGCCGAGAGCTTGCCGTCGCCGTCCGTATCCAGGCCTTGGGTGGCATAGCTCGAATAGGCTTCATCGAAAGTCCAGCTATGCCGGACAGCCGTGATATCGGCCTCGTCGTTGTAAACAAGCTCGCTCTTGGCGGTCACCCAAACGTGAGGATGCGCGCTCGCAGCGGTCGACCATAGCGCCGCGGCTCCCAAAAGAGGGAGCACATGTAAAAAACGGGGCATCAGCTGTCCTGTATGGCCGATTGCGAGGTGCAGAAAGGCTTTGCCTTTCAGTGCGGCAAAAGCAAGACCAGATTGCCGAAAGCCGCCATGACCTTGTTTCACCACCATTTACCCCTCATGTGTATGATTGACGGCTCGGGGATTTTATGTCAGCGTCACTGACATAATCCGACGCAAGATCGGAACCAATCCGGCACCGTCGGCGTCTCGTGAAGACGCAGGAGGGACCACATGACGCATGATTTCATGTCTCATGGTACCGGGTCGCAGAGGGGGGGTGAACAAGCCCATGATCCTGCGAATGGCCCGGCCGCGCGCCTTAAGGATGTCAATCTCGACGACAAGTATGACCTGACCAAGGACCGCGTGTTCATCACCGGGACGCAGGCCATCGTGCGCCTCATGCTGATGCAGAAGGAGCGCGACCGGCGGGCGGGGCTGAACACGGCCGGTTTCGTGTCCGGCTATCGCGGCTCGCCCCTCGGCGGGCTCGATTTGCAATTCGCGCGCGCGGGGCGGCAGCTGAAGGCCGCGGACGTTGTCTTCCAGCCGGGTCTCAATGAGGATCTCGCGGCCACCGCCTGCTGGGGAACACAGCAGGCCGAGATGCGCGGCGACGGCAAGTTCGATGGCGTGTTCACGCTCTGGTATGGCAAGGGGCCGGGTGTCGACCGCTCCGGCGACGTGTTCCGCCATGCCAATATGGCCGGTACGTCGCGGAACGGGGGCGCGATCGCGCTGATGGGCGACGACCATACGGCCGAGAGCTCGACCGTGGCGCACCAGACCGAGTTCCTCTTCGTCGATACCATGATCCCGATCCTGAATCCGGCCGGCGTGCAGGAAATTCTCGACTACGGGCTCTACGGCTTCGCCATGAGCCGCTTCGCGGGCAGCTGGGTCGCGCTGAAGGGCGTGAAGGACACGGTGGAATCGACCGCGGTGGTGGATGCCTCGCTCGAGCGGCTCGGCATCGTGATCCCGCAGGATTTCGCCATGCCGCCGGGTGGACTGAATATCCGCCCCTTCGACAAGATTCTCGAGCAGGAAGCGCGCCTGCATGAGTTCAAGCGGGACGCGGCACTCGCGTTCCTTCGGGCCAATGGCCTCAACCGTATGATCACATCCGGTGGGCGTCATCCCAAGATCGGCATCGTCACGGTCGGCAAAAGCTATCTCGACGTGCGCCAGGCATTCGATGATCTCGGCATCGACGAGGTGCGCGCCAACGACCTCGGCATCCGTCTTTACAAGATCGCCTGCCCCTGGCCGATCGGCCGCCAGGAACTCGTCGATTTCGCCCGGGGGCTCGATCTCATCATCGTCGTCGAGGAGAAGCGCTCCCTCATCGAAGTACAGGTACGGGAAGAGCTTTACGGCTCCGCCAACCAGCCAATCTGCGTCGGCAAGAAGGACGAGGAGGGCCGGTGGCTGTTCCCGGTGAAGGGCGCTCTTGATCCCAACGACATCGCCATCGCGATCGGCGAACGTGTGCTGCGTTACCACCCCAGCGAAGAACTTGCCGCGCGTGTCGCACACATCCGCGACGCCCAGCGCATTCTCGCCGAGACGGCGGATGCCGGCACACGCACGCCGCATTTTTGCTCAGGCTGCCCGCATAACTCCTCCACCGTCGTGCCGGAGGGCATGCGCGCCTATGCCGGCATCGGCTGCCATTACATGGTGCAGTGGATGGACCGTTCCACGGACGGCGTCACCCAGATGGGCGGTGAGGGCGCCAACTGGGTCGGCGAGGCGCCGTTCTCCAAGCGCAAGCACGTCTTCCAGAATCTCGGCGACGGCACCTACCAGCATTCGGGCATCCTGGCGCTGCGTTTCGCCCTCGCGACCAAGACCAACGTGACTTATAAGATTCTCTTCAACGACGCGGTCGCCATGACCGGCGGCCAGCATGTGGAAGGCGACCTGACCGTCGACAGGGTGGCGGCGGAGGTGCGCGCCGAGGGGGTGAGCCGGATCGCCCTGGTTTCGGACGAACCCGACAAGTATCCCCCCTCGATGCATTGGCCGGTCGGCATGACCCGCCACCATCGCGACGATCTCGATGCGGTACAGCGGGAATTGGCCGAGGTGCCCGGCGTCTCGGTGCTGATCTACGACCAGACCTGCGCTGCCGAGAAGCGTCGGCGCCGCAAGAAGGGCACTTATCCCGATCCCGATCGGCGCGTCATCATCAACGAACTCGTCTGCGAGGGCTGTGGAGACTGCAGCGTCACCTCGAACTGCGTCTCGGTGCAGCCGCAGATGACGGAGTTCGGGCGCAAGCGGGTGATCGACCAGTCCACCTGCAACAAGGATTTTTCCTGCGTGAAGGGCTTCTGCCCGTCCTTCGTCTCGGTGCACGGGGCGACGCTCCGCAAGGCCGATTTGCCCTCGGCTGTCGCCCGAGACGATCTGGACGACGGCTGGGAAGCGCGTCTGCCGGAGCCCAACCGCCCGGCACTTGGTCATAAGCCCTACAATATCATCGTCACGGGTGTCGGTGGCTCCGGTGTCGTCACGATCGGTGCCCTGCTCGGCATGGCGGCGCATCTCGAGGGGCGCGGCTGCGGGATGATCGACATGGCGGGCCTCGCCCAGAAGGGTGGGGCGGTCTACAGCCATGTCAGGCTCGCGGCGGCGCCGGAGGATATCCACGCCATCCGCGTCTTCGCGGGCGAGGCGGACCTTGTCCTCGGTTGCGATCTCGTCGTGACGGGTTCGAAGAAGGTGTTGGCCGCCGTCGCGAAGGGCGAGACCGCCCTGATGGTGAACACCGCCGAGGTGCATCCAGGCGATTTCACCCGCAACGCCGACTATGTCCTGCCGGTTGAGCGCATCAGGCGCGCCATCGCCGAGGCGACGGGCGGGCGCGGGGCTTATTTCGTGGACGCCAATGCCATCGCGGTCGCCGTCCTCGGCAACTCTATCGCCGCGAACATGTTCATGCTGGGCTTCGCCTATCAGCATGGCAAGATACCAGTGTCGGCCGAGGCCGTTGAGAAGGCGATCACGCTCAACGGCGAGGCGGTAGCGATGAACCTCGCCGCCTTCCGCTGGGGCCGCCGGGCCGTTTGCGAGCCAGAATTCGTCGGCGCGCTGGTCGACAAGGCCCATGAGCCGACGCCTGTCCGCCATCTGTCACACACGCTGGACGAGATCATCGACCGGAGGATCGTCTTTCTCATCGGCTACCAGAACAATGCCTATGCGGCACGCTACGGGCGGTTAGTCGAACGGGTGAGGGTGCGGGAGGCCGAGGTCACGTCCTCCAAGACCCTCACGGAGGCGGTGGCCCGCTATCTCTTCAAGCTCATGGCCTATAAGGACGAGTATGAGGTGGCGCGTCTCTATAGCGATGGCAATTTCGCCCGACAGCTTGCCTCCACCTTCTCCGGCGACAAGATCCGGCTGGAATTCCATCTTGCGCCGCCGCTGCTCGCGCCGAAGGATGCGCATGGCCGTCCGCGCAAAATGACCTTCGGGGCATGGATGCTGCCGCTGTTCAAGGCGCTCGCCGCCTGCAAGGGTCTGCGCGGCACAGCCTTCGACCCCTTTGGCCGGACGGAGGAGCGGCGTATGGAACGCCAGCTCATCACCGACTACGAGACGCTTCTCGACGAAGTGCTCGAGAAGCTTGATGCCGGCAATCATGCGCTTGCCGTGGCGCTGGCATCCATCCCGGAGAAGATCCGTGGCTTCGGGCATATCAAGCAGAGGCATCTCGAAGCGGCAAAGCGGGAGGAGGCGGAATTGCTGGAGCGATTCCGTAAAGGGTTCCCGCCACTTGCCGTGGCAGCGGAATAGCCATTGGTGTGGTTGCCGTGATGCCTGGAGAATTCGTCAGATAAGTGTATTTTACAAGCATATATATGAAATTCTACTGCGTGAAATATATCAATATTATTGCCATATGTACTTATGGAATTAACATAAACTGCATTGCTTATTTGATGTGAATTCGTGATGTTTTTGCATGAATACGCGTCGAGGTGAGTCATGCAGGGTGGATTTGGATTCGTTTCATTTGACTTCGACCTTACTGTGACGAAGCAGCACACATGGATCGCATGCGGCATCCACACGCCGTTGTCGGAGGGTGATTCTCGGCTTGGTCTGATCAGGTTTCAGGACGGTTCGCTGCTTATCCGGTTGATCAATGCGCTTTGCAGCAAGGGGGTCGCCGTCTGCATAAACTCGCGCCAGTACGGATCGACGATTTTCTTCAGCCTCAAAACGCTTCGGGGCGGGCACAAATTGATCGCCGATTTCCACGGCTCGCGCTTTTTTATCTTCGGGCGGGAGAGTTTGCAGGTCTCCAAGGCGCAAGCCCTCACCGATGCGTTCGGTGCCGATGTCGGCGGTCTGCATTTTGATGACGATTCCGGGGAGAGCGGGGGCTTTGCCGGAAACCATCACTTCTGCCAGATGGAGGAGGGCACTGGTTTCTCGCTGGAGAGCTCAAGTAGCCTTATGCGTGGGCTCTCTGAAATTCCACTTCATTTCTCGGAATTGCTGACTATCGACGTTGCGCCCAGCCACGCGTCGCTGCGTCCACCGCCGGTCAAATATCCCAGTCTGGGTTCTGGCGCGGCGCGTTGGAAGACAAACCCGGTCGCTTCGCTATCGGCCTTCGTCAACGAACTCCGCACGTCGTTGATGCTGTCAGAGGAAGATCCGGCGGCCAAGCGTCGGGACATCGTATTCTAGCGACAGTCGCGCGCTCATCGGGGGCAACTTTGAGAAAAGAAACTGATATCGCAATGGTGCTGTGGCAGTTTGTCCAGTTGTCCGGCCTGCTCATTCGTCCGACGTGATCAGTGGCCATCGGAGTGTGTTGCTCCGATGGGCGACGCTTTTTTTGACGTCCCTGATGCGATCGAGTTAGTTGCGCTGGCGCCTGTGCAACCAAATCTTTGGTCCCGGGAGAAGCTATCGTGATTGACGGAGGATCGTTTGGACAAACCGGTTGCCACGGCATCACCCCGCCCCCTGGATCATCCGGCGATCAATCCGCGTCGCATTGGTGTGCTTATCGCCAATCTCGGTACGCCGGAGGCGACCGACTACTGGTCGATGCGCCGTTACCTCAAGGAATTCCTCTCGGACCGCCGTGTCATCGAGACGCCGCGTCTTTTGTGGTGGTTCATCCTGAACGGCATCGTCCTGACGACCCGTCCGGGCCGCAAGGGCAAGGACTACGAGACGATCTGGAACAAGGCGCTTAACGAGTCCCCGCTCAAGACAATCACGCGCTCGCAGGCCACGAAGCTGCAGGCGACGCTGTCGCAGCTCGATGATCGCATCGTGGTGGAATGGGGGATGCGCTACGGGCATCCCTCGATGAAGGCCGCACTGACGTCCCTCCAGGAGCAGGGCTGTGACCGGATTCTTCTGGTGCCCCTCTACCCGCAATATGCGGCGGCGACGACGGCGACCGCATGCGACAAGGCGTTCGAGGCCCTCATGCAGATGCGTTGGCAACCGAGCCTGCGCGTCGCGCCGCCCTACTACGACGATCCGGTCTACATCGAGGCTGCCGTTGCCGGACTGAGGCAGAGCATCGCGGCGCTGGATTTCGAGCCGGAGGTCATTCTCGCCTCCTTCCATGGCATTCCGAAAGAATACATGATGAAGGGCGATCCCTATCACTGCCAGTGCGTGAAGACCTGGCGGCTGATGCGGGAAGCCATGGGCCTCTCCGCTGACGCGTTCATGATGAGTTTCCAGTCGCGCTTCGGCCGCGCCGAGTGGCTGCAGCCCTATACCGATGCAACGGTGCAGGCGCTCGCCGAGCGCGGCGTCAAGCGGCTGGCCGTCGTCATGCCTGGTTTCTCCGTCGATTGCCTCGAGACCCTCGAGGAGATCGCGGGTGAGAATGGCGAGATCTTCCACCACCATGGCGGCGAGAAATTCGCGGCCATTCCTTGTCTCAATGACTCGCCCGAGGGCATGAAGGTCATCAGCCACGTCGCGATCCGGGAGCTGCAGGGCTGGATCGGGCCCTCCGCCGGCTAGGGCCGGTTAGAAAAGGTGCGCTCGGCGTAGAGCGTCATCAGCGCCGGTGTCGGCTGGCGATGATC
Organism: Chelatococcus sp. HY11; assembly: GCF_018398335.1. Classification (NCBI taxonomy): domain Bacteria; kingdom Pseudomonadati; phylum Pseudomonadota; class Alphaproteobacteria; order Hyphomicrobiales; family Chelatococcaceae; genus Chelatococcus; species Chelatococcus sp. HY11. The sequence goes on from NZ_JAHBRX010000001.1 coordinate 4,484,800, forward strand.
GTCGGGGAAACAAGGTGTTCTCCGAAACCCTTTGCTCAGCATGAGCGGTGATGACTACTTCCGCGTGCATATCATCGCTTGTGCGCGGAAAACGTTTGGCCGACACTCCTTCGGGATAGTCTCGAAGGGGATCACCATGCCGTTGCTCGGCTCCGATATTCTTGTCATTGCCTTGATTGCTTTGCTCATCCTCACCGTCGTGCTGGGCGTGAGGACGGTACCGCAGGGTTACAACTATACCGTCGTGCGTTTCGGCCGTTATTCACGGTCTCTGGGGCCGGGCCTTGGCCTCATCATCCCCTACGCCGAATCCATCGGTCACCGCGTGAACATGATGGAGCAGGTGCTGGATATTCCGAGCCAGGAAGGTATCACGCGCGACAACGCAGCCGTGACCGTCGACGCGGTCGCGTTCTATCAGGTGCTGGATGCGGCACGTGCTTCCTACGCAGTCTCCAACCTCTCGCAGGCGATCCTCACCTTGACGATGACCAACATCCGCACGGTTGTCGGTTCGTTGGACCTCGACGGGCTCCTGTCCCATCGCGACCAGATCAACGAGAGGCTGCTCAAGGTGGTCGACGCGGCTGCCTCGCCCTGGGGGGTCAAGGTCACGCGCGTCGAGATCAAGGATATCGAGCCGCCCGTTGATCTGGCCGACGCCATGGCGCGGCAGATGAAGGCGGAGCGCGAGAAGCGGGCCGCCGTGCTGGAAGCCGAAGGGCAGCGGCAGGCCGAGATCCTGCGCGCCGAGGGCCAGAAGCAGGCTCAGGTGCTGGCTGCGGAGGGCCGGCGCGACGCCGCGTTCCGGGAAGCGGAGGGCCGCGAGCGGCAGGCGGAGGCGGAGGCGCGGGCCACAACGATGATCAGCGACGCGATCAGCCGCGGGGATCTGGCCGCCGCCAATTTTCTCGTCGCCGAGAAATATATCGACGTGCTGAAGGCACTCGCGTCCGCGCCCAATCAGAAGGTGATGGTCCTGCCGATCGAGGCGGCAGGGCTGCTCGGCACTTTGGGTGGTCTCTCGGAGATCACCAAGAGCGTGTTCACCGAAGAAGCTCCCGCTCCGATGCGGCGCAGGATCGGCGAGGTGCCGATGTAGAGTGGTGGACAATGTGGAACAGGCGGGGCGACCCGACGCTATTCCGTGTTCTCCTGGAAGGAGGCCGCCGGGCCCGCCGCTCAGCGGACCGGGCCTCAGGCCTTGATGACGGTTTTGGCCGGCGGATATTGAGATGGATCAGGCGCAAGCTGCATCCCTGCCGCCCATGCCCGCTTACCAAATGTTAACCCTAACGACCTAGCCTTCCATTAACCATGCGAAGGCGGCGCAGGCATTTGTTGTCTTCGTCTTTTGTCGGCTCGCGCGCATGTCCCGTCTCATGCAGCGACGAGCGCTTGATCTTGGTGTGTGATTGGCTCCGATTTCTTCGAGTGACCACGATCGCACAGCCTCTGATCGCGACGACCATTGCTCTCGCCGGTCTGCCGACCACGGGGTGGGCGCAGGGTATTGATGCCAGCGACGCGCCTTTCCAGCTCCTGCGCGGCAGCTCCGGACCGTTCGTGCTGCCGCCACCCTCGTCGGAACAGATCGCGCCGTTCCTCGACCCTTCGCCCATGTTGATGAACAACCGCGATCTCGGCTCCGGCCCATTGCAGGCGTCGAGCTTCACCAACACGCGCCGCCCAACGACGCTAACCAACCCCTCGGTCCATGAGCGTGTCTATGCGGATCTCAACGCATCGGCCGCAGGATCCACGCCCACACCCAGACGAAGGCGCTCGCAGGCGATAGACCCTTATGAGCAACTCGGCCTGATGCTCGGCGGGCTCAAGTTGCTGCCGGCGGTCGAGGCCGATGTCGGTTATGACAGCAATCCGCGGCGTATCGCCACCGGGGTGAAGGGCTCCACCCTGGTGCGCACCATGGCGGAACTTAAGCTCCAGTCGGAATGGGTGCGCCATTCGCTGACCGGCACGCTGCGCGGTTCCTATGATGCGTTTCCCGGCATGACCGATGTGAACAGGCCGGCGGGGGAGGGGCGCGTCAACCTGCGCGTCGATGTGCTGCGCGGAACGCAGATCGAGAGTGAAGGACGCTATTCCGTCACCACGCAGCAGCCCGGCAACCCCAACCTGCCGAATGGGGTCGTCAACCAGCCGATCACATCTAGCTTCGGCGGCACGCTCGGGCTCGTGCACACCTTCAACCGCGTTACGGTCGGGCTTTATGGCGACGTGGATCGCAGCACCTATGGCAATGCGAAACTCGCCGATGGAACGTCACTGAGCCAGGATGACCGCAACTACACGCAATATGCCGTCCGTCTGCGGACGGGATATGAGCTCAGCGCCTTCTTCACGCCTTTTATCGAGGGACGGCTCGACAAGCGTCGCTATGACGAGCATTTCGACAGCTCGGGCTATGCGCGCAACTCGAACGGAATTGGCGCGCGCATCGGCACGGCCATCAATATCTCGGGTTCGCTCACCGGTGAGGTCGCCGCCGGGCTGGAACATCGAGTCTATGACGATCCGCGCCTGGCCGATCTCAACGGCCCCATTGGTGAGGCCTCGCTCGTCTGGACGGCGACCCCCCTGACCAAGCTGCGCCTCAGGGCGAGCAGCACCATCGGGGAGACGTCCGTCGTCGGATCGAGCGGCGTGATCGTGACCCAGGCCGGGGCGGAGGTGGAGCACGCGCTCAGGCGCAACCTCACGGTGACTGGCGCGCTCGCCTTCTCCAACAACAATTACCAGGATGTCTATCTGCGTGAAAACGGGATGACGGGTTCGGTCCGGCTCGACTGGAAGTTGACCCGCACTCTGGCGTTCCGTGCGAGCTTCACGCACGAGAGGCTGGACAGCACTTCGCCCGGCTCTGACTACACCGCGAATATTTTCCTCGTGGGGCTGCGTCTCCAACGCTGATGGCGCGGCGGCGGATCGCCAACAAATCGTCCGATGTCAACGGAATCGAAAGGATCTCAGGCGACCACTGGAGGTGAGTGGAACGAGAGTTGGTTCACCATCCCAGTTGGAGCATCGTAATGGCGTTTCGTGCAGGTCGGGACCGACGTTTGACGGGGCGCGTCGTTGCTTGGCCGGGCCTGCATGTCGCGGTCGTTGTTCTCGGCGGCCTCGCCCAGGTATCCTGCTCCTCGGATAGCTATTTGACGACATCATCGATTAGCCCGGCCGCCAGCGCGCCGACCACCGCGACCCGCCTTTCGCGACCGACCGTGACCACGCAGGAGGCGACCGCGGTGCCATCCGCGTCTTTCGGTTCATTCTCCAACGATGTTTGGGAGAGCGCGAAGGCACGCGGTGTTTCCCGGCGCACCTTCGATCGCGCCTTTGCGGGCCTGACGCCCGATCCCAAGGTGATCGCGCTCACGAAGAAGCAATCCGAATTCGTGAAGCCGGTGTGGGAGTATCTTGGCTCCGCCGTGTCCGAGCAGCGTCTGGAGCGTGGCGGACGCGCCGTGACTGAGTCCGCCGCCACCCTCACCAAGGTCGAAGCCGCCTATGGCGTCGATCGCCGTGTGGTCGCTGGCGTGTGGGGCATGGAAACCAACTTCGGATCCTATATGGGGTCCAACGACGTCATCCGCTCGCTGGCGACGCTGGCGCACGCGAACTATCGCGGCGATTTCTTCCGTGGCGAGCTGGTCACGGCGCTGGTTATCCTCGAGCAGGGCCATATCGATCGTGACGGAATGGTTGGCTCCTGGGCCGGGGCCATGGGCCAGACCCAGTTCATGCCGTCGAGCTTCATGACCTACGCCGTGGACTTCACGGGCGATGGTCGGCGCGATATCTGGACGTCGACCCCGGACGCGCTCGCGTCAACCGCCAACTATCTCAAGAAGCACGGCTGGGAAACCGGCTTGCCCTGGGGCTTCGAGGTCAAGGTGCCGAAGGGTTTGACCTATGGCGCAGGCAACCAGAGTTTCGCGGCCTGGTCGCAGGCGGGCGTGCGGCGCATGGACGGGCGGGCGATGCCCGCCCAAGGCGAGGCGCGCATCCTCATGCCGGCGGGCGCACGCGGGCCTGCCTTCCTCGTCACGAAGAATTTCAACGTCATCAAGCGTTACAACAATTCCGACTCGTACGCGCTCGGTGTGGCCCATCTCGGCGATCGCCTTTATGGCGGCGCGCCGATCCAGGCACCCTGGCCGACTGACGACCTTCCGCTCGATCGGATGCAGAGCGTCGAGCTGCAAAAGCACTTGGCGGCGCATGGCTATGATGTCGGTGAGCCCGACGGCAAGCTCGGCTCGCAGACACGGGCCGCCATCGCCTCCTATCAGGAGCGGATGGGCCTGCCCGCCGATGGTTATCCCAGCGTCACGCTTCTCGAGCGCCTGCGTCGGGGTGGCAACGGCCGCGCGACTTGAACCAGGCAACCGAGGCCTTGCGCAAAATGTGATCGTGCGATGCGCGGGTATCGAGCGTAAGCTCTGTCTGTCAGGTATGTGTCCCAGCATCGGCGAGCCGTTGCGGTATCGGGCGGTGTCATCTTCATCACCCGCCCGCTGCGGATTGCTTGCTACTGATCAACCAGAAGGATCCTGAGAGTACCTTCGCTAAGGGAAGAGCTGCGCGATGCATCTCAAGCTGCGACGTCGAGTGATCCTGGGGGCCTCTTTCGTCCTCGTCGCTGTGTTCGGGGTCTCGCTGCTGGCATCCGCGCTGGCTGTGCTGTCGACACCGGCTGTGGCGCAGGCCGACCCGCTGACGCGCTTCCTCGATGGTATCTTCAAGCAGCAGCGTCCGCAGCCTCAGCAGGTTGCACCGCGCCGGCAGCCACAACGGGCGCCGGCCCGGGCAGCCCGGCCACGCCGCGCTCCCGCGCCCGCGCCCGTCGTCGTGCGTGACCAACCGCAGGAGGCGAAGCCGGCTGCCGACACCTTCATCCTCGTAATGGGTGATTTCTTCGCCGAATCCCTGGCGGATGGCTTGAAGGATGCCTTTGCGGAGATGCCGACGATCGAAGTCTCGCGCAACGTCCGTCCCAACTCCGGTCTGGTCCGCGATGATCATTTCGATTGGCCAAAAGCCGCGCGTGAGCGTCTCGCGGATGGAGCGCCCCTGACGATCGGGGTGATCATGATCGGTGCGAATGACAGGCAGGATATCCGTGACGGTGGCGCCTCAGTGGAATTCGGGACGGATCGCTGGCGGGAGCTTTACGGCACGCGCATCGATGCTGTGGAAGCCGCCTTCGCCGCGAAGCAGATCCCCTTGATCTGGGTTGGCATGCCGCCGATGCAGGCCGCGCGCTACGCGGCGGATGTCTTGAGCCTCAACGCACTGATACGCGAGCGTGCCATCAAGGCCGACAGCCACTATGTTGATCTGTGGGAAGGCTTTTCCAACGATGACAACCGTTTTACGGCCTCCGGCCCCGATATCAACGGGCAGCAGGTTCGGTTGCGCAACGCGAATGGCATCAATTTCACCGATGCCGGCGCCCGCAAGGCAGCGCATTTCGTGGAACTCGAGATCCGCCGGCTTCTGACTGAACGCAACAGCGCGACGGTTCTGGCCCTGCCGCCCAGCGGCGCGCCGACCGACGCAGCGCCCGACCAGCCGCCCGTGAAGAGCGGCGATGCGCTGGCATCTGCCTTCCCGGCGCTGCCCGAGCAGCCGGGGGGGCTCGTCCTGCAGCCGCCACGCCCCATCGCCGGTCCCATCCTGCCGTTGACCCGGCGGGAAATGGCGGCGGGTGGCCAGCTCGCGCGGGCACGTCCGGCCCTATCGGGCTATTCGGGACAACTGATTGAACGCGTCTATGGTATGGGCCGCGTGCCGGAACCGCGCGTCGGGCGCGCGGACGATTTTCACTGGCCTGAGGCTGAGGCCGACAGCCCGTAGGCCAAGGCACTCCATTCCACCAGCAGGGAAGGCCGCCTCGCAGAGAAGCGGCTCATCCAAGGCGGATGGGCTCCAAGGCGGATGAGCTTCATGCCGCTCAGCGCGGCAGGATGCTCGTGCCCATCAGGAACTCGTCGATCGCCCGCGCGGCCTGGCGGCCTTCGCGAATGGCCCAGACCACCAGGGACTGGCCGCGGCGCATGTCGCCGGCCGCGAAGACCTTGTCCCGTGATGTGCGATAGGCTTCCGTATCGGCCTGCACATTGCCGCGCCTGTCCACCGACACGCCGGACTGCTCCACGAGGCCGGCCGAGAGTGGACCGGCAAAGCCGATGGCGATGAAGACGAGATCCGCCTTCAGGATGAATTCTGCCCCGGCGATGGGCTGCCGGCGTTCATCAACGCGCACGCAAGCAACACCCGTGAGCTTGCCCTTCTTGCCGACGAGCCCAAGGGTCGCGGCCTGGAACTCCCGCTCGGCGCCCTCCGCCTGGCTCGACGACGTGCGAAGCTTGGTGGGCCAGTAGGGCCAGATGGCGAGCTTGTCCTCGATCAGCGGAGGCTTCGGGCGGATGTCGAGCTGGGTGACCGACAAGGCGCCCTGACGGAAGGCCGTGCCCACACAGTCGGAAGCGGTGTCGCCGCCGCCGATGACGACGACATGCTTGCCCGCCGCCAGGATCGGCTCGTCATGGACGATCTCCTGTCCGTTGCGACGGTTCTGCTGCACGAGATAAGGCATGGCGTAGTGCACGCCCTCGAGCTCCTGGCCCGGCAGCTTCGGATCACGCGGCGCTTCCGCGCCTCCGGACATCAACACGGCGTCGAACTCCTGTTCGAGTTCGGCGAAACCCTTGTCGACGCCGATGTTGACGCCGTAGTGGAAGACGACACCCTCGGCTTCCATCTGCACCACGCGGCGGTCGATATGGTGCTTCTCCATCTTGAAGTCGGGGATGCCGTAGCGCAGCAGGCCGCCCGCCTTGGGCTCGCGCTCGAAGACATGGACGGCATGGCCGACACGGGCGAGTTGTTGGGCCGCCGCGAGACCGGCCGGACCCGAGCCGATGACGGCTATACGGCGACCTGTGGCGATGCCCGCGATCTCCGGCTTTATCCAGCCGTTTTCCCAGGCCTTGTCGGCGATGGTTTGCTCGACGTTCTTGATGGTGACCGGCACGTTTTCCAGGTTCAGCGTGCAGGCTTCCTCGCAGGGCGCGGGGCAGATCCTGCCGGTGAATTCCGGAAAATTGTTGGTCGAATGCAGGTTGCGCGCGGCTTCTTCCCAGTCCCCGGCGAAGACCAGATCGTTCCAGTCGGGGATCTGGTTGTGCACCGGGCAGCCTGTCGGCCCGTGGCAGAAGGGGATGCCGCAGTCCATGCAGCGCGCCGCCTGCCGCGTGACATCCTTGTCGTCGAGCGGCAGCGTGAACTCTCTGAAGTGGCGAATGCGATCGCCGGCAAGCTGATACTTCGGCTCCTGCCGGTCGAATTCTAGGAAACCCGTGACCTTACCCATCGTCCTGTCCAGCTTCTGCCCCGTCATGGCCGGGCTTGACCCGGCCATCTCGATCGGAAGGCGCAATTCTCGTGTCGGGATCCCCGGGACAAGCCCGGGGATGACGTCGTGGAGAAGAAAACGACTACTCCGCAGCCTGCAGAGTGCGAGCCCGCTCCATCTCGCGGATGGCGCGCCGGTATTCGACCGGCATCACCTTCACGAAGCGGGTGCGGTAGTCAGCCCAGTTGTCGAGGATCGTCTGCGCCCGTGTGGAGCCGGTGTAGTCACGGTGGTTGACGATGAGCTGCATCAGCCGCTCTTCATCATGCCGCGACAGATCGCCCAGATCGATCCGTCCCTTGGTCTCGAGATCGCCACCATGATGATGGAGGCGCTCAAGCAGGTCTTCCTCTTCCTCAACCGGTTCGAGATCGACCATCGAGAGATTGCAGCGCTTGGCGAAGGACCCGTCCTCGTCGAGCACATAGGCGATGCCGCCGGACATGCCGGCCGCGAAGTTGCGGCCGGTCTGGCCGATGACCGCGACCACGCCGCCGGTCATGTATTCGCAGCCGTGGTCGCCGGTGCCCTCGACGACGGCGACCGCGCCGGAGTTGCGGACGGCGAAACGCTCGCCGGCCACGCCGCGGAAGTAGCACTCGCCGGCGGTCGCGCCATACAGCACCGTGTTGCCGACGATGATCGAACGCTCCGCGACGATCTTTGTTTCCGCCGGCGGGTGGATGATCAGCTTGCCGCCGGACAGGCCCTTGCCGACGTAGTCGTTGGCTTCGCCTTCGAGCTTCAGCGTCACGCCCGGCGCCAGGAAGGCGCCGAAGCTCTGGCCGGCCGTGCCCTTTAGATTGACCGTGATGGTGTCGTCAGGGAGGCCGTCATGGCCGTGGCGCTTGGCGATCTCACCAGAAAGCATGGCACCGGTCGTCCGGTCCACGTTTCTTATGGTATGCGACAGCGTCACTGTCTCTCCGGAGGCAAGCGCGGGCTCCGCTTCTCGGATCAGCTTGAGATCGAGGATATCGTCGATCGGGTGCTTCTGGCGCTCGGCATGCCGGGTCGCGATCTCAGGCCCGACCGCGGGCTGGTGGAACAGCCTGCTGAAGTCGAGGCCCTTCGACTTCCAGTGGCTCAACGCCTCCGTCTTGTCGAGGATTTCGGTGCGGCCCACGAGCTCTTCGATCCGGCGCACGCCGATCTCGGCCATGCGCTCGCGCACGTCCTCCGCGACGAAGAAGAAGTAGTTGATCACGTGCTCCGGCAGGCCCTTGAAACGCTTGCGCAGCACCGGGTCCTGCGTCGCCACCCCGACGGGGCAGGTGTTGAGATGGCATTTGCGCATCATGATGCAGCCTGCCGCGATCAGCGGGGCTGTCGAGAAGCCGAACTCGTCGGCGCCGAGGAGGGCGCCGACGACGACGTCCCGACCGGTACGGAGACCGCCGTCGACCTGCAGCACCACGCGCCCACGCAGATTTGAAAGCACGAGGGTCTGCTGGGTCTCGGCGAGGCCGATTTCCCAGGGCGAGCCAGCGTGCTTCAGCGAGGTGAGGGGGCTCGCGCCCGTCCCGCCGTCGTAGCCGGAGATCGTGATATGGTCGGCGCGCGCCTTGGCGACGCCGGCGGCGACGGTGCCGACGCCGACTTCTGACACGAGCTTGACCGAGACATCCGCGGCCGGATTGACGTTCTTCAGGTCGAAGATCAGCTGGGCGAGATCCTCGATCGAATAGATGTCATGGTGCGGGGGCGGGGAGATCAGGCCGACGCCCGGCGTGGAGTGGCGCACCTTGGCGATGATCGCGTCGACCTTGTGGCCGGGCAGCTGTCCGCCCTCGCCGGGCTTGGCACCCTGCGCCACCTTGATCTGCATCACGTCCGAATTGACGAGATAATGCGCGGTGACGCCGAAACGCCCCGATGCAACCTGCTTGATGGCGGATCGCCGCGAGCGGCCGTCCGGCATCGGCAGGAAGCGCTCCGGTTCCTCGCCGCCTTCGCCGGTGTTCGACTTGCCGCCGAAGGAGTTCATGGCGATTGCCAGCGTCTCGTGTGCCTCGCGCGAGATCGATCCGAAGGACATCGCCCCGGTCGTAAAGCGCTTGACGATCTCGGACGCGGGTTCGACCTCGTCGAGCGGAACCGGCTCATTCCCCAGTTCACGCGCGGTCTTTATGCGAAAGAGGCCGCGAATGCTGGTGGCGTGATTGCCCTGTTCGTCGATGAGCTTGGCGAATTCCTGGTAGCGCTCGCGGGCATTGTGGCGCACGGCATGCTGCAGCGTCGCCACCGTGTCTGGCGTCCAGACATGCGCCTCGCCGCGCAGGCGATAGGCATATTCGCCGCCCACGTCGAGGGCCGTGCGGTAGATCGGAGCATCGCCGAAGGCATCGCGATGCCGCAGCACTGTTTCCTCGGCGATTTCGCTGAGCCCGACGCCCTCGATGCTGGTCGCGGTACCGAAGAAATACTGCTCGATGAAGTCGCTCTTCAATCCAACGGCGTCGAAGATCTGCGCACCGCAATAGGATTGATAGGTCGATATTCCCATCTTCGACATAACCTTGAGAAGGCCCTTGTCGATCGACTTGATGTAGCGCTTGACGATTTCGTAGGCATCGACCTCTTCGGGGAAGTCGAGGGCTTCGTGCATCGACAAGAGCGTCTCGAAGGCGAGATAGGGATTGATCGCTTCCGCGCCATAGCCTGCAAGGCAGGCGAAGTGGTGCACCTCGCGCGGCTCACCGGTTTCCAGCACAAGACCGACCGAGGTCCTGAGCCCCTTGCGGATGAGGTGGTGATGCACCGCCGCTGTCGCGAGGAGAACCGGAATGGCGATCCGGTCCGGCCCGATCATGCGGTCGGACAGGATGATGATGTTGTAGCCGCCGTGAACAGCCGCCTCGGCGCGCTCGCACAGCCGCCCGAGCGCACCTTCGAGGCCGGCCGCGCCCTGCAGGGCCGGGAAAGTGATGTCCAGCGTCTTGGTGTCGAACCTGTCCTCGTAGTGGCCGATGCAGCGGATCTTCTCGAGGTCTTCATTCGTGAGGATCGGCTGGCGCACTTCGAGCCGCTTGCGGCGCGAGGTGCCCTCCAGGTCGAGAATGTTCGGCCGTGGCCCGATGAAGGACACGAGCGACATCACGAGCTCCTCGCGGATCGGATCGATCGGCGGGTTCGTCACCTGGGCGAAATTCTGCTTGAAATAAGTGTACAGCAGCTTGGACTTCGCCGACAGCGCCGAGATCGGCGTGTCGGTGCCCATGGAGCCCACCGCTTCCTGGCCGGTGACGGCCATGGGCGGCAGCAGAAGCTTGATGTCTTCCTGCGTGTAGCCGAAGGCCTGCTGGCGATCGATCAGGCTGACATCCGTGCGGGATTCGCGCGCCTGCACGGGCGGCAGCTCCTCGAGCACGATCTGTGTGCGCTCCAGCCACTCGCCGTAGGGATGGCGGGTGCTCAGCTCCTGCTTGATCTCCTCGTCGGAGATGATGCGGCCCTTTTCGAGGTCGATGAGCAGCATGCGGCCCGGCTGCAGGCGCCACTTCTCGACGATCTTCTCTTCCGGGATGGGAAGAACGCCCATTTCGGACGCGCCGACCACCAGATCTTCGTCGGTCACGAAATAGCGGGCCGGCCTCAGGCCGTTGCGGTCGAGGGTTGCGCCGAGCTGACGACCGTCGGTGAAGCAGATGGCGGCAGGGCCATCCCACGGCTCCATCAGGGCCGCGTGATACTCATAGAAATGCCGCCGCTCCTCGCTCATGAGCGGGTTGCCGGCCCAGGCCTCGGGCACGAGCATCATCATGGCGTGGGTGAGCGAATAGCCGCCCTGCACCAGGAACTCGAGCGCGTTGTCGAAACAGGCGGTGTCGGACTGGCCCTCGTAGGAGATTGGCCAGAGCTTGGCGATGTCGTTGCCGAACAGCTCCGAGTCGACCGAAGCCTGCCGCGCCGCCATCCAATTGACGTTGCCGCGCACCGTGTTGATCTCGCCGTTATGCGCCACCATGCGGTAGGGGTGGGCGAGCGACCAGGTCGGGAAGGTGTTCGTCGCGAAGCGCTGGTGCACCAGGGCGATCGCCGACTGGAAGCGCGGGTCATTCAGGTCGGCGTAGTAGTCACCGAGCTGGGTAGCGAGCAGCATGCCCTTATAGACGAGGGTGCGCGACGACAGGCTGACCACGTAGTAGCCGGCCGTGCTCGCGTCCTTCATGTCGTAAATGGCGTTGGAAATCACCTTGCGGGCGATGAACAGCCGCCGCTCGAACTCGTCCTGGTCCGCGATGTCGGCGCCGTGGCCGACGATGATCTGGCGATGCAGCGGCTCGGTCGGCTTGACGGTCTCGCCAAGGCCGGAGTTGTCAACGGGCACGTTGCGCCAGCCGAGGAACGAGAGGCCTTCCTCGGTGATCAGACGCTCGACGATTTCCGTGACAAGGCGGAAGCCTTCCGTGTCACGCGGCATGAAGAGATGGCCGACGGCGTATTCGCCGGGCTCCGGCAACGTGATGCCGAGCCGCGCACATTCTTCCTGAAAGAACAGATGGGGGATCTGAACCAGCATGCCGCAGCCGTCGCCGGCCTTCGGGTCAGCGCCGACGGCGCCGCGGTGGTCAAGATTCCTGAGGATCGACAGGCCGTGCTGTACGATCGCGTGGCTCTTGCGGTTCTTCATGTCCACTGCGAACCCGACGCCGCACGCATCGTGTTCGTTGCGCGGATCATAAAGGCCCTGCGCTGCCGGCATGCCGTGATCGGCGGCCGACCGCGCTTGGTTCAGTGGCCACTTGGGAGTATCGCCCCCACGAAGTCTGTATTCGTTTACCATCGAGACTTCCTCCCTCGACACTGCGTTCACGCGCAGGACGACTTGAAACCCACTATAAGCCACATCTGGCCCAGGGGGACTCAAGCCATCGACTTTCGGGAGGTCCGGTCGCGCTGCGCGCCGCGTCCGCACCTCGGCGGGCGGCGACGAAACGTCGAGAGCCCGCTAGCCGCGCGCGATGCGCGTAGCCGCTTTCTGGTCTCGTTTCGTTTTTACCGACCGTGCCATCGTCAAACCATCAACCGTTGCGTTTCGCCCCCAGAGATAGGGCGCAATGGGACAGTATCGCTGTCCTAACTCAGCGGAACATGCCAGATTTTTTTTCGCCGCACAAGCGCCCAATTGCGCCCGCTCGCATACAAAGTTCTCCTATCGGCCCCAGGAACGAAATTTTGTGACCCTTGGCGTGCGTGTCGCGGAATGATCATTCGTTGGCGTTCATTCCAAACTAGGTTTGCTGCGACCGCCTTCGGGGTGCTTTTGGCCATCGGCTCCGCGTTGCTATGGTGCGAAGGCAGGGCGTTCAGGAGAGAAGAATCGTGAATTTTGGCAGTGACAACGTAGCGGGGGCGAGCCGCCGTGTTCTTGAAGCGCTGGTCGAAGCCAACCAAGGCGCAGCAAGCGGTTATGGCACGGATGCCTTGACCGCCCGGGTCACCGCCCGGCTGTCCGCGATCTTTGAACGGGATGTTGAGGTCTTTCTGGTGACCACTGGAACAGCCGCCAACGCGCTCAGTCTTGCCGCGATGACTGACCCGTGGGGCGCGGTGCTGTGCCATGCCGAGGCCCATGTCGCGACGGATGAATGCGGAGCGCCCGAGTTCTTCACCGGCGGGGCGAAGCTCATCGGTCTTCCGGGTCTCTGCGGCAAGATGACGCCGACGACCGTCGAGGCCGCCCTGAACGGCGGGCATGCCCCACCGCCTCACGCCGTCGTGCCCCAGGCGCTGTCGCTGACGCAGGCGACCGAGGTGGGGACCGCGTACACGGCCGGAGAGATCGCCGAGATCGCCGGGATCGCCCATGCCCATGGCCTTGGCGTGCATATGGACGGTGCGCGCTTCGCCAATGCCTTGCTGCGTCTCGACGGGACTGCGGCTGAGATCACCTGGAAGGCCGGTATCGACATTATGTCCTTTGGCGCCACAAAGAATGGCTGCATTGGTGTCGAGGCCATCATCGTCTTCGACCGCGCCAGGGCAAGCCATCTCGCGGAGCGTCGCAAGCGCTCCGGCCATCTCCTGTCCAAAGGGCGCTTCCTGGCCGCGCAGCTCGATGCCTATCTCTCCGATGACCATTGGCTCGATCTCGCACGTCAGGCCAACGCGATGGCGGACCGGCTGGCGGATGGTCTTGCGGCGCGCGGTGCGCGAATCGCCTTGCCTGTGCAGGGCAACGAGGTTTTTGCGGTTCTTCCGCGACCGATGCACGACGCGCTGCGGGCCAAGGGAGCGATCTACTATCGCTGGGCGGGAACAAGCGTACCGCCGGATCAGGCGCCGCAAGGCGATGAAGTGCTCGTGCGGCTGGTGACGTCTTTCGCCACCACCGCCGACGAAGTCGACCTGTTCCTCGCGGCGGCCGATCATCGTGAATAAACTATAAAGGCGCCGTACAGGTGCCTTAATCAATTCTAGAATCTGGGCGGATTGTCAGTATCGAGCGAGGCTAAATATGCCGGGCCAGAGCACTGCCCAGCCGACCCTCCCTTCCGCGCAGCCCGCGGCCTTTTCTGTGTGGCCATTGCGCGCGCACCCAATTTGCATCAAGCAATTTGGCAAGCGGCGATTAGACAAGATGATCGCCTTTCTGGCCCCGACGGCCATTGTGACCGGTCTGTCGCTGGCAGCCGGCATCCTGCCTGCCTCCGCCCAGTATTACTACGACAGGCCACCCGGCTATGACGTGCCCATTCCTCCCGCGCCGGTGCCTGAAGCGCCCTGGGCGCGCCGCCCGTGGGCTCCCCCGCCTGGCGCCTATGCGGACGACGGCATACCCCGCCGCGCCGTCGAGGCCATGATTGCGCGGCAGGGATATTCCCTTGAATCGCCTCTGCGACGCCGTGGTGACGTCTATGTCGCCGATGTCATGGACCGTCGGGGCACTATTTTGCGCCTCACGGTCGACGCCTATGACGGAGGCATCGTCAGCCGTCGGGTCATCGCCGAGGTCGTGCCGGACTGGGATGAGCGACCGAGGCCACAGACGCGCTGGAGTGAGCCGGGGTGGGATGATGGAGACGGAGGACGCGGCTACGACAGCCGGGACAGCGGCGATCGTTACGCGACGCGCGAACCGGAGCCGCGGGTCATCCCGGCGCCTCCGATGCCGAAGGGAATAGCGCCCAGGGCCGCCGCGCCGAAGATCCCTGTTCCGCCGGCGCGGCCCTCGGAACTGCAGTCGGACGCCCGGGGGGGTAGGGGTGAAGAACCGGCCGCCGTGCCGCCCGTTGCTCAGGCCAACCCCACGCCGACAGCCTCCGCTCCCGTGACGAGGTCCGAGCCGGCTCCGCCGGAGCCTGTCGATATTGATCCGCCCGATCTGCCGGACGTAGGGCCGCCGTCATTCTGATCGGCCGTTCTGATTCGCATGGCGCGGCTGCCCGGCCACGGGCTGTTGGGCCAAGCAAAAAAGGCGCCTCTGTGAGGCGCCTTGCAGTTTGGAGGTCCATGTAGTTGGAGGTCCCAACAGGCGGAAGGAGAAAAGCCATCTGCCTGTCTGGCGTCGGACGCGCGGTCCGACGCCGATAAGAATTACGCGGCCCCCAAAATTACGCGGCGACTTTAGGCTGCTCGATCACCTTGGGCTCGACGGATTTGGCCGTCTGCGAGGAGATCGGGATGAAGCGCGGCTTCTTGGCTTCCGGAATCTCGCGTACGAGATCGACGTGAAGGAGTCCGTGCTCAAGGATCGCGCCCTTGACGAGGACATGGTCGGCGAGCTGGAAGCGGCGCTCGAAGGAGCGAGCGGCAATGCCCTGATAGAGGACATCTGGCTTCTGTTCACCGTCCGCAACCTTCTTCTCGCCACGGATGGAGAGGGTGTTCTCCTTCACCTCGATGCTGAGGTCTTCATCCGTGAAGCCCGCGACAGCGACCGAGACGCGATAGTCGTTCTCGCCGGTCCGCTCGATGTTATAGGGCGGATAGGTCGACGCGCTGTCGACGCCCGACGCCTGGTCGAGCAACGAGAAAAGCCGGTCAAAGCCGACGGTGGAACGATAGAGGGGGGCAAAATCAAACTGACGCATAGCATATCCTCCTAAGAAGCGACATGCGGAGCACCCGCCGATATGGCCGGGTGTCGCTGGTAATGCAGCCGTTATCGGCCTGCATGACAAGGATTTGGGAAGGACGTTCTGGCATTTCAAGGGCTCTTTCGAGCTCTATCGTGGCCAGGTTCGCAAGCGCGCGGTAAAATAGCGATATCAGTAGGATACGGCTTGGTCTTGGTTGTTGAGAGGGTCGCCGTGGAGCTTTTTGCTACACCCGATAATGCTGTTCCGACCGGCGCTGTCGTCACGACCGTGCCGACGATGGACGGCGTGAACTTGCGCGTGGCGCGCTGGGCGCCGCGCGGACGCAAGCGGCCACGCGGCACCGTCCTCATTCTGCAGGGGCGGGCTGAATTTATCGAGAAATACTTCGAGACGGTCGCGGATCTGACACGGCGCGGCTTTGTCGTCGTGGCGTTCGACTGGCGCGGGCAGGGGGGATCCGACCATCAACTCGCGAACCATCGCAAGGGCCATATCTCCTCGTTCAAGCGATACCGGCGCGATCTGGACGCCGTGATCCACGAGATGCTCCTCGTCCACTGCCCGGCGCCCTATTTCGCCCTCGCACATTCGATGGGGGCCGCGATCCTCTTCGAGGCGCTGAGTTCCGGCGAGAATCGTTTTGAACGGACAGTGGCGCTTGCGCCCATGCTGGCGATTGCGCGCATCAAGCATCCGGGCGTGGTGCGCACCCTCGCGGAGTGGCTTGGGGGCTTAGGGCTTTCCCGCTGGTTCATCCCCGGTGGCGGCGCGACACCGCTTGGAACGAAACCCTTTCTCGACAATCGCCTGACGTCCGATCCCGTCCGCTACGCGCGGAACGCGGGTGTGGTCGCGGCCGTGCCTGAACTCGGGCTCGGTGATCCCACGATCGGCTGGGTACGCGCCGCATTCCGCTTCATGGCGGGCCTGAATACGCGCAAGAAGGCCGAGGCGATCACCGCCCAGGTGCTCGTGATCGCCGGCGGCGCCGACCCCGTGGTTTCAACGGCGGCGATCGAACGGTTCAGCCTTTATCTCAAATCAGGCCATGCGATCGTGCTGCCCGGGGCCCGCCATGAGCTTCTCATGGAACGGGACGATATTCGCGAGACCGTTTGGGCCGCGTTTGATGCTTTCGTCCCCGGCTCCGAGGGAACCGGGCCATTGAGCTCTCAGGCCGACAATAGCGACAGCGCCGCCGCGTGAACGCGCGCGTCGCCGGCGACGACGACACTGCCGCCGGCGGTGACGGGACCGCCCTGCCAGTCCGTGACGATGCCGCCGGCACCCGTGATGATGGGAATGAGGGGGATGATATCGCAGGGTTTCAGGCCGGCCTCGATGACCAGATCGATATGGCCGGCGGCGACCATGCAATAGGCATAGCAGTCGTAGCCATAGCGGTTCAGCCGGCAGGCCTCTTCCACACGCTTGTAGGCCGCCAGCGTCTCGCCCTTGAACATATGGGGCGAGGTGGTGGAGATCGTCGCCTCGGCGAGGCTTGCACAGGCGCGCGTCTTGAGCGCGCGGTCGCCCGCCGGTCCGTGATAGCGGGCGCCTTGCCCGTCGCCGACGAAGCGCTCTCCCGTGAAAGGCTGGTGCATGAGCCCATAAACCGGTTGGCCCTTGTGCTTCAGCCCGATCAGCGTTCCCCATAGCGGCAGGCCTGAGATGAAGGCTTTGGTTCCGTCTATTGGGTCGAGCACCCAGACATAGTGGGCATCGGCCGCTTCCTCGCCGAATTCCTCGCCGGAAATGCCGTGGGCGGGAAAGGTGGACTTGATCATCTGCCGCATGACAGCCTCCGCGGCACGGTCTGCTTCCGTCACGGGGTCGAAGTCGCGCCCGTCGGACTTGTCGTCCGCGCGAATCGCGGAGCGGAAGAACGGCATGATCACTTGGCCCGAGCGGCTGGCGAGATCATCGGTAAAGCGGGCTATGTCGACGACGGTCATTCCTGCGCCTCTGTCGGCTGGATCTTGAGGGCTCACTATCGCCGGTGCGAGACCGGGATGTTAGTCAGACGTTGAATTTCTAGCCGTTTTTGGGGGGAGAAAGCTCGCAACAGACGGATACGACCCGGCGTTTAACAAGCTAAGCCTAAGTCAGTGAATTCTTTTTTTAAGGATGTGCGCAAAAGTTTCAACAAGGCACTTGTTTTTTGTGCGGTGCGGTGGCATGTTGTTGCAGTGCGGTACGGCAGCTGAGGTTGCTGTCCCGCTGCCCTCCTTGGGCGTTTCCTCCCTAGACTTGGGCCGCGCACGCAAGTGGGCGGCCTTTTTTCTTGCCCACCAGTATCTCGCGCAAAGTGTCTTGCGCATATCTCTCGTTCGCAAGTGCCGTGCGTGAAGCGGCAGGAGCTTCGGAAGCGGGCTTCTATTCGGCCGCGATGGCGCGGGGCGCGAGATCGTCCGGCAGCGCCGCCAACACCTTGATCAAGACCTGCTTCAAGTCCGTGGCGACCCTCTCGAAATCGCTGGAGCGCTCCAAGGTCCGCTCGTTCATGTAGAGCGCCCGGTTCGTCTCGATCTGGAGGGCATGGCGCCCGGCATTGGGCTCGCCGTAGTGCTCGGTGATGAACCCGCCCGCATAGGGCTTGTTGCGCACGACGCGATAGCCGCGTGTGCGCAGTTCCTGCTCGACACGTTGCGTGACGCCGCTCGCGCAGCTCGTGCCGTAACGGTCTCCGAGGACGAAATCAGCCCGCAACGGCTCCTCGCGCGAGGCGCCAACCGAAGGCATGGAGTGGCAATCCACGAGGAGCACGCTGCCAAACTGCCGCATGGTCCGCGCCATCAGCTGCCGCAGGGTGCGATGGTAGGGCTTGTAGAGCCACTCGATGCGCCGCAGGGCCTCACTGACGGCAAGTTTCTCCCGATAGATCTCCTGGCCGTCGCCCACGATGCGGGGCACAGTGCCGAGGCCGCCGGCGACGCGCAGCGAACGCGTGTTGGCGAACGGGGGCAGCCGTCCCTCGAACATGCGCGGGTCGAGTTCGTAGGGCTCGCGATTCACATCCAGATAGGCTCGCGGAAAGCTGGCGGTCAGCAGCGGCGCGCCGAGGTCGACCGCGGCGCCGAAGAGAGCATCGACGTGCGTGTCCTCGGAGCGGCGCAGGCTGAACGGATCAAGGCGCGCCGTCGCAAGAAAGGCTTTGGGATAGACGCGGCCGGAATGAGGGGCGTTGAAGACCGCAGACACGGTCTGCGCCTTCGGCTCCATGACCTGAAAGGGCGATTCGAATTCCGGCTCGACAGGGTAAGACATGCCAACAATCAATTGTTAGGTCAGAAGAGCATCGCGACGTCACCAATTTGGCTTTTTTGGGCCTGCATGTCCATTGAAGCCCATGTCCTTCACCGCCTGTTTACGTCAGCGCGGCTTTATGGGGGAAACGTGGTTCGAGGTAATGCGTATTGAACGCCATGAACAAAATTCTTCTCGCTGAAGATGACAACGATATGCGGCGCTTTCTGGTGAAGGCCCTCCAGAACGCCGGATATGACGTCGCTTCCTTCGACAACGGCCTTTCAGCCTATCACAGGTTGAGAGAGGAGCCTTTCGAGCTTCTCCTGACCGATATCGTCATGCCGGAGATGGATGGCATCGAGCTGGCGCGCCGTGCGACGGAACTCGATCCGGATATCAAGGTGATGTTCATCACCGGTTTCGCGGCGGTCGCCCTCAATGCCGACTCGCAGGCTCCGAAGGAAGCCAAGGTGCTTTCGAAGCCCTTCCACCTGCGCGAACTCGTCAATGAGGTGGAGAAGCTCCTGGCCGCCTGAAGGGATGTTCCACAGGCCCGCCATAAAAGCTTCATCAGGAGCGTTTGGGTGGCTTGCGCTTCCGATCATGTCGAGCTATATCGGCGGCCTCGGATGTGACCCGTACACATCTTCCGGCAAGCGGGCCGGGCCTCCCAGCCCAACCGTTTCCGGTTTTGCCGATGTTTCCCCTCTTGCGCGCCTCTCAGGCGCCGCATAAAAGGGGCCAACAGATGGCGAACCAGTCACTTGTCTGCTTAGGTCGGCCAATCGGCTGATTTTTTGCTGGCATAGGGCGCGTAGCTCAGCGGGAGAGCACTACGTTGACATCGTAGGGGTCACAGGTTCGATCCCTGTCGCGCCCACCATCACCTTTATTGGCCATGTCGCGGAAGCTTCGCTTCCAAAGATGGCTTGTCGGAGACCACGGACATGAAGATCCGCAACTCGCTCAAATCGGTCCGCGGCCGTCATCGCGACAACCAGCTCGTGCGCCGCAAGGGCCGCATCTACGTCATCAACAAGACCCAGAAGCGGTACAAGGCTCGTCAGGGCTAATCGTTTTCAGCTTGTCGCCATGCTTGAGGTGCCCGACCATCTGGTCGGGCTTTTTGCGTTTGCGGCTCGTTCACACATTCGTGCGGGATGGGGGACGGACGTGGTTTTGACCCGGCCAGCCTTCAGGCCTACATTGAAGCCATGCGCAACGCGTCCTTTCATCTCGCGACGGCTTTTGGTGCGTCCCTTTTTCTCGCGGCCTTGGCGCCGGTGGGCGGCTTCGCCCAATCGAGCCCCGGCCAACCTGCGAACCCTGGCCAGCCTGGTGGCGCCGCGACGGTGCCGCGGCCCCCGGAGGCCTCCACGGATGCTCCTCCGACCGATTCCCGGCGGGCGATGCTCGACGAGCTTTTCGCGCGTCTCGCGGCCTCGCAGGATGAGGATGAGACCAAGGGAATTACACGCCTGATCGAACGGCGGTGGTTGCAATCCGGCAGTGATACGGCTGACCTGCTCATGAGCCGCGCCATCGCGGCCGCCAGCGCAGACAAGGATGAGCTGGCGATCGAGCTGCTCGACCGTGTGGTCGTTCTCCAGCCGAACTGGGCAGAAGCTTGGAACAAGCGGGCGGTGGTCTTCACGTCCCTGGGCGATGACGATCGGGCGATCCTGGATCTGCGCCGGGCTGTCGCGCAGGAGCCAAGGCATTTCACCGCCTGGACAGGCCTAGGCGTCCTGTTCCGAAAGACCGGTGACAAGAAGAGCGCTCTGGCGGCCTTCAAGCAGGCTCTGGCGATCGCGCCGCACCTGCCTGATGTCGAGAAGGTGGCCGCGCAACTCGAGATCGAGGTCAACGGCCGCGATATCTGAGTATCCTTGGTCGCCGCCTGTCTCTCAAAGCTATCGTACATTCATGGCCGGGCGTAATGGCACGTCGCACGCGTTTTCGTGTCACGTGTTGCCGGCTGGCGGAGACAGACCCAGCCCGCCGAGCGGTCTCGACGCTCCCAATGGGATCGGGGCGTTCTCAGGCGCTGCCGTCAGGGCCGATGAAGGCGATGCGGAGCGTGTTTGTCGCGCCCGGGTGGCCGAAGGGAATGCCCGCCGTGACGATCACGCGCTGACCGTTCTCCGCGAAGCCCTCCTCGCGGGCGAGGTGGCAGGCCCTGTCCGTCATGTCGTCAAGGTTGCGCGCATCCTCGGTCACGAGCGCATGCACGCCCCAGGCGATGGACAGCCTGCGGGCGGCGTTGATGTTGGGTGTCAGCGCGAGCACGCTGGTCGCGGGCCGCTCACGCGAAATGCGCAGGCCCGTGGCTCCGGACGACGTCCAGGCAATGATGGCCTTGAGCCCGAGGGTTTCGGCGATGCTGCGCGTCGCATTGGCGATGGCGTCGGCCGCGGTCGCCTCCGGCTCCGTGCGCTGGTTGTGGATGATGGTGCTGTAGTTCGGGTCGGATTCAACCTCTTCCGCGATGCGGTCCATGGTGGCGACGGCCTCTAAGGGATAGTCGCCCGAGGCGCTCTCGGCGGACAGCATGACAGCGTCAGCGCCCTCGAAGACAGCCGTCGCGACATCGGAGACCTCCGCGCGGGTGGGCACGGGCGTGGTGATCATCGATTCCAGCATCTGCGTGGCGACGACGACCGGCTTGCCCTGGGCGCGTGCCGAGCGCGTGATCAGCTTCTGGATGCCGGGCACTTTCTCGAGCGGCATCTCGACGCCCAGGTCGCCGCGCGCGACCATGAGGCCGTCCGAGGCCTCGATGATCTCGGCGAGACGGGCGACGGCTTGCGGCTTTTCGATCTTGGCCATCACCAGGGCGCGGCCGCGCGTCACCTTGCGGACCTCCGCGATGTCCTCCGGCCGCTGGACGAAGGACAGGGCGATCCAGTCGACCCCCACATTGACGGCCGCCTCGAGATCCGACTGATCCTTCGGCGTCATCGCTGACACCGGGATCGTCGTGTCGGGAAGGCTGACCCCCTTGCGGTTGGAAATCTTGCCGGCGACGACGACGCGCGTGGTCGCCTTGCCCTTCGTGACACCCTCGACGACCAGTCTGATCTTGCCATCGTCGATCAGCAGCGTGTGACCGGGTTCCAGCGCCGCCAGGATTTCCGGATGGGGCAGGTGGACGCGCTTGGCGTTGCCGGGCTTCTCGTTGCCATCCAGCACGAAGGTGTCACCCTGCTTCAGGATCTCCGAGCCCTTCTCGAAGGTGCCGATGCGGAGCTTCGGGCCCTGGAGATCGACGAGAACGCCGACCGGCCGACCGAATTTCTGCTCCACGGAGCGTATGTCGGCTACGCGCTTCGGCAGGTCCTCCCGGGCGGTGTGGCTCATGTTGATACGGAAGATATCGGCGCCTGCCTCGAAGAGGCGGGCGATCATCGCCGGATCGTTGGACGCAGGCCCGAGTGTCGCGAGGATCTTTACGCGGCGCATGCGTCTCATTGCGGTCTGCTCCCAGGTCTGTTCGCGTCGGTGAGTTGTACTGTCCAGCTCTTCTGTTGGCCGGTGTCGACTTCAAAGAAGCCGTTGCGATCGAAGCCGCGCGCCAGACAATCTTCCGTGCCGCGCACGCTGAATTCCCGTTCGCGTGTGCACAGAAAAGACTGGCCGGTCCATTCGCCACCCCGGTCATAGTCGACGGCGTAAACGTAGTAGAAGCGCGCCGCGAGCGGGCCGCGCAGGAGAGTCTGGCAACTGCGCACGCCGAGATTCCACCATCCCTCGCTCACCCAGCCCTGGCTGTCGCGATAGCCGAGCGCCACTCCGACCCGGCTCGACGTCATGTTGCACAGGCGCAGATCCGCCTTCGCTGGGCTCGCCAGCGCGATCGCTGCCGTGCCCAGGCACAGCGGCACCAGGAGGCCCCGAACAATGGACAGATAGGGAAGTTTCATGGCGAAGCAGTGACTTTCTGATACCGTCCCATGTGCCTGCTTTCGCGCGGCTATGTCAACGCAGGTGCAGCATGGTTGCGAGGGCTGTGTGGAGCCGGGTTGAGCGCTTCTGCGGCATAGAAAAGCATTCCGGCGGCGTTATGGCACTCGATGCCTCCGGGCGCCTGTGGCACTGTGTCGGTCACGCTGCCAACCTTTCAGTGACATTGATCGTGAATTTACCTTTCATGCCGGACGCGGATGTCGCCGGCGAACATCCCATCGAACGCATCGCGGGTGTTGTCGAGAGCGGCGTCCTGATCCTCTGCGATCACGCCACCAACGCCATCCCGCCCGAGTATGACAATCTCGGGATGCCGTCTCAGGAACTCGCGCGGCATATCGGCTATGACATCGGCGCGGCCATGGTGGCGCGCAGGCTGGCTGCCCGTCTTGACGCACCGGCGCTGCTCACGGATTTCTCGCGGCTTCTGATCGATCCCAATCGCGGTCTCGATGATCCGACCCTGGTGATGCGGCTGTCGGACGGGGCCATCGTGCCGGGAAACGCCCGTATCGACGCGGATGAGATCGCGCGACGCATCGCGCGTTTCTATCGTCCCTATGACGTTGCTATCGCGGCGGCGATCGATGCTTCGCTGGCGCGCGGCATCGCGCCCGTCATCGTGTCTATCCACAGCTTCACGCCGGTCTGGCGTGGACGGCCTCGTCCGTGGGAGGTCGCCGTGCTCTGGGATGCCGATCCGCGGCTGCCGTTGCCCTTGATCGCGGCCCTGCGGGCGGCTGGGGACCTGACAGTCGGCGACAACGAGCCCTATGACGGTGCGCTGGCGGGCGATGTGATTGCCCGGCATGCGACGGCCCGCGGCCTTGCCAATGCGCTGATCGAGGTGCGGCAGGATCTCATCGCCGACGAGGCAGGCGCCGATCTCTGGGGCGACAGGCTCGCGGACGTGATCGCGCCGCTCGTTCCGGCCCTGTCGGCGGCAGGCATCGCGCATCACCCGAGCCGGGCCCTGACGCGCGATCTGCCGCTGCGGCAGGGCTGACTCTGTTCCAGCGGCCGATCACGGTTGGGAAATCGTCAACCATTATTCGCCCATGGTTCTGGTGTTTTCCAACTGCCGGTAAACCGGGTAATCGTTCCAGCCACAGCGTGGCGTGCCTAGCGGCGAGCTGCGCCCCTCTCTTATTGACCAAGGATATGGTGACACGAACATGGTGACAGATGTTGCGGACTCAGGCGTTGCCGCTGAGGAACTGAAGCAGTTCATCGAGCGGATCGAGCGCCTCGAGGAAGAAAAGGCGGCGATCGCGGGCGACATCAAGGAAGTCTATGGTGAGCTGAAGGGCAGGGGCTTCGACGCCAAGGCCGTGCGCAAACTGGTGATGCTGCGCAAGAAGCCGCCGGAGGAGCGTGCCGAGGAGGACGCTATCCTCGAACTTTATATGCAGGCTCTGGGCATGCAGGGCTAGGCTGAAGCGACAGCCGGACTTTTAGATGGCCGGGCTCAGTCCCGGCCATTCCGCGTTATCGTCGGACAGATGGGCTGTTCAGCGCGTCGAGAACTGAACGGTGTTGAGCGGCTTGACTGCCGGTCCGCTGAAACGCGTGATGCTGAGGTCGTCGCCGGATTTCTGCGCGAAGGAATTAGCAACAACCTGCGCCGGCTTCTGCGCGACGGGCCTGTCGGCCACCGCGACGAGCTTTGGCTGCGCAACGACGACCGTCGGCTTGCTGGCCAGGCGCGTGTGCGTGATTTCAGCCCGGAACAGTGGCTGCAGCGGATTCGCGGGCTCGGCCGGCTGGCGTGCCTGGCTGGTCGCGGCCGTAACCTGCGGGCTGGATGTCTCGCTTTCGATCTGCGCTGTCCGTACCGGCTGAGGCGCGGCGGGACGCGTGGGCGGGGCGGGATGCGAGACCGGGGCGAAGGACATGACCATGGGGGCCGCCGCGGTGGGCGCCGCCTCCGCCGTGGCTGGCGCGATGGCGGCAAGGGCGATCTGCGCTTCGGAAGGCTTCTGTGGCGCTGATGAATTGGCGTCGGCTGCCGCGTTCATGATCGGGCGTACCGGCGGCAACGGCAAGTCCACCAAGGTCGGCGCGGCCGCAACCGGGGCGGCCGCCTGGGCGACCGTTTGAACAGCCGCATTCGCCTCGTTCGGCCGCTGCGGCGGCAGTGGAATATTGGCGAAGGACGGCGTGGGTGGAGGCGCCAGAGACGCGACGGCCTGGCCTGACGTGGGCGGTGTCAGATCATCGGGCCGCGCGACAGGAAGCTGGGTCGGAATGGTCGGCGCGGCGGTTCTCGGGTTGGAGAGCGCGTTGAGCTCAAGCGGCTGCTGCAACATCGCCGGCTGTGTCACGCGCGGCGGCGTTGGCACCGCCGCCGCGACCTGTACAGGAGCCGGTTGTGGGGCGGGAGCAGGCTGTGGTGCCGGCGCGGACTGCGGACGCGGAGCCGCCGCCGTGGCCTGCGGACGATTGGCCGATTGCAGGAAGAAACTCGTCGTGTTGGCATTGTCGCTGCTGGCGTAGGCCACCTGCTGCTGGGCGGCGGGCTGCGGCGCCGGCACTGGCTGGCGTGCGGCCACAACGGTGCGGCGCGGGGCACGCGACGGTGCCACGACCTCCTCGTCTTCCTCCTCATCGCCGCCGAACAAGGCGGCCCACAGGCTGCGACGGCGTCCCGGAGAAGCGCTCGCGTCGGCATAGGCGACGCCGGCGACGCGGTCGCCACGCGCCGCGATATCGGCCACAGCCAGATCATAGCCGGCCATGGGCTTGCCATCGGCGGGAATGTGGACGGTGCGCCCGTCCGGGAAGAGCTGGGCGAGCTGGACGCGCGGCATGCGCGGCCAGGAGCGTACGCTGCCGGTGTCGAGATGCACGAACGGGGTGTTCGGGTAATAGCCGACACCGCCGCGCTGCAGACGCATGCCGATCGCCCGAACCTTGGCCATGCTCACGTCCGTCAGGTTGAAGTCGATCGCCTTGCCTTCCATGTGCTGGCTGTTCTTGGCGACGGCGCTGGAGCGGCGGCGCAGCATGGCGTTCGTATCCGGCGACCGATAGGCCGAGAAAACCTGGATCGCGCTGCCGGAGCCTACCTCGCGGTGGACGGACCACAGGATGTCGAAGAGCTTCGGATCCATGGACGTGGAGTCCTGGTTACGCCAGTCGCGCAGCAGATGGTTGAGCTGCCGCAGCGCGTCACGATCGTAGGAGCCGTTACGACGGAAGGTGACGGTCAATGATTCGCCGGAATGGGCGTGAACCAGGGAGATGGTGCGTGTGTCGCCGTTGGCCACGGCGTTTTGCAGACCAGACGTGCCGGCAATCAGAGCGCTGCCCGCGACGACCAAGCCGCAGATAAGACGAGACAGTCGGCGCCACCGGGGGGCCTGTTCTGCGTGAGTAAGTCGCAAAAGTGAACTCGTCTGTTGCGAAGCCACGATCTCCGCGCCGCTGGCGGCGCAGATGAGAACTGTGGCGGCTGAACAATAGGCGGAGACTCTTGCCGAGAAGACTTAACGGCAGGTTAACTGCAGCTTGCCGATTGGGCAAGCTGCCACTTCGCCGGGCAACAAACGTTGGAAAAAAGCCTTTTTCAGGGCCGGCGTTTCTCGTCACCGCTGGATGGACGAATCACTGCGCAGGAGGCGCAGGGTGATTCGCCCCTTTTCAAAAGCAGGCGGCAGTCTGCAACCGTTGGGTCACGAGGAACGCATGCCCTTTTCCACAAGGCTGAGGGCCGGTGCCTCGACTTAACCGTCTAGGCTGCGTGGATAGTTGGTCGCGTCAGCCTTGCCGAAGGTCGTCGCGGTCATTCCGGGGCTTCGCGTCAGCGAAGAGCCCGGAAACCATGAACACGGCGTCGGGCCAGAAGACATGTCGGATGCGGCACTCTATCTGTCTGGCGTTGTGTTCATGGGTTCCGGCTCGAGCCTGCGGCCCGCCCCGGAATGACGACGGGGTTCCGGTGGCTTCACCGTGGCAACTGTCCACGCGTCCACGCCAGCATGCGTCAATCCTCGCCAGCGATTTGTTCTGGCTCTCTCGATGAGCATCGGCTTCATTCAACAGGCTACGGACATGTTTCTCGGGTCCGGGGCATCTGATCTTGGCCCTCGGCCCAAAGTCGTGACCGAGCGCGGCGCTAAGGGAGGAACGATGAAAATCCGCTTTGGCCGCTACACCGCATTTGTCCTCTGCGTGTTGGGTTTTCTCGCGGCCCTGTTGCTTGGGCCAGGCGGCCTTTGGGGGCTGATCCTTCTCGCCGTGTTCGCCGGACTGTCGCTTCTGGGCGTTTGGGATCTTGTCCAGACGCAGCATTCGGTGCTGCGCAACTATCCCGTCATCGGCCATGTGCGTTGGCTGGTCGAGATGATACGGCCGGAGATCCGTCAGTATCTTTTGGAAAACGAGACCGAGGCGGCCCCCTTTTCGCGCGCGCAGCGCTCGCTCGTTTATCGCCGCGCGAAGGAGGCGCCGTCCGACCATCCCTTCGGCACGCTCATGGACGTCTATGCCAACGATTATGAGTTCATCCAGCAATCTTTGACGCCGGTTGAAACGCCCGATCCCAACAAGTTTCGCATCACCATCGGCAATGACCAGTGCGGTCAGCCCTATTCGGCGAGCATCTTCAACATCTCGGCCATGAGTTTCGGCGCCCTGTCCGCCAATGCCATCCGCGCGCTGAACAGGGGCGCGGCACTCGGTGGCTTCTATCATGACACCGGTGAAGGCAGCATCAGCCCCTACCATCGCGAAAACGGTGGCGACATAGTCTGGCAGGTCGCCAGCGGCTATTTCGGTTGCCGCGACAGCGATGGCCGGTTCGATCCGGAGCGTTTCGCCGCGCAGGCCAGGTCGCAGCAGGTCAAGATGATCGAGCTGAAGCTCAGCCAGGGCGCGAAGCCGGGCCATGGCGGGGTTCTGCCCGGCGCCAAGGTCACCCCCGAAATCGCCGCCACGCGCGGCGTGCCGATCGGCGTCGATTGCGTTTCGCCCGCGCGGCACTCGGCCTTCAACACGCCGCTGGAGATGATGGCCTTCCTGCAGACGCTGCGTGAACTCTCCGGCGGCAAGCCGGTGGGCTTCAAGCTTTGCATCGGCTTGCCCTGGGAATTCATGGCCATCGTGAAGGCCATGCGGGCGTCGGGGATCGTTCCCGACTTCATCGTCATCGACGGCGGCGAAGGCGGCACTGGCGCGGCGCCTGTCGAATTCAGCGACCACATCGGCGTGCCCATGCGCGAAGGCCTGCTCTTCGTGCACAACACCCTGGTTGGCGCCGGGCTGCGCGATAAAGTGCGGATTGGCGTTGCCGGAAAGCTGGTCAGCGCCTTCGACGTCGCCGCGGTCCTCGCAATTGGCGCCGACTGGGTCAATTCGGCCCGGGGCTTCATGTTCGCCCTGGGCTGCATCCAGTCCCTGAGCTGCCATACCAATCGCTGCCCGGTGGGAGTCGCAACCCAGGATCTGAAGCGCAGCCGCGCACTTGTCGTGCCGGATAAGGCCGAGCGGGTCAGGAGCTATCACCAGCGGACGGTGCAGGCGCTGGCTGACATGCTGGGCGCCGCCGGGCTGAGCCATCCCGATGACCTGCGCCCGCATCATCTGGTGCACCGGATCAGTTCCACCGAGCTCCGGCAGTTCGATCGCATGCACTATTTCGCGGAACCGAACGACCTCATCGAACGGCGGGCAGCGGCGACCTTCTACCAGGACAACTGGGACTTGGCGCAGGCGGGGAGCTTCGCGCGGGCCTGACGGAGCGGGCTATAGAAACGGCTGTTTTTGGATGCAATCCCGCCGTCATTCCGGGGCGCCGCCTCAGCGAGGAGCCCGGAATCCATAAACACGAGGTCTGACAAGAAGACGCGTCGAACTGTGCCCGCTACCGATTGACGGTCGCGTTCATGGGTTCCGGGCTCGGACCTTTCGGCCCGCCCCGGAATGACGCGGTGGTTGTGGACGCGGACACGCCCGCATCTCGGAGTTTAAGGCCGGGAGCCTTATCCGGCGATATCGAGGGCCTGCTTCATGCGGCGATCGAAGCCGTAGATGTCATTGCGCGTGGTCACGCGGCCGCCGTTGTCCACCGAGAGGGTGAAATAAACGAGGTGGATCGGCAGAGGCTCCTGCAGCTTGATCAGGCGCTCGCCCTTGCCGATGAGCTTGCGCATCCGCTCTTCCGTCCAGTCCTTGCCCAGCACGAGCTCCGCCAGCCGAAACGGCTGCTCCACGCGCACGCAGCCATGGCTGTAGGCGCGACGCTCGGTATTGAAGAGGCTGCGGTTCGGCGTGTCATGCAGATAGACCGCGTGGTCGTTCGGGAACATGAACTTGATAAAGCCGAGCGCGTTGCGCTCACCCGGCGGCTGCCGGACCGAGATGGAGTTGCCGCGTCGGATGACTTCGTAGCCCCGGCGGCGTGCATAGTCCGGGTCCTTTGCCAGCGCCGGCAGGAATTCCTTGCGCAGGATCGATGGCGGCACGTTCCAATACGGATTGACGATGACGTGCTGCATCACGTGGGAGAAGACCGGCGTCGGCGATTCCGGCTTGCCGACGATCACACGGGTCGTTTGCTCCACTTCGCCTCCTTTCATGAGATCCATGCTGTAGGCAGGGATATTCACGATCAGGTAGCGATCGGAAAACGTCGGGGGCAACCACCGCCACCGTTCCATGTTGACGAGAATGTCGGCCTCGTTGAGCCGCTGCGTCGAAGGCGGGGACATCGCCGCGACCGTCTGGCGGTTCAGCACGCCGTTCGCGGGCAGGCCATTTTCCTTTTGGAAGGTGGCGACCGCCGCCGCGACCCGCTCGTCATAGGTGATCGCGTCGTTGCTTTCCAGGCCGAAACGCGCGCGGACCAGCGCCACGCGCGGGTCACGCATGCCGACTTTCAGCGCGGGCCCCTGGGGAACGCGGACCATCGGTGTCGTGGGATGCGCCGCGCGGACCTCCGCGAGCTTGGCCTTGAGGGCCTGATAGCCCGGTTGCGGCGGGTTGTAGTCAGCAAGCACCTCGCCCGTGTCGCCTGCATCCGCCAGGCGCCGCAACACCTCATCCGCCGCGGGCAGATCGAGCGTCGGTGTCATCAGGGCTGAAATGCGGCGCGGATTGAGACGCCCGCCGCGCGCGTCGCGGGCATAGGTCACCGCAAGCGCGGACAGCTTCAGGTCCGCTTCCGCGAGTGCTTCCGCGCGATCGGTCTTCGGCAGGACATTGATGATCGGGATCGGATAGTCGGCCGCGTCCAGCCCTTCCTCGCCAGCCTTTTCGAGCGTCGCGATCAAGGCGCGGGCGCCGGCTGTCCATGTGTCGCCGTTCAGCCAGAGCGGCATGAAGGCGCGCTCGGCATAATAGGCACCGATGGCCTCACGTTCCGCCTTGCCGAGCCGCGCCGGACCCGGGACTGGCTGCGTGTCGAGATAGCTGGCGATCGGGCCCTTGCTCTCCGCAGGAATGGAGACGACCACGTCTGGAACGGCGATCTCCGGGAAGACCACGGTGGCGTTATCCGTGGGCGTGGCGAGGGAACCGGTGGAAATTCCGTCGCTCTGGCTCGCGGGCGCACTTCCCGGCTTATCCCGCGATACCTCGGGCTCAACCATCGCCGCGGTCGAGGCAGATTGCGGGGCGGAACCCTCATTGCCGATCGCGGCGGGCTGTTCGTTTGCCGGCTTCAGTTCGATCACGGATGAAGCCGAAGGCGGCGCGAGCGTCGCGGCATTGTCGGTGATTGCCGGCGGCGCATCCTGGGCGAAGGCCATGGGTGTCATGGCGGGGGCTATGGACAGACCGAGGCCGAGGCTTCCGAGACCGAGTATCAAAGTCCCGGTGCAAACAATCCGCATCGCAATATCCCTATCAGCGCGACCATCACGATCGACGCGACTGAGAAAAGTTTCATGGCGGTATCCAGAGGATGTGACAACCCGCTGGAGCCCGGTGGGCGAGGTTTGGTGCAAACTGCCGACGCGCCGTGTCCCGGGGGACACATCCCCTAGCCGGGGTCAGCGGCTGGCTCGCCCCCGTCCACGTTGTCCAATAACCCCATATCCTTGAGTTTTCGGTAAAGCGTGGACCGACCAATCCCGAGTTTCCGCGAAACTTCGGACATGTGGCCGCGGTAGTGGCGGAGGGCGAAGCGGATAGCTTCTGCTTCGACCTCCTCGAGCGGCCTGAGCTCGCCCTGTCCATCGAGCAGCGTAATCGCGCTGGGGTCGCGGACCTCCACGCGCACCACTTCCTGCGGCGGGGGCGCGGCTGGCACCGCCTCGGCGGGCGGGGCGGGAGGCACGCGCACCTCGAAGCCTTCCATCTGGGCGGCGATCTGGGGGAACTCCGCCATCGTCAGTTCATCCCCATCGGCGAGGACGACGGCGCGGAACAGGACGTTCTCCAACTGGCGCACATTGCCGGGCCAGGTGTAGCGGGCGAGCATGTCCAGCGCGTCCTGGGACAGGCCACGTACGCGCTTGCCTTCCTCCGCCGCGAAACGCGCGAGGAACGTCATGGCGAGGCCGGGGATGTCCTCCGGTCGCGACCGGAGCGGCGGCAGCGTCATGGGAAAGACGTTGAGGCGATAGTAGAGATCCTCGCGGAACTGACCGCGCTTCACGAGATCGAGCAGGCTCTTGTTGGTTGCCGAGATGAGGCGGATATCGACCTTGATCGACTTGCGCCCACCGACGGGATCGACCTCGCCTTCCTGAATGGCGCGCAGCAGTTTTACCTGCGCATCCAAGGGCAACTCGCCGATTTCATCAAGGAAGAGCGTGCCGCCGCTCGCCTCGACGAATTTGCCGACGTGCTTGTCGGTGGCGCCGGTGAAGGCTCCCTTTTCGTGGCCGAAGAGGATGGACTCGACGAGATTCTCAGGGATGGCGCCGCAGTTCACAGTGACGAACGGCTTGCCACGACGCTCTCCCGATCCCTGGATGGCACGCGCCATGACTTCCTTGCCGACGCCCGATTCTCCCTCGATCAGGACCGGAATCATCGAGCGCGCGGCACGCTCGGCGAGCCTGAGCGCACGCCCCATGTCCGCGCTGCGGGTCGTGATGTCCTTGATCGACAGCGCGCCGGCGGCGCGCCGCGACATGCGCCGGATTTCGCTTTCGAGCGCTCCGGTGCGCAGTGCATTCTTGATGGAGAACTGGAGACGCTCGGCGCCGACTGGCTTCACGACGAAGTCGGCTGCACCGGCGCGCATGGCCGAGACCACCGTTTCGATGGAGCCATGGGCCGTCTGTACGATGACCGGCACGTCGATCCCGCGTTCGCGCATCGCGCTCAGAACGCCCATGCCGTCGAGATCCGGCATCACGAGGTCGAGCACGACGAGATCGAAGGGAGACGCCGTTTGTTCGCTCAGTCTATCGAGCGCGGCCTGTCCCGTTTCGGCGATCGCCGCCTCATAGCCGAAGCGGCGGACCATCGCTTCGAGAAGGCGGCGCTGTACAGGGTCGTCATCGACGATGAGGATGCTCGTCATGCAGGCCGTTGTTGGTTAGAGGGAAGGGCGAGATAGACGCGTCGCCCATGGCGATACCCATGGGCGAAGCAATCCCTGCTGTGAAGTTGGCTGTCGAGGACAGAGTCTTGCGCGCAAGCCCGCCCACGCAAGCATCTTTCCCCGGGCCGACATTGCTGCCGAATCGTGCTGTGTCGTTTCGGGCCAATGCTCCACATCAAATGTAAAGCTCTTGTTAATGACGCGTACGAAAACCTTGGCTGATCAATCGCAGCATCGCGGGCATTGATCAAAAGGCTCTTGCGACCCAATTAATAGGACGTGTTCTGGCCCCTTGCACGCCGATGGCACGAATGGCGGCCCGACCCCGAATACCTCTAGGAAAGAGAGACGATGTCGACTGTGAATGCCGCGGACCAGCTGCCGGAATGGGATCTGACGCAACTTTATCCGGGTATGGATTCGCAGGCGTTCGCTGCGGATCTCGCCAGGGCGGAAGCCGAGAGCAAGTCATTCGCCGAGACGTATCGCGGCAAGCTTGAGGCGCTGGCCCGCGGCGCCGACGCGAGCGCGGCGCTCGCCGAGCCGCTGAAGGCCTATGAAGCGCTGGAGGATCTCCTCGGGCGCATCATGGCCTATGCCTCGCTCGTTTATGCCGGCGATACCACCGATCCGGTCCGCGCCAAATTCTATGGGGACACCCAGGACCGGTTGACGACGGCGAGTTCCGATCTCCTGTTCTTCACGCTGGAGCTCAACCGCATCGACGAGGCGCTGTTGAGCCTGGCCACGAAGGATGGTCCGCTCGCTCATTGGCGCCCATGGATCGAGGACATCGCCAAGGACAAGCCTTACCAGCTCGACGACAAGCTGGAGCAGTTGTTCCATGAGAAGTCTGTGACCGGGCGCGGCGCATGGAACCGACTGTTCGATGAGACCATGTCGTCGCTGCGCTTCAAGCTCGATGGGCAGGAGCTGACCCTTGAGCCGACATTGAACCGCCTGCAGGATCCGGACGGCGCGGTGCGCAAGCGCGCCGCGGATGCGCTGGCCGAGGTGTTCAAGGCGAATCTGCGGACCTTCGCGCTGATCACCAACACCCTTGCCAAGGACAAGGAGATTTCGGATCGCTGGCGTGGCTTTTCCGGCGTGGCCGACTCGCGCCATCTTGCCAATCGCGTGGAGCCCGAGGTCGTCGAGGCGCTAGTGACCGCGGTGCGCGAAGCCTATCCGCGCCTCTCCCACCGCTACTACGCGCTGAAGGCGCGCTGGTTCGGCATGGACGCGCTGAACCACTGGGATCGCAACGCGCCGCTGCCGAAGCTCGACCTGCCCGCTATCCCATGGTCGCAGGCGCGCGATACCGTCCTCGGCGCTTACGGCGATTTCTCGCCGCGCATGGCCAATATCGCCAAGCGCTTCTTCGATGAACGCTGGATCGATGCCCCTGTGCGGCCGGGCAAGGCGCCAGGCGCCTTCGCGCATCCCACCGTCCCCTCGGCGCATCCCTATGTGCTGCTCAACTATCAGGGCAAGCCGCGTGATGTGATGACGCTCGCCCATGAACTCGGCCATGGCGTCCACCAGGTGCTTGCCGCACCGAACGGCGCGCTGATGGCGCCGACGCCATTGACGCTCGCGGAGACGGCTTCCGTCTTCGGTGAGATGCTGACGTTCCGGAAGCTTCTCGCCGAGACCACCGCGCCGAGCCAGCGCAAGGCGATGCTGGCGGCGAAGGTCGAGGACATGATCAATACGGTCGTGCGCCAGATCGCCTTCTACAGCTTCGAGTTCAAGGTTCATACGGAGCGCCGGCAAGGCGAACTGACCTCGGCTCGCCTTGGCGAAATGTGGCTCGAGGTGCAGCGCGAGAGCCTGGGGCCGGCTATCCGTCTCGGTGAAGGCTACGAGACGTT
The DNA here is from genome assembly GCF_018398335.1 of Chelatococcus sp. HY11. NCBI lineage: Bacteria > Pseudomonadati > Pseudomonadota > Alphaproteobacteria > Hyphomicrobiales > Chelatococcaceae > Chelatococcus > Chelatococcus sp. HY11. The sequence continues at coordinate 4,518,874 of NZ_JAHBRX010000001.1, forward strand.
CTGGACCTATATCCCGCATTTCATCCACTCGCCGTTCTATGTCTACGCCTATGCATTCGGCGATTGTCTCGTGAACTCGCTCTATGGGGTCTATCAGCGCACGCCCGATGGCTTCGTCGAGCGGTATTTCGACATGCTCTCGGCGGGCGGCACCAAGCATCATACGGAGCTCCTGGCGCCGTTCGGGCTCGATGCGCGCGATCCAGCCTTCTGGCAGATAGGCCTGTCGATGATCGCGGGTCTCATCGATGAGCTGGAGGCGATGGACGACTGACGGTGAGGGGCCCTGTTTGTTTCAAGGGCGATAAACGCCGCCGCCGTGGGCGCCGGAGCATCGTTTCCGGCCTCATACCGGCGTCGCACCCCACCCGACCTCGCTGACGCGAGGCCACCCTCCCCTGAAGGGGAGGGATCGGCGCGGGTCCTTACGGGGGACATGCTAGTCAATCACCGCGGTTCCTGACCCCGATTGACCTGCATAGGCGGAGATCTTGAACGCTCCGCGCCAGCCACCGCGATCCCTCCCCTCAAGGGGAGGGTGGCCTCGCGTCAGCGAGGTCGGGTGGGGTTTCCACCGACGGCCGCGGCACTTCCAGAATCTCACCATTGCCTGAGCGATCGGCATGTTCGAGTGATTGCCTAATTTTTAGGCTTCGGCTGGCTCTGCCCAATTTACGGGATCCTTGCGCCTCAAAGCGATGCCTGCGATGCGACTGTTGGCACGCGCATTGCAAAACCCTATCGTGGGGGCAAGCCAATCGGCTGCCATAAAACGGAGGGCGATCCCAAATGACGGCCTTCGACGAGATGCATGGTTTCACCACGCACACCGGGGAAACGAATGTTCGCGTCGCCTATGAGCGATTGAGGACCTGGCTCGAGGATACCCCGGCCGATCTCCTCGCGACTCGCCGCAGTCAGGCGGAGCTGTTTTTTCGGCGCATAGGTATAACTTTCGCCGTCTATGGCGAGGCGGAAATGAGCGAGCGGCTCATTCCATTCGACATCATCCCGCGTGTTCTCATGAAAAAGGAGTGGGAGGGGGTCGAGAAAGGCCTTCGCCAGCGCGTCAACGCTCTCAACGCCTTTCTGGGCGATGTCTACGGCCCGCGTGAGAGCATCAAGGCGGGTGTGGTACCTGCCGATCTCGTCTACCGCAATCCCTACTACCGGCTGGAGATGGTGGGCCGGCCAGTGCCGCATGGCATCTATGTCCATATGGCGGGCATTGACCTCGTGCGTGTCGATGAAGGCACGTTCTACGTGCTCGAGGACAATGTGCGCACGCCGTCCGGTGTCTCCTACATGCTGGAGAACCGGGAAGTGATGATGCGGCTGTTTCCGAATCTCTTCACCGCGCATCGGGTCGCGCCGGTCGAGACCTATCCCGACGCGCTTTTGGCCAGCATGCGCTCGGTCGCGCCGAGCAGCGCGGGGCGGGACCCGACGGTGGTGTTGCTCACGCCGGGCCAGTTCAATTCGGCCTTCTATGAGCATTCCTTCCTCGCGGACAAGCTGGGGGTGGAACTCGTCGAGGGATCCGACCTCTTCGTCACCGACGATATCGTCTACATGCGCACGACCGATGGGCCGAAGCGCGTCGATGTCATCTATCGCCGCATCGATGATGATTTTCTCGATCCGCTCGTGTTCCGGCCGGATTCGATCCTCGGCGTCCCGGGGCTCATGAGCGCTTACGAGGCCGGCAATGTCACGCTCGCCAATGCGGTCGGCACCGGCGTCGCGGACGACAAGGCGATCTACAGCTACATGCCGGAGATCATCCGCTTTTTCCTCGGCGAGGAACCCATCCTGGGCAACGTGCCCACTTGGCGCTGCCGGGAGAAGGACGCCTTGTCCTACGTGCTCGACCATCTCGGCGAGCTCGTGGTGAAGGAGGTCAACGGCTCGGGTGGCTACGGCATGCTCGTCGGCCCGCATGCGTCGGTGAAGGAGCTCGACCTCTTCCGCCGCAAGCTGAAACATGCGCCCGACAACTTCATCGCGCAGCCGACGCTCGCCCTGTCCACCTGCCCGACCTTCGTGGCCTCCGGCGTCGCCCCGCGCCACATCGATCTCCGGCCCTTCGTGCTCACCGGCACGGACGGGGTCCGCATCGTGCCGGGGGGATTGACCCGCGTCGCGCTGAAGGAAGGATCGCTCGTCGTCAATTCCAGCCAGGGCGGCGGAACCAAAGACACATGGGTGCTCGATGCATGATTCCGATACCTCCTCGGTGAGGCAGCTCGCGAGCGACCCTGCCGTCGCCAGGCCGATGGCCTACCTGCGGGCCCAGCGCAACAAGGTTCCGCCCATGTTGTCTCGGACCGCCGACAACCTGTTCTGGACGGCTCGCTATATCGAGCGCGCCGATTTCCTCGCCCGGATCCTCGACGCCACGATGCGGCTGACCTCCGTGCCGGTCAGCTATGGCGCGACCGGTACGGAGTGGGACAGCGCGCTGGCGACGGCGGGCGCGGCGCAGGCCTTCCGCATGCGCTACGACGTCGCCAACGAATACACGGTGCGGGAGTTCCTCGCATTCAGTCCCGATAACCCATCCTCCATCCGCTCCTGTCTTGCGGTGGCACGCGCCAACGCGCGCGCCGTGCGCACCGCGCTGACCGTGGAGATGTGGGAGGCCATCAACGACGCCTGGCACGAGCTGCAGAAGTTCGACAGCAAATCCATGGCGCCGGATGACTTTGCCCGCTTCCTCGACTGGGTGAAGGGGGTCGCCCTCGCGTTCGACGGCTCGGCCTATCGCACCATGCTGCGCAGTGATGCCTATTGGTTCCTGCGCGTCGGTTCGGCGCTGGAGCGCGCCGACAATACGGCACGTATCCTCGACGTGAAGTACCATGTGCTTCTGCCGGAAAGCGAACAGGTCGGCGGCAGCCTCGACTATTTTCAATGGACGACCATCCTGCGCGAGGTGTCCGCGCTCACCTCCTATCGCTGGGTCTATCGGGAGAGCGTGAAGCCGTGGCTCGTCGCGGATCTCCTCATCCTCAACCGTCAGATGCCGCGCTCGCTCATCTACTGCTACGACGCGGTTTCACGCCACGTTGACCTGATGGCGGATTCCTACGGCCGGCGCGGCGCCAGCCAGCGCTTGGCGGGAAGCATGCTGACCAAGCTCAGCAATATGCGGATCGAGGATATCTTCCAGTCCGGCCTGCACGAGTTCATCACGAACTTCCTGGCTGAAAACAACAAGCTCGGCGCGGCGATCGCCGACCAGTACCTGTCGTAACAGATATCTCTGTCGCGACAGAATGGCCTTGGGACGCGGGAGTGTTCCGGAAGGAACGACAGGGGCGGGAGAGTGAGCCGGCAGGTCCTCGACGGCGCGTCGTCCTGTCGTGCCCGCCGGCCTTCACAATGAGGCGCTTCCCATTCTACACTAACGGTGTACGTCTCTCCGCCGCCCGTGACGAAGATCGGCCGAACCGATGCGCATCTCCATCGCTCACGATACGACCTATGCCTATGCCATTCCCGCGCGCGCGGTGGTCCAGATCCTGCGACTGACGCCTCGATCCCATGAAGGCATGCGTGTCATGCGCTGGCGGGTGGAGGTCGATGTCGACGGCCGGCTGCGCCTGGGCGAGGATTCGCTCGGCAATATCACGCATACGCTGTCGCTTGCGGGGCCACTCGCGGGCGTGACGGTGTCCGTGAGCGGCGAGGTCGAGACAGTCGATACCCAGGGCGTCATTCGCGGCACGGTCGAACGGTTCCCGGATGCCGTCTATCTCAGGACAACACCGTTGACGGAGGCCGACGGCGCTATCCGCGACTTTGCCGATGGGCTCCTGGCGGACCACGGACCTGATAGTCTGGCGCTGCTGCACGGGCTGCTGAACGGCATTCATCGCGATATCGCTTTTGACCCGCATCCGACAGAGGTTACCACCACGGCGGCCGAGGCTTTCGCGCTCCGGCGCGGCGTTTGCCAGGACCTGAGCCATGTCTTCATCGCGGCGGCGCGCCATCTCGGTATTCCAGCCCGCTATGTCTCCGGACATTTCATGCGGAATGATGGGGTGACGGTGCAGGACGCCGCCCATGCCTGGGTGGAAGCCAAGATCCCGGATTTGGGCTGGGTCGGCTTCGATCCCGCCAACGGTATCAGCCCGACCGATGCTCATGTGCGCGTCGCGATCGGTCTCGACTATCTTGGCGCCGCCCCCGTGCGTGGCAGCCGCTATGGCGGCGGCGAGGAACGCATGGATGTCAAACTCACTGTGCAGAAGGCCGCCCAATGGCAGGTTCAGGCTTGAAGTGCCTGTCTGATCCAACAAATAAAAAAAGACGGCCTTTGCGGAGTGGATACGCCTGATGACCTATTGCGCTGGTATCCTGGTCCAGGATGGTCTCGTTTTAATCGCCGACACCCGGACGAATGCCGGGTTCGACAACATATCGACATTTCGCAAGCTGCATGTGATCGAGGTTCCTGGCGAGCGGGTGCTTGGCATCGCGACCGCCGGCAATCTCTCCATCTCGCAATCCGTGCTCGGCCTTTTGCGAGAGGGCGTCAACGTCCCCGGCGCCGAGGTCCGCGAGAAGCTGGTCGATGCGCCGACCATGTTCCATGCCGCCCAACTTGTCGGCCATGCCGTTCGGCAGGTGCGTCACGAGATCGGCGAGGCGTTGGGGGAGGCCCAGCTTTCATTCGACGCCGCCTTCCTCTTCGGGGGGCAGATCAAGGATGGGCCTATGACGCTCTACATGGTCTATTCCGCCGGCAATTTTATCGAATGCGGCGTTGATGCACCCTTCCTGCAGATCGGTGAGCACAAATACGGCAAGCCGATCCTTGATCGAGCCATCACTTTCGAAACCGATATCTATGACGCCCTCAAGATCGGACTGATCTCGATGGATTCCACCATGCGCTCGAATCTCGCGGTGGGGCTGCCGATCGATCTTCTGATGATACGCCGGGATGCCCATGTCATTGGCCTGTCGCACCGGATCGAGGCTGGAGAGCCTTATTTCACCGACCTGAGCCAACGCTGGTCCGATGCCCTGAAGGCCGCGCATATGGCGATCCCGCGACCGCCTTATTGAAAAGCCGCCGAGGCTCACATCTGCGCGGAAACCGTACGCCGCAGCGTGAAGTGAGCGAGGACTGCCGCGCCTACGCCGCATATGGCGAAGGCGATGACCAGCGGTCGCGCGGTTCCGTCGAAGAATAGAGAGACGGCTCCGCCTGCGATGGTCGCGAGACCGAACTGAATGCCGCCAAGCATCGACGAGGCGGCACCCGCGCGAGCACCATGGGGTTCCAGCGCGAACACGGCTGACGTCGGATTGAGGCAGCCAAGCCCTCCGAACAGGACCATGGTGATGCCCCAGAACACCGGCAGCGGGGCATTGCCCAACAAGACAAGGGCCGCCAACGCCACGGTGCAGATACACACGGCCAAGGTCGCGGCGCGGATCAGTCGCGGCAACCCGATGCGGCCTACGAGTGTCGCGTTCATCTGGGCGCTGCCCACGAGAGCGCACGCGTTCACAGCAAAGACCACGCTGTAGCCAACCGGCGAAACGCCGTAAACTTCGATGAATGCGAAGGAGGAGCCGGTGAGGTAGGACACCATGATGCCCTGTCCGCAGCCGCAGATCAGGGCTGTGCCGAGAAAGCGCCGGTCCCGCAGCAGGATCCGGTAGGAACCAAGTGCCGCCCGCAGACCCCCGTGTGTGCGGCGCTCTGGGGGGCGCGTCTCGGGAAGCTGCCACCACATGAGCCACAGGCAGATGACACCGCTGGCGGCGATGACGAGGAAAATTCCACGCCAGGATACGAATTGAGTGAGCAAGCTTCCGCCGAGCGGCGCGAGCATCGGCGACACGGATAGCACGAGCATGGTCAGCGAGATCAGCCTGACCGCCTCACGCCCTGTATGGATGTCACGGATGATGGCACGGGCGAGGACCATGCCGGCGCAAGCGCCGATACCCTGGATGAAGCGCAGCGCGATCAGCATCTCGACGGTCTGGGCGAGGGCGCAACCGATCGAAGCGATCACGAACAGCACAAGCCCGGCGTAGATCGGCCTTTTGCGGCCGATCGCGTCCGAGACGGGGCCATAGATCAACTGTCCGAAAACCAGCGCTCCGAAGAAGCTCACCATGCTGAGCTGCACCATCCCGACGTTGGTCGCCAGGGCGTTTGCAATGGCGGGAAAGGCCGGCAGGTACATGTCGATGGCCATCGGACCGATGGTCGACAGGGCTCCGATGATGAAAACGGCGTTCTTGACGGCTGGCGGCGGGGCAGCGCCCTGCGGGCCTGATGACGACGACGGTATGCCAGCGGGGGATAGCTTTCCGGACGCCATGGGAGATTGCTCGCCCCTCGGGGAGGGATCGTTATCATTGCGAAGCAATGGCATGCTCATCGCGCAAACTCACACGGGACGCCGGGACCTTACGTCGCGTAGGCGGGTCTGAGAAAAGGGAATGGTTGAGTGTGCGGCGCGCAGGCGGCCAGCATTGCCCACAGGTTAGCGAAGTTGAATCGACGGAGGAAGGTGGCGGGACGCATGGGAGGAATGCCGTCCAAGCAAGCTCGCCTTGGTAATCGAGCGTTGCCTTGGCAATCAACCATCCAAACATGAAGACGCCCGCCCGCGGGGGAGGCGGGCGGGCTAACTTGCCTCAGGACGAGGGGGCTCGTCCGAAGAGGAAGAGTGCTCGTTGGGGGGATTCAAGCACCGATGACCTAACGGCCCGTGGCCGATTGGGTTCCGTCATTTATTAAAAAAAATGCATTTTCTGAGAATTGGCGGGATCTGGGCTCGCAGGCGTTGCCCGCCATACGTCAGCCTCCGCCTGACCGCGATAAACGAACTCGTTGATTTGACTGCGCTTTTGAAAGCAGCGGACCGCCCCGCCAGCGCCATTCCCCCGCATATCGGGGATCTGTCGCGTTTGCGTCGGATCCAATCCCTTGCCCGCAACTGCGTGAACCCGCGTCTATGGCTCGAGCTCGGTATCCCAGTAGAGGTAGTCCATCCAGCTGTGGTGCAGATAGTTCGGCGGGAAGTGCCGGCCATTGTGGTGAAGGTCATGCACCGTCGGCTGGTAGGGTTGCTGGGCTGGCCACATCTCCGCGTGCCGGGGCAAGAGGTCGCCCTTGCGCAGGTTACACGGCGCGCAGGCTGTAACGACGTTCTCCCAGGTGGTTTGGCCGCCCTTGGAGCGTGGGATCACGTGATCGAAGGTGAGGTCGTCGCGGGATTGGCAATATTGGCAGGTGAACCTATCACGCAGAAAAACGTTGAACCGCGTGAAAGCCGGCTGCCGTGAAGCCTGGATGTAGGTTTTCAGCGAAACGACGGATGGCAGCCTTATTTCGAAAGTGGGGCTGCGAACCGTGGTTTCATATTCAGACACGATGTTTACGCGGTCGAGGAAGACCGCCTTTATCGCATCCTGCCAGTTCCATAGGGACAAGGGATAGTAGCTCAATGGCCGATAGTCGGCATTGAGGACAAGGGCCGGACAACCTTCCGGCGACATTGGATGGGGGACGTGTATCGTCACCGCACCGCCTCCGAGGCGAATCGCTCATTGCGAGAACTAAGCCTGCGGACGTTAGTTTAAGAGCTGTGTCGCTAATGTGAAAGATGCCAAACGCAAACGAGCCGCGAGGAGGACTCACGGCTGCGTTCGCAGGCTTCAGAATGAGGTGTGTGGGTAAGGCGCCTCAGCGCGTCGGTGTCGGCTTTTCGCCCCTGTAGTCATAGAAGCCGCGGCGGGTTTTGCGCCCAAGCCAGCCCGCCTCGACATATTTCACCAGGAGCGGGCAGGGCCGGTATTTGGAATCGGCGAGTCCATCGTGCAGCACCTGCATGATGGCGAGGCAGGTGTCGAGGCCGATGAAATCGGCGAGCTGCAATGGTCCCATGGGGTGGTTGGCGCCGAGACGCATGGCCGTGTCGATCGATTCCACGGACCCGACGCCCTCATAGAGGGTGTAGATCGCCTCATTGATCATCGGCAGGAGGATACGGTTGACGATGAAGGCGGGGAAGTCTTCCGCCAGCGTTGCCGTCTTGCCCAGCCGCGCGACGAAGGCCTGCGTGGCTTTGAAGGTCGGATCCTCGGTCGCGATACCGCGGATGATCTCCACGAGCTGCATCACGGGCACGGGATTCATGAAGTGGATGCCGATGAAGCGCTCGGGACGATCTGTCGCAGCGGCGAGGCGCGTCACCGAGATCGATGACGTGTTCGTGCCGATGATCGCATCGGATTTGAGCGCCGGGCACAGGTCCACGAAGATCTTGCGCTTTACCGTTTCGTTCTCGGTAGCAGCCTCGATGACCAGGTCGCAGTCGCCCAAGGCATCGAATGTGAGCGCGGGCTTGATGCGAGCCTCCGCGGCCTGTCGGTCGTCTTCGCTCAGATGGCTCTTGCTCACCTGGCGCTGCAAGCCGCCGCTGATGGTGGCGAGGCCGGCGTTCACGCGCTCTTCGCTGAGGTCGTTGAGGGCAACGTCGTATCCCGCGATGGCGCACACCTGCGCGATGCCGCTGCCCATCTGGCCGGCACCAATGACGCCAACCTTGCGAATATCGATCGTCATATGCCCACCTCGTATGCCTCTGCGATCATGATGTTCGGCGAACCCGGCCGCATCAATGCCGTGGGCGCCTGCTCGTTCGATGATGATGCCGCGCTGGCAACAATCCAGCGCGGCATTATCGCATTTACCCGGTCCGACCCATTTCGCCGTGGTTGTCCACGACGAACTCTGCGCAGGTCCGATCCTACCGGCCATTCTTGTCCGCGCGGTGTCATAAGCTCCTTTAAGCCCAGGACAACGCCGGAAACTCTTCTACTTCCCCGCTTTACCGAGTTCCTCTGCGAGTTCGGGGACGAGGGTGAAGAGGTCGCCGACGAGGCCGTAGTCGGCGACCTGGAAGATGGGCGCCTCCTCGTCCTTGTTGATGGCGACGATGACCTTTGAGTCCTTCATGCCAGCCAGATGCTGGATGGCGCCGGAGATGCCCACCGCCACATAGAGATCCGGCGCCACGACCTTGCCGGTCTGGCCGACCTGCCAGTCGTTCGGCGCGTAGCCGGCATCAACCGCCGCGCGCGAGGCGCCGATCGCCGCGCCGAGCTTGTCCGCCAGCGGCTCGATGACCTTGGTGAAGTTCTCCGAGGAGCCGAGCGCCCGGCCACCCGACACGATGATCTTCGCCGAACCAAGCTCGGGCCGGTCGCTGGTCGCCACCTGCTCGCCCTTGAAGGCCGACAGCGCCGGATCCGCCGCCGCGCCAGCGCTCTCGACCGGCGCCGCAGCGCCGCCCTCCTTCGCCGCCGCGAAGGTCGCCGTGCGCACCGTCAGCACGATCTTCGGCTCCGCCGTCTCAACCGTCTCGATGGCGTTGCCGGCATAGATCGGGTGCTCGAAGCTCTTCGGCCCCAGCACCTTCGTCACGTCCGAGATCTGCGCCACGTCGAGGAGTGCCGCCACCCGCGGCAGCACGTTCTTGCCCGAGGTGGAGGCCGCCGCGACGATCGCGTCATAGCCCCCCGCCAGGCTCACGATGAGGTCGGCCAGGGGCTCGGCCAGGTCATGGGCATAGACTGGCGCCTCGACGAGCAGCACCTTCTCCACGCCCTCGAGCTTCGCCGCGGCTTCGGCGGCGGCCCGCGCGCCTTCACCGGCAACCAGCACATGCACCGGAGCGCCCAGTTCCCGCGCCGCCGTGAGGGCGCGGACCGTGCCGTCCTTCACGCCGGCATCGTCATGGTCGGCGACAAGCAATGTCGTCATGGTCAGAGCACTCCCGCCTCGTTCTTCAGCTTGCCGACGAGCTCGGCCACCGAGCCGACCTTCACGCCCGCCTTGCGGCCCGCCGGCTCGCTCGTCTTGACGACCGTCACCCGCGGCGTCACGTCGACGCCAAGCGCCTCCGGCGTCGTCTCGTCGAGCGGCTTCTTCTTCGCCTTCATGATGTTCGGCAGCGAGGCATAGCGCGGCTCGTTCAGCCTGAGATCCGTCGTCACGATCGCCGGCAGCTTCAGGCCGACCGTCTGCAGGCCGCCGTCGACCTCACGGGTCACATCGACCGTGCCCTCGCCGATCTCGACCTTGGAGGCGAAGGTGCCCTGCGCCCAGCCGAGCAGCGCCGCCAGCATCTGGCCCGTCTGGTTGGCATCGTCGTCGATCGCCTGCTTGCCGAGAATGACGAGGCCGGGCTCTTCCTGGGCGACGATCGCCTTGAGAAGCTTCGCCACCGCCAACGGCTCGACGCGGCCGTCCGCCTTGACGAGAATGCCGCGGTCCGCCCCCATCGCCAGCGCCGTGCGGATCGTCTCCGCCGCCTGCGCCGGCCCGATCGACACCGCGACCACCTCGCTCGCCTTCCCCGCTTCCTTCAACCGCAGCGCTTCCTCGACCGCGATCTCGTCGAACGGGTTCATCGACATCTTCACATTCGCCAGATCAACGCCAGACCCGTCGCCCTTGACCCGGATCTTCACGTTGTAGTCCACCACTCGCTTCACTGGCACAAGGATCTTCATCGAGCTTATTCTCCTCCGCGGGCACCGCTCGTCCGCCCATATCCCGTCCCCCTTATCGACCAAGGGTCGCGGGGGCAAGACCGAGAATGCCGACGGGTATCTCGCGGGTATTCGCAGCGATCATTCAAGTCCACCGCAGGCGCCCCGCTCCGCCGGACATGTCCGCTGGCGCGAAAGGCCCCAGGGAAGGACGATAGTCCAAGGCGACGCCTCGTTATCATAGCCAGCGCGAGAACGGCGCTGATCTAAGGATAGGAGGCACGAAAGCGCGCGGATAACGGTTGCGACCGTAAGGCATTCAGACGCAGGCGACCCTAGCGAGGCGTATTCGGACTTGTCAACGTCATGGCTCCCCGGCGGGGGTCAAACATCGCCCGTCAGTTGTGGACCATCGCCTGCACCCAAGAGGGGTTGGTTTTTGCGACGCAGGATGATGACGAGGATGATACCGGCGGCAAACCCGCCGACATGCGCGACCCAGCCCACGGAGTCATCGGCGTTGATCCAGATTTGCGCGATCTGGATCAGAAGCCAGAAGCCGATCGCCCAATATGCCCTGAGGTGCAGAGGGATGCGGAAGAAGAACAATCCCCATACGCGCACGCGCGGATGAAGAATGAGATAGGCCGAGATGACGCCCGAGACTGCCCCCGACGCCCCGACCAGCGGTCGTTCGGAGTCGGGCACGGAAAAGGCGTAGGCCAGACCACTCGCGGCGCCGCACAGCGCAAAGAACAGGAGGAAGCGAAAATGCCCCAGGGCATCCTCCACGTTGTCCCCGAAAACGAACAGGAACAACATGTTGCCCAGGAGGTGCAGGAAGCCGACGTGCAGAAACAGGCTGGTGACAGGGGTCGCGTAGACCGGCACCAGGGACAGCTCTTCGGGTAACACCACATCGCCGAAAAACACAGCCGGTATGAGCCCGAAGGCAGCCGTTATCGACGTTTCAGGCATGGGCAGCCTGTCGAGTGCCACCACGCCGTATATCAGCGTCGAGACGATCAGGATCGCGTATGTCACATAGGGTACGCGGATATTGCGCATCGGCACGCCGTCATAAAGGGGAACGAACATGGGGCCCCTCCTGTCAGCGGTTCTGGCCGGGTACCCACAGCACGTCGCCGGGCCCTGCATGGTTGATAAAGCGCGCGGCGACGAAAAGAAGGTCCGACAGGCGATTTATATACATCATCGCTTCACCGGAGACGATCTCCCCCGGCGTATCGGCCAGGGCGACGACAAGCCGCTCGGCGCGTCGGCAAATCGTGCGGGCCACATGCAGATGGGCTGCTGCGGGAGCGCCGCCGGGCAATACAAAGGAGCGGAGCGCCGGCAGATCAGCATTCAACCGGTCGATGTCTTCTTCCAGCCGGGACACCTGGCCCGCCGTAACGCGTAGCGCCATGCCATCGCTTTCCGGCTGCCCGTCCTCGGGAGGTGTAGCGAGGTCTGCGCCGAGATCGAAGAGATCGTTCTGGATGTTAGCCAGAATTACATCCAGCTCCGGCGGTAGCGCGGCGAGCCGCACGATACCAATCGCGGCGTTGGTCTCATCGACGGTCCCGTAGGCGTCCACGCGCAGATCATGCTTGCGGCGGCGCGGGCCGCGCGCGAGGCCAGTCGATCCGTCGTCACCGGTTTTTGTATAAATGCGATTGAGCCGGACCATGCTTCACAATCATGCGGTGGAGAGACGAATCGGCGCAACCGCGCCGCTCATCCAAAACGCGCATAACTTGCCGCAACAAGCAAGGCGGCTGGAACCTCCGCCCGCCACGATCACGACCGCTGATCAGAAGCTATAGGCGACGCGCGCCCCGACGTTGGTCAAACCCCGGTTCTGGTCGCAAAGGCCGGCGTTCGAAAGATGTTCGACTGTCGCCATGACGCTCCAGTGTTCATCAAACCGCCAACCGATGGACGCTGATTCGCGGAAGAGCGGTGAACAGCCCAGGGCAACGCGATTCGGCCCCACATTGTCACCCGACTTGCCGTTGTGGATCGCGCCGCCGACGCTCGCCTCGACGAAAAGCTGGGATGTGATCGGCACAGTCCAGGTGAAGCCGGCATATGCGAAGCTGGTGGCGCCCGCGGTATTGGCGCTGCCGCCAATATGGAAACGTGGAATGAAGAGGTCGAGCGTCGCGTTGTCGGCCTGGAACAGCTTGCCGGTCAACAGTTCGCCCGTGATGTTCACGGACCCGTCTTCCGGGCTCCACGGATCCTGGGCGCTCACGCCGAAGCGGACTTCGGACAGGAAACGAGGCTGGAGAATCGATGCCGGCGGCGGAGTTGACGTCGTGATTTCCGTCTGCTTCGCCGGGAGGTCAGCGGCAAGGCTGGAGGAGATGGCTGGGCCGCAAAAGGCCGCTGCGATCATAAGCGCCAATAGAAATCGCATGCTTTGATTCCGGGAGACGAATTGCAACCATTTGTAGCAATCACGTACCCTCATCACCAGCAGCCGAACAGGAAATGTAAAGATTTCGTGAAAGGCGTGGCCGGACGGCAACTCTTTCCTAGGATGGCTAAGCTTCCCGAAGCAGAGACCTTAGTATCAGGCGCGGCGGGAGCTTTCCTTATGGTGCTCTCGCGCGGCAGCTCAGCTGCCGCGCATCCAGACGATGCCCATGATAACGAGGACCGCCACGAGCTGCAGCAGGACGCGCAGCTGCATGAGCTTCTGTGATCGCTCGCCGCTACCGCCGCGCATCATGTTGGTCAGGCCGAGCACGAGCACGACGGCGACCGCGCCGAGTGCGATAGGGACCGCGAAGGCCATGAGTTCGTCCTTTCACCGGCCGACGTCACCATGCGTCCGCCCGCCGTTCTGGCAATTCAGTCTTGCCACCCGGCCGGCGGCATGCGGCGCCAGCATCTCTTTCGCGTCAACGTCTACTGATTTCGCAGAAGACGCTCCAGATAGTCGAGCTCGTCCTGGGGACGCAACTGGTCGCCGAGGCGCCGGCGCAACTCATCGAGAATGCGCCGGGCACGCACCGTGGCCGATTCCTCAGCGGTGGGGATGCGGACGCGACCATCCGACCAATCCCGGTTGCGCGTTGGGCGGCCGAGCGGATCCTCGTCGCGCTGGCCGTTCGGCCCCGTGCGGCCAGGTTGGCCGTTGCCAGCCTGCTCGTTGCCCTGGCCTTCGCCCTCCTGCTGCATTTGCTGGGCAAGGCCCTGGGCACCGCGTTGCAGTGCCTCCAGGGCGTCGCCCTGCGAATCAAGGGCGCTGCCGGTCTCGCCCTGTCCGAGCTGGCCTTCGGCGTCGCGCATCGCGCCTTCGGCGCTGTCGAGGCCCTCTTCGCCCTGCATGCCGAGGCCTTTGAGCTGCCGCCTCATGGCCTCGAGACGTTCCCGCAAGGCCTGTTGTCGCTGGGCGAGCTCCTCGCCGGACATCCCCTCCTGGCCCTGGCCTTCCTGACCGTTCTGGCCTCGCTGCCCCATCTGGCCCTGCTGGCCGCGTTGTCCCTGTTGCCGCTGGCCCTGCTGGTTGCGTCCGCGCTGGCGCTGGTTCATTTCGGAGCCATCGCTGCCGTCCTGACGGAAGGTGTCGTCGCGAAGCGCCTGCTGGTCGCGAATCATCTGATCGAGCTCGTTCAGCGAGCGCTGCATTTCCCGGCTCATCGGATCATTCCCGGCCTGACGCGAGCCCTGCAGGTTCTCCAGAATATCGCGCATCTGGTCGAGCAGGTTCTGGGCATCGGCCATCGCCCCCTGGCGAGCCATCTGCTCCATCCGGTCGAGCATGCGGTTCAGGTCATCCTGGGTGATGGTGCGGGAGGGTTGCTGGCGTTGTTGCCCCGGTGATTGCTGGCCTTGTTGCTGCTGGCGCATCTGCTGCTGCGCGAACTCGTTGAGGAACCGGTTGAGGGCCTGGCGAAGCTCCTGCGTGAGCCGCGCGATCTCTTCCGGGCTCGCGCCGCGCTCGAGCGCCTGCCGCAGGGCTTCCTGGGCGGCGCGCAGATCCCGTTCAGCCTGGGAGAGGTCGCCGTCCTCAATCTGCAACGCCATCGTCCACAGGAATTCCGCGACCTCGAGCAGGTCCTCGTCGCTCTTGGCGCCGGCGAGCCGCTTATCGGCCAAAGACAGGCCGAGGAACTGGCTGTCGGACGGTGTGAAATCCTCCGGCGCGATCATCAGGGCCTGGAGCGCGGTGCGAACCCGCCGCGCATCGTCCGGCGCCATGATCAGGTTGCGCCGCTGCTCCACGAGCGCCCGCGCCAGAGGTTTCGTGAACGGCCGCTGGGGCAATGTCACCATCACGGATGAACTGCGCCCCTCCTGTCCGGCCTCATCCTTGGCGACAAGCGTCATCTTGAGACGCGCCCCGGCCCAGGCGTGCGAGGACAGGTCGGCAACCGTCTCCGTATCCTGGTCGGCGGCGGGATCCGCCGGGAGAGCCAGCGGCACGTTCGGCGGTGGGACGAGAGAGCGGGTGGCATTGCCGTTTTCCCGTTCGAAGACCGCCTCGGCGGAGGCGATGCCATAGTCATCGCTGACGCGGTAGCGCAGGGTCAGACTTCCCCGCCGCGTATTCTCCGGCTCGCCTGAGAGACGGATTTGCGGCGCGCGGTCGGGGATCGCGGCGATCGTCAGCGACCGCGTGCCGGCGGGCCCCTCGAGCGTCAGTCGCGTGCTGCCCGTCAGGGTGAAGCGGTGTTCCTCGATGCCGGGCGCCGGCGTCGCGGCAACGGGCAGGGCGTCGAGCCCGGGGCCAGGCGAGAGCTTGATCCCGCCTTGACCTGCAAAACGCAGAACGAGCGTGCTCTTGACGGGCACGCGAATATCGAGAGGCGCGTCTGAATTGCGCGCGAAATCCAGCATCAACGGCGGAACGCGCGTGTAGAGCGGCGGGTCGATCCAGCCGTCGATGCGGAAAGCCGGCCCGGCTGCGGGTGCGTTACGCCAGTCGAAAGCCAGCATGAGCCGCGAGGTGACCTCGGGGCCGGCGATGAAAGCGGCGGCGATCAGCGCGAGAAGCGGGATGGCACGCAACGCGTGGCGGTCGCGGTTGGCCATTCCGGGGGACGGAGCGGCCACCCTCAGCTTTTCGAGCGCCGCCCGAGCGCGCTGCCGGTGCACCTCCCACAGCGCGACCGTGGCCGGATCGCCCTGGCCCATGGCCAGCGTATCGTCAAATGTACTGGCTGGCCGGTTGGCGACCGGCGCATCGCGATCGAGCCGGTTCAGCGCGGCGGCGCGTGACGGCCATGATACCCGCACCAGGGGCCACAGCGACGCCGCGAAGGCCACGACGAGGATGCCGACACCAATGATGCGATATTGGGCTGGGACGAGTGTCCACAGGCCGAGCCAAGAGACCACGAGAAAAGCAGCCACGATGGCGGCCGGCCACCACAAGGCGGGCCACACACGTTCCCACGCCAAGGCAAGCCGTGATCGGACGATCAGCCGCTCAAGGCGCGTGGCGTCGTGATCCGGGCCCCGAGCCCGGTCAGCTCTGGCACGCGAAATGGGCGGTGGAGCGTCCTGCATCCGGATCTCCTGACGCGTCGACCGGATCTCACCGTCCGGTCGCGACAGCTGGTGGCCGACCAATGCCGGCGACCCCATGGTTCCCCAAGGCTATAAGGTAGCACGTCAGCGTCAGATAAAAAGCGTCGCGCCGATCACAGCCACGCGGGCAGACGATCAAGCCCGATCAATTCGTCGTAAGTGGGGCGTGGGCGGACGACGGCGTAGTCTCGGCCTCGCACCATGACTTCCGGCACAAGCGGGCGCGTGTTGTACGTGTTGGCCTGCACGGCGCCGTAAGCGCCCGCGGTCATCACAGCGAGGAGGTCGCCGGCGGCGGCCCGGGGGATCCGGCGGCCGAGCGCCAGATAGTCGCCGCTTTCGCAGACGGGGCCGACCACGTCGGCGATCACGTTTCCGGTATCGGCCTTCGGGAGGGTCACAGGCTTGATGTCGTGATGGGCCTCATAAAGCGTCGGCCGGATCAGATCGTTCATGCCCGCGTCACAGATCACGAAGGTGCGGCTGTCGCCGGCCTTCACATAAAGCACGCGCGTCACGAGGATGCCGGCATTGCCGACAATGAGCCGGCCGGGCTCGAACAGAAGCGTGAGGCCGAGATTTCCGGCATGGCGCTTGACGATTGCCGCATAGGCGGCCGGATCAGGCGGCGCCACCTTGTCCTCTTCGTAGGGCACGCCCAGGCCGCCGCCGAAATCCACGTGGGTGAGATGATGTCCGGCGGCCATGAGATCGCGCGCCAGCTCAGCGAGCAGGCTCGCGGCGTTGTCCACGGGCGTGAGATCGGTGATCTGGCTGCCGATATGCATGTCGACGCCGTGGACCGCGATACCGGGCAGGGTGGCGGCGCGGGCGTAGACGTCCCTTGCCCGCGAGATCGGGATGCCGAACTTGTTGTCGGACTTGCCGGTCGAGATCTTGGCGTGGGTCTTCGCGTCGACATCCGGATTGACGCGCAGCGAGATCGGCGCGGCAAGGCCGAGCGCGTGCGCGACCTCCGACAGGGCATCGAGCTCGGGCTCCGACTCGACATTGAAGCAGAGAATGCCTTGCTTCAGCGCGAAAGCCATTTCCTCCCGCGTCTTGCCGACGCCGGAAAAGACGATGCGCTGGGCCGGGATGCCGGCCGCCAGAGCGCGGCGCAATTCGCCCTCCGAGACGATGTCTGCACCTGCGCCCAGGCGTGCCAGCGTCGCGATCACGGCCTGGTTGGAATTGGCCTTCAGCGCGTAGCAGACGATGGAAGGCAGGTCCCCGAAAGCCTCGGAGAAGACGCGGTAGTGCCGTTCGAGCGTCGCTGTGGAATAGCAGTAGAACGGCGTGCCCACTTCATCCGCGATGCGGGCTATGGACACGTCCTCGGCATGCATGACGCCGTTGGAATAAGCAAAATGGTGCATGGGACGCTCGATGACCGGACGTTCGATAACCTGGAAGGTTGCATGGATCGAAAAGGATCGATGCCTTTCGGATTTTCATGCACCGTGTTCACGTTGTTGCGCCGCGGCGCTCAAAGCCAATTCGGCGTAGGCACGGCGGATCTCGGACGATATCGGGATCCTAAAGGATCTTGTCCAGGATGAACGGCCTGTCGGGGATCACATAGCCGGTCGACCGCTTCTCACGCTGGCCTCCGATGGGGGAGGGGGTCAGCGACGGCGTGGTCGTCTCGGACTGCTCGGTCTTGGGGGCATTCGGATCGGGCGGCATTTCAAGCGCCCCGCGCCGGCCGCAAGCGCCGAGGGCGCTGGCAACGACCACGGCCACAACGGTCATACGCACAAAACGCGCGTGCTTCGCACCGGGATGTGGGGACGGGGTGTCTGGGCGAGAAAAGCGAATTCCGATCACAAGCAATCTCCGAATAGCGGCGGCACTATAGCGAAACCCGGCCCAAGTGCGAGCCCCGAAGTGGTATCGGATCGCAGCCCACCCCATGAACTGCGCCAAATCCGTTAAGCGTTCGCAAAGCATGTGGGCTGAAGCCGCAGGCCGATCGCTGGCCGGATGAAGGCCTGGGGCCGATCACGATCCTGTGGCGAGAGGCTGGTCCCGGCGGCCGCACTTCATTTCGCCCGGCTAACCCCGTATATCGGGCCAAGCTTGCCGTCTGCTCAAATTTTGGTCGAAGGGACGATATGGGTTTCCAGTTTCTTGCATCGCGCGGCAAAGTCTCGCTCGCGCTGTCGGCGGTTCTGGCCCTCGCTGTTGCCGGCGGCCTCGTCTATGCCCTCGCGATGCCAAACACGCGGACGGAAACGGGGGCCTGCAAAGCGGACGCGGCGCTCGCCGCCCGACTCGACGAACTGGCGCGGGGCGAGGTCGCCGCGGTTCAGGTGGAGAAGCGTCCCAAACCGGTCCCCCCGCTCGCCTTCAAGGACCAGGACGGCAAGGCGGTGACACTGGCCGATTTCAAAGGCCGCACGGTGCTGGTCAATCTATGGGCGACCTGGTGCGTGCCATGCCGCAAAGAGATGCCGGCGCTCGACCAGTTGCAGACGAAGCTGGGCGGAGACGATTTCCAAGTCGTAGCCATCAATATCGACACGCGCAACCTCGACAAGCCGAAAGCCTGGCTTACCGAGAACGGCATCCATAAACTCGGCTACTACGCTGATCCGGAAGCGAAGGTTTTCCAGGCGCTGAAGGAGGCGGGAAAGGCTTTCGGCATGCCGACGACCGTCGTGGTCGATCGCAACGGTTGCATGCTCGCGAGCCTCGCCGGACCGGCCGAATGGGCGTCCGATGATGCGGTCGCCTTGATCAGGGCTGCGATGGCGCGGTGACGGGCCCGAAGGTCAACGACCCTTTCCTGAGGATCCCGGCGCGATAAGAGCGTCCCCTCTCCCACGGGGAGAGGGAGAAGCCGCGCTTAGATGTGGCGTACTGCCTGAAAATCGTTCGCCCTTAGCCGGCCGCCTGGCGGACGGCGATGCCCTTCTCGGTGAGGAAGGTCTGCAATTCGCCGGACTGGAACATCTCGCGCACGATATCGCAGCCGCCGATGAACTCCCCCTTCACATAGAGCTGGGGAATGGTCGGCCAGTTGGAATAGTCCTTGATGCCCTGGCGGACATCGGCGTCGTCCAGGACATTGACGCCCTGATAGGCGAGGCCGAGATAATCGAGGATCTGAACGACCTGTCCGGAAAACCCGCACATCGGGAATTGCGGCGTGCCCTTCATGAACAGCACGACGTCGTTGGTCTTCACGGCATTGTCGATGAACGCACGGGCATCGGTCATGGAATCAATCCTTCGGTCGGCGCGCAAGACGCGGCCTCGATATGGGGTCAATCTTGGGGAGCCGAGGTCGTCAGCGCAAGGGCGTGCAACACCCCGCCCATGCGGCCCTGAAGCGCGGCATAGACCATCTGATGCTGCTGCAGGCGGCTTTTGCCCTTGAAGGAGGGCGCTACCACCGTCGCGGCATAGTGATCCCCGTCCCCCGCCAGGTCACGGATCTCGACGACGGCATCGGGAATATGGGCCTTTATCAGCACCTCGATGTCGTGGGCATCCATTGCCATGGCTTATCAGATCCTCTGGATGTTGCTGTTCAGGTTGAAACTTTACCAGCCATGTAGTCCGGGAGCCATGCCTCATGCCGGCCCTTGAGATCAGCGATTGATATGGGCGCTTCGCCGGGCCACTGCAACGCATCCCCGCCCGTGGTGCCGAGACGCGTCACGGGCACCCCGGCTTTCGCCGCCGCGGCTATCACCTCACCGGCCTTGGCGGATGGTACCGTCACAATGTAGCGCCCCTGGTCCTCGCCGAAGAGGAAGGCATGGACGGGCAGGCTCCCGGGCAGGGCATCGATCGTGGCGCCGATGCCGGAGGCCATCGCCATTTCCGCGAGCGCCACGGCCAAGCCGCCGTCGGACAGGTCATGGACGGCCGTCGCCTCGCCAGCAAGGATAAGCTCGCGCACGACATCACCGTTGCGACGCTCGGCGGAAAGGTCGACGGGCGGTGGCGCGCCTTCCTCACGGCCGCAGACATCGCGCAGATAGACCGACTGGCCAAGCCATCCCGCCGTCTCGCCGATGATGAGGATGGCCTCGCCGGCCGCCTTGAAGGGCAGGCTAGCGGCCTTGGTCACGTCGGCGATGAGGCCGACGCCGCCGATCGAGGGCGTCGGGAGGATGCCGCGCCCCTGCGTCTCGTTGTAGAGTGAGACATTGCCGGAGACGATCGGGAAATCGAGCGCCCGGCAGGCCTCGCCGATGCCGCCGATGGCGCCGACAAGCTGACCCATGTATTCCGGCCGTTCGGGATTTCCGAAATTGAGGTTGTCGGTCAAGGCCAGTGGCTTCGCACCGACCGCCGTGAGGTTGCGCCAGGCTTCCGCCACCGCCTGCTTGCCGCCCTCGACCGGATCGGCCTCGCAATAGCGCTGCGTCACGTCGGTGGTCAGCGCGATGCCCTTGGGGCCGTCCTTGATGCGCACGATAGCCGCGTCGCCGCCCGGCGTCTGCACTGTGTTGCCCTGGATGATGTGGTCGTACTGCTCCCACACCCAGCGCTTGGAGGCGAGGTCCGGCGTGGCGATGAGCTTCAGCAGGGCCTCGCGCGCCGGGACAGGTGCATTGACCGCTTCGGCGGCGATGACCGGCAGCTTGGGCGAGGGCACATGCGGGCGATCATACATCGGCGCTTCGTCGCCAAGCTCCTTGATCGGCAGGTCAGCCATCACCTCGCCGCCGTGCTTCACGACGAA
The DNA here is from genome assembly GCF_018398335.1 of Chelatococcus sp. HY11. NCBI lineage: Bacteria > Pseudomonadati > Pseudomonadota > Alphaproteobacteria > Hyphomicrobiales > Chelatococcaceae > Chelatococcus > Chelatococcus sp. HY11. The sequence continues at coordinate 4,539,659 of NZ_JAHBRX010000001.1, forward strand.
GCGCAGCGTGTCGGTGGTCTGACCGATGACCGCGAAGTCGAGGCCCCATTTGCGGAATACCGCCTCGGCTTCCTCCTCCTTGTCGGGGTCGAGCACCATGAGCATGCGCTCCTGGCTCTCCGACAGCATCATCTCATAGGCGGTCATGCCTTCCTCGCGGCACGGCACCTTGTCGAGATCGAGCTCGATGCCGAGGTTGCCCTTGGCGCCCATCTCGACGGCCGAGGAGGTGAGGCCCGCCGCGCCCATGTCCTGGATGGCGATGACGCAGCCCTTGGCCATGATTTCCAGACAGGCTTCCAGCAGGAGCTTCTCAGCGAAGGGGTCGCCGACCTGCACCGTGGGGCGCTTCTCCTCGGCATTCGCCTCGAAAGACGCCGAGGCCATGGTGGCGCCATGGATGCCGTCGCGGCCGGTCTTGGAACCGAGATAGACGATCGGGCGGCCGACGCCGGTCGCCTTGGCGTAGAAGATTTCGTCCGCGCGGGCGAGGCCGACGGCCATGGCATTGACGAGGATGTTGCCGTCGTAGCGCGTGTGGAAATTCACGGAGCCGCCGACAGTCGGCACGCCGAAGGAATTGCCGTAGCCGCCGATGCCAGCCACGACGCCGCCGACGAGATGGCGGGTCTTGGGATGCTCGGGCGAACCGAAGCGCAGCAGGTTGAGCGCTGCGATCGGGCGGGCGCCCATAGTGAAGACATCGCGGAGAATGCCGCCGACACCCGTCGCCGCGCCCTGGTAGGGCTCGATGAAGGACGGGTGGTTATGGCTCTCCATCTTGAAGACGATGGCATCGCCGTCGCCGATGTCGATCACGCCCGCATTCTCGCCGGGCCCCTGGATGACCCAGGGGGCCTTGGTCGGCAGGGTCTTCAGGTGCAGGCGCGAGGACTTGTAGGAGCAGTGCTCGTTCCACATCGCCGAGACGATGCCGAGTTCCGTAATGGTCGGCTCACGGCCGATCAGGGCCTTGAAGCGCTCATATTCGTCCGGCTTCAGACCATGCTCGGCGACGAGTTGCGGCGTGATGGCGATATCGTTGCGAAGCATGGAATCTTGAACCTGTCGCTGGTCGTTAACGGTGGTCTCGGCGGGCCTGGAGCGCCTTGCGCTCCGCTCTAGCCCAGCCGTTCGATCATTGCCATTGCGGCGGCGGGGTTTCTCACCTTGGCGCCGCTGATGAAATAGAGGAAGACGTCCCGGGGCTTGCCCGCATCCTTGTCTTTCGGCTGCGGAGTGACGCGCGGGAGGTCATCCGGCTCGTGGCCATCAGCCCAGAGCGCCGCGCGCTTTGCCCAAGCATCGATATCGGCCTTGGCATAGCCCGTTTCCTCGCTCTCCTGAGACTGCTCGAGCCGGAGATAGACGAAATCGGCGGTTGCGTCAGGAAGCATCGGATAGTCGATATCGTCGATGCAGACGGCGGCGATATTGCGCTCCCGGAGCATCGCCAGGAATTCCGGATCGCGGAATGTCATATGCCGCGCCTCGATGACGTGGCGCAGCGCGACACCGTTGTGGCTTTCAGGCAGGAGATCGAGGAAAGCCTTCATATCCTGCGGATCGAAACGCTTCGTGCCGGCTAGCTGCCACAGGAGCGGCCCGAGTTTGGACCCGAGTTCCGTGACGCCGCTTTCCACGAAGCGCTCGATCGAGGGGCCGGCCTCTGCCAGTACCTTGCGGTTGGTGGCAAAACGAGGTCCCTTCACCGAGAACACGAAGTGCTCCGGCGTTTCCTGCGCCCAGCGGCGGAAGCTCTCCGGCTTTTGCGAGCCGTAATAGGTCGCGTTGATCTCGATCGCGGTGACGTGGCTCGCCGCATATTGCAGCTCTTTCGCCTGGGCGAGGCCCTTTGGATAGAAGACGCCGCGCCACGGCTCGAACGTCCAGCCGCCGATGCCGACGAGGATCCGCCCTTTCGCCGGGGCGTTCATCTCAGGCCGCCAGGGCCGCGAGCCCGGCGAACAGGCCCCGGCCGTCGGTGCCGCCGACGAGATCGTCGATCAGGTTTTCAGGGTGGGGCATCATGCCGAGCACGTTCAGCTTCTGCGAATAGATGCCGGCGATGTCGTTGAGCGAGCCGTTAGGGTTGGCTTCAGCCGTGTGCGCGCCCGACGCGTCGCAGTAGCGGAAGGCCACGCGTCCGTCGCCTTCGATGCGCGCCAGCGTGTCGGGATCGGCGACATAGTTGCCCTCGCCATGGGCGATGCAGACGTCGATGACCTGACCTTGGCGATAGCCTTCGGTGAAGGCCGTGTCATTGCGCTCGACGGTCAGATGCTGGCGGCGGCAGACGAAATGCAGATCCGCGTTGCGCATCAGCACACCCGGCAAGAGGCCCGATTCGCAGAGGATCTGGAAGCCGTTGCAGATGCCGAGGACGAGGCCGCCACGCGCCGCATGGGCGCGAACCGCGTCCATGATCACCGCGCGGCCGGCGATCGCGCCGCAGCGGAGATAATCGCCGTAGGAGAAGCCGCCCGGCAGCACCACGAGATCGGTGCCGGCGGGCAAGTCGGTGTCTGCATGCCAGGCGGAGGTGACGCTCGCGCCGGCGGCGGTCAAGGCCCGCGCGACGTCGCCATCGCGGTTCGAGCCGGGAAATACGACGACGGCGGCCTTCATGGCTCAGACCCCTGTTTCGATGCGGTAGTTCTCGATGACCGTGTTGGCGAGAAGCTTCTCGCAAGCCTGCTTCAGCGCGGCCTCGGCTTTGGCCTGGTCGGCGGTTGAGAGTTCGACGTCGAACACCTTGCCCTGCCGGACGCTGGCGACGCCATCCACGCCGAGCGACGCAAGCGCGCCCTCGATGGCCTTGCCCTGCGGGTCGAGCACACCCGTCTTCAAGGTGACGATCACGCGGGCTTTCATGGCAACTCTCCAGAAACGGCAGACGGCTTCATATAGCAGGATGCTCTTCGCATAGAGCGAAATGGCGTCCGGCTCAAGGGTCGGCATGTCACAGATGGTATGTCGCAGATGGGGCTTGCGCGGTCCCGTCGCTATGGTGCGCGGCGGGATGAGAGCGCGCTTCACCTCTCCCCGGCGGGGAGAGGTCGGTTGCGGAGCAACCGGGTGAGGGGCTGGCGAACGGCTTCTCCCTCACCCTGTCCCTCTCCCATCCGGGGGAGGGGACGCCACCTTGCAATCGCCTGGCTGGCACCGGGTGAAGGCGCCGTCGACCTTGCTTCACCGGATTGCTCCGAGCGCCTTCAGTGCGTTGGTCCGGGCGGCAATCTCGGTGGCCGCGATCGAAAGGACGACCTCCATGCCCGATCCGCGCGGCCTCTCGGCAATAACAGCGACCACACGACGATTGGGAGCGGTGGTGGCACGCATGGTGACGACGAGGCCCGTGAAGGGCGCGCCCTCGAGGGTCCGGACTTCGTCGTGACTTTTCACGGGCGCGGCTTTGGCGCCTTGCCGTTGGCCCGTTTCCGCGGAACGGGGAAAACCGTTGGGGAAAATCGCCTTGCGCAGCGCGTCGGCGCCGCCGTCGAGCCGGTCGGGCAGGCGGAAACTCGCCACCATGGCGTCCTCGCTGCAGGCCGGGCGGCGGCAGACGACCATCGTGTCAGGGGCAATACCCTCAACCAACCATCGGCCGACGGGCAGACGCTCCCAGCCTGAGGCCTCGGGCAGGGCGGCAAAGCCCGCGCCATAGCCACCGCATGAGGCGAGAGCGCCGCCGAGCACGAGCGTAAGCGCGAGCCTGAGCCCACGCGAAATGAAACGGGGGCCGAAAGGCCCCCGGTTGACGGATCGAAGCATGAAGCCAGCGATCACAGCCTTGGGGTCACTGCACCAAGCGCGGTGCGGCGTGGCCCGGGTTTTCGTTCTCGCCGAGGATGCCGAGACGGCGCGCCACCTCGGAATAGGCCTCGATGAGGCCGCCGAGATCGCGGCGGAAGCGGTCCTTGTCGAGCTTGTCGGCAGATTTGATGTCCCACAGCCGGCAGGAATCCGGGGAGATCTCGTCGGCGACGACGATGCGCATCATGTCGCCTTCCCACAGGCGTCCGGTCTCCATCTTGAAATCGACGAGACGGATGCCGACGCCGAGGAAGAGGCCGGAGAGGAAATCGTTGACACGAATGGCGAGCGCCATGATGTCGTCGATCTCCTGGGGCGTTGCCCAGCCAAAGGCCGTGATGTGCTCTTCCGAGACCATCGGGTCGTTCAAGGCGTCGTTCTTGTAATAGAACTCGATGATCGACCGGGGCAGCTGCGTCCCTTCCTCGATGCCGAGGCGTGTCGCGAGCGAGCCCGCCGCAACATTGCGCACGACAACCTCGAGCGGGATGATCTCAACCTCGCGGATCAACTGCTCGCGCATGTTGAGGCGACGGATGAAATGCGTCGGCACGCCGATGTCATTGAGGTTTTGGAAAACGTACTCGGAGATGCGGTTGTTGAGCACACCCTTGCCGTCAATCACCTCGTGTTTCTTGGCGTTGAAAGCGGTCGCATCATCCTTGAAGTGCTGTACCAGAGTGCCAGGCTCGGGTCCTTCATAGAGAACCTTGGCCTTGCCCTCGTAGATACGACGGCGGCGATTCATCGGCGTATACCGTGTTTTGAGGAAGTCCATGGACTGCCGTGGCTCCTAATAAATAGTCCGCGGCTCGGTGCGGACGGGCAGCCTGTTCGTGGCCTTGGCTCGTAACGGACATGCCCCAGTCCGTGATATGCAACCTAGCTGATTGGCCGCAATTGCACAATGATTGCGAAAGCTACAACTCTTTAACGTTTCACGCGCGGCTTGCCCAGCAGGCAAAATGGCGCGTGCTGCGGTGCGACATGCCGCAGGCGTGACACATATGTTATCGTAAGGTCATGCTATTCAATGTCCTCGCCGCCATGGCGGCGAGGTTTTCCGGCCGGCGGGTGTAAAGGCTGACGCCACTGGCGCCTTGGCCTTGGCATCACTATATCCGGTTTGAAACATCAGGTTGATCAAGGGAGCTTTCAAGGATGGCCAGTCTGGACGAGCGTAGGGATGCAGCGGAGAAGCGTTTCGCGCATGACGAGGAACTGCGCTTCAAGGCGACGGCGCGTCGCAACAAGCTGCTTGGTCTCTGGGCGGCCGCCAAGCTCGGCAAAAGCGGTGCTGACGCAGACGCTTATGCGAAGAGCGTCATTCTCGCGGATTTCGAGGAAGCCGGCGACGACGACGTGTTCCGCAAGCTCCGCAAGGACTTTGACGCCGCCGGCGTCTCGTCGAGCGATGCGGAGCTGCGCACGCAGATGGAACAGCTGATGGCTCAGGCCAAGGCGGAAGTTCTCGCCGGCTGATTCGCGTCAGGCCGCCGGATAGGGGAGTCCGAAGGACTGGGCGAGAAACAACCCGCCCTGCCGCAGGCCTTCATTGTCGATGCCATGGCCAAGTCCGGCCGCGAGGTGCCACTGGCATGGCACGTCGGCCTTCGCCAATTCCTCGGCCGACATGAACAGAGCCTGCGCCGGGATGACCTCGTCGGAATCCCCGTGCAGGAGAAAGACGGGCGGGCGGCCGAGCGGGCCGTCTGCGGCCGGCTCTGGAGCGCTGCTCGCGGATGTGACGAACAGGCCGGAAAAACCGAGGACGGCCGCCGGTGCCACCTTGCGCCGCAACCCGACATGAAGCGCCATCATCGTGCCCTGGCTGAAGCCGACGAGCGCCAGCTTGTCCGGGCTCACACCTTGGCGAGACAGCTCCGCATCCAGGAAATCATTGAGCGTGGGTTCGGCATGGCGCACGCCATTCCAGCGTTCGTTGGGGTCCATGCGCGTCAGCGGAAACCACTGGCGGCCCATCGGCGCGCCGACGCAAGGCTCCGGCGCATGGGGCGAGACGAAGGCGGCGTCCGGCAGCCACGGTTGCCATTGCCGGCCGATCTCGATGAGGTCGTTTCCGTCGGCGCCGTAGCCATGCAGGAACACAACGAGCTGTTTGGCTGTCCCGCTTTTGGCGGGCAGGCGCGGTCCGTTCAGATCCTGAGCCATCATGATCCTTCGCTGTTCTGAAATCCGTGACGGACATGCGATGTGCCTCGGTCACAAGCGGGGCCTGCTTAGCATGTCACTTCGGCTTGCACATCCCTGTCGCGCGTCGGGATTTTGGCGCGCCCGGTCAGGCCGGCTTTGCCAGCGTCATACCCTCTCGTCCTTTGGCGATGCGGTAGTACGCCCATAGAACGCGCGCGGCCGTGCCGCGCCACGGCCGCCAGCGTTCCGCGATCGCGCGGAGTTCTCTTTCCGTCGGCCGCCGCTCTTGTTCCCAGGCTGTGCCCAGTGCAAGCCGTGCCGCCTCCTGCAGGGCGAGGTCGCCGGCTGGCAGAATATCGGGATGGCCCGTGCAGAACAGGAGATAGACCTCCGCGGTCCATTTGCCGATTCCATGCACCGCCACCAGCGCTTTCTCGGCCTCCTCGGCCGGCATCTCATGCAGGCGATCGAGCGCGAGGCCGTCCTCGGAGATGGCGATGGCGAGGGCCTTGAGCGTGCGGATCTTGCCCGCGGACAGGCCGACCGCGCGCATATCCACGTCGGCGGCGGAGGCGATATCGCCTGCCTCCAGGGTGGGGAAGCGTTCCAACAGGCGGCGCCAGATCGCATCCGCGCTCGCGGTGGACAGCTGCTGCGCGGTGATGATGCTGGCGAGCCCGGCAAAGCCCGCCTGGCGCAGCCGCAGGGGAGGGGCGGCGCCGGCGGCCACCAGTTGAGCCATGAGGGGATCATGGGCGATAAGGGCGGCAAGGTTCGCCGCCAGCGTCTCTTCAGTCGAGATCGGCAACATCTGGCTATCGTCGAACGGGTTATGTGAAGCAACCGGAGGTGCGGTTTGCATAGTGCCCCATCCCATTCCGGAATTCAGCCGGTGTTTCGCTTCGCCCCGAGCCCGAATGGCTATCTGCACCTCGGCCATGCCTATTCCGCGTTGCTCAACAATTCGCTGGCCATGGCGTTCAACGGTATCTGGCTGCTCAGGATCGAGGACATCGATACCACGCGCTGCCGGCCTGCCTTCGAGCAGGCCCTTTACGAGGATCTCGAATGGCTCGGCCTGACATGGCCAGCGCCCGTGCTGCGCCAGTCGCGGGAACTTGGCGTCTATCGCGCGGCGCTTGCGAGGCTTGACGCCATGGGGCTTCTCTATCCCTGCGCCGCGAGCCGGCAGGACATCGCGGCGGCCCTTACCCGTCGCGAGGCGGGCGGGGCGGCGCCCTGGCCGCGTGATCCCGACGGCACCCCGCGCCATCCCGGGCTGGTCGACAGGCTTTCGCATACCGAGGCTGAGGCCTTCACCAGTCGCGGGGAGCCCGTGGCATGGAGGCTCGACATGGGAAAGGCGCTCGCCACGATCGCCGCCAACGATTCGCCGCTCGTCTGGATGCGTTTCACGGCGGAGGGCGAGCTGTCGACTATCGCGGCGCAGGCGGCGCGTTGGGGCGATGTCGTCCTCGCCCGCAAGGACATCGGCACGAGCTATCATCTTTCCGTCGTGGTGGACGACGCTCGCCAAGGCGTGACCCACGTGGTTCGCGGCAAGGATCTCGAAGCGGCGACGGATGTGCACTGCCTGCTGCAGAGGCTGCTCGGCTTGCCGACGCCGGCTTACCTGCATCACGATCTCATTCAGGATAGCGGAGGCGAGAAGCTCGCCAAAAGCCGGGGATCGACCGCCCTGAGGGAGTTGCGGGCGGGAGGGCTGACAGCGGCCGACATATGGGAACGGCTGGGCTTCGCGCCATGCCCGGACTGATCTACCCGATGCCGAGAACAAACAACCACAGGACGGTCGTGAACAGCGCCAGCACAGTGGACAGGCTGATGGCGCCCGAGGCGATAGCCACACCGCTGCGATAGCGCTCGGCGAACAGATAGGCGTTGATCCCGGTCGGCGTCGCCGCGAAGAGCACGGCCACGCCCGCCCAGGCGGGCGGCATCGTGAAGACCTTCGTCGCCAGAATGAGGACGATGAAGGGATGCACGAGGAGCTTGAGCGTCGCAAGAATGAGCGGAATCCCGAGCCTGATCGAACGGCCATAGCGATGCAGGCTCATGCCCATGGCCAGCAGCGCGCAGGGGGTCGCGGTCGCGCTGATCGGATCGATGATGCGCCAGGCGACCTGCATCGCCGCAAGATCCTTCGGCAGGAACTGGATCAGCGCACCGATGAACAAAGCGATGACGATAGGGCTCGCCAAAAGGCGCTTGATGAGAAGCGGAATCGAGGTGTCGCGCCCTTCGACGAGGACAGTCGCGACGGACAGCATGATCGGCAGATGGACGGCGAGCAGGAGAAAGAGGGGAACGAGTCCCTCATCCCCGTAGGTCTGGCCGATGATCGGAATGCCGACCAGGGCGAGGTTCGACTGCGCGGCGCAGAAGCCGGCCACAGCCTCCTCATGTGTGTTGAGCTTGTAGATATGGCGCACGATGAGCGCCGCGGCGATCCAGACGATCGCGGCGCCTCCGAAATAGGCGGCCCAATAACCCCAGGGCTGGGTTGCCGGTATCGTCGCCTTTCCGAGGGTGGCCAGGATGAGGCAAGGGATCGCCATGGCATAGACGAATTCCGACAGCCCCTCGCCAACCCGCTCTGTGACGAAATTGAAGTATCGCGCCAGAAAACCGAGACCGACCAGGCCAAAGACTGGGAGGATTATGGGCAGGATCGTCAGCATCTTGCTTCCAGGGCAGAGCGATCATCAAGCGGGTGCGCGCGTGTCGCGGGCGGGCAGACCTGTGCGGGAAGAATGGCTCACCGGGAATGCAGGCACGGGACATGCGCCCGCCCTGTCAGCAGCCATCCGTTGCGACAACCCCGGTCCGACATCCTGGCGAAAGCGGTCTGGATATCTGCGTAGAGCATCCCGTTCCGGCGTTAAAGGGCGCGGCGAGGCGATCTCCGGAACGAGCCATGCGCTGAGCGCGACGCTTGCAGGGAGAGCCGCTCCTCGAGATTGGCGCGGCTTTTTTTCATGCGCTGGCGTGCCGCGTCGGCGCGGATCGGCGTTACTGGCCCACCTGGGCGAGCTTGCCGGTGGGAGAAACCTTCGTCAGCAACTCGCGGGTCTGGTCCCGCTGGCGGCGGAATTCCGCCAGAAGCGAGCCGCCGAGTTCTCGGCTACGCGGAAGCTTGATCTTGAGAGGGTTCACGAAGTGACCATTCACCATCACCTCGTAGTGAAGATGTGGGCCGGTCGAGAGGCCGGTGTTGCCGAGGTAGCCGATGACCTGGCCCTGGCGCACCCGCATGCCCGGCTTTATGCCACGCGCGAAGGCGGATTGGTGATTGTAGGTGCTGACGTAACCGTTCGCATGCTGAATTTCGATGCGGCGGCCATAGCCGGATGACCAGCCGGCTTTCAGGATGACACCGTCGCCAGCCGCTAGAATCGGCGTGCCGATCTTGTCTGCCCAATCCACGCCCGTGTGCATCTTGGAATAACGCAGGATCGGATGGTAGCGCATGCCGAAGCCTGATCGCATGATGCCGGCTGAGATCGGCTTACGAATGAGGAATTTCTTGAGCGATCGCCCTTCCTCGTCGAGATAGTCGATCGAATTGTCTTCCGGAGACTGGAAGCGGTAGATCCGCCTGGTCTCCCCGCCGATCGTCAGCGAGGCATAAAGGATCTCTGGCCGTTGGGCCTCCGTATCATCGCCCTCGCCGTAGAAGATCTCGACGGAATTGCCTGCGTCCACGCGATGCTGGAAATCGACGTCCGACGCGAAGACACGCACCAGCTCGGCGACGACCGAGGCGGGAATTTCGTTCTTGAGCGCCGTCTCATACAGGCTCTCATAAAGACGCGTGCCGGAACCGTTGTCGTCTTCGTCCTCTTCCCCCTCGCCCTCATCTGTGGGCTCGGCGCTGGCAACAGCCTGCTGCGGGACATCCACGGATACATAACGCCCCTGGTCGTTCACCGCGACCACAGCCTGGGTGGTGCGCTCGTCGAGAAGCGTGACACGCACCACGGTTGTCTTCTTGTCGCTGGCGCGGAGCGGCGCGACGAGCAGCTTGATCTGCTGGCCCTCGCCGAGAGCCCGCGCCTTGTCGGGGCCAAGCGCTGCGATGATCGCCTTGATGGTATCGGCTGCCGCGCCATTGGCGCGCAGGATCTGCTCAAGGGTCTCGTCCCGCTTCATCACGATGAGGCGCTCTTCCGTCCGCGGACCGTTGGCGGGCTTCATCGGATCTACTTTGGGAGCGATCGTCACGTTTTCCGGGATGACGCGAACATCGAGGCCGGTGAAGGGCGTTTCCGTCGGGCTGGCATAGGCCAGGGCGCCCATGCTTGTCGGGGCGGCCTGGCCGAGGGCCCGCGTCAGCATGAGCTGAGCCGGC